>NZ_LIRJ01000462.1 GCF_001419745.1 Streptomyces silaceus | reverse complement strand
CCCATGGGGGTGGCGGGCGGCCCGATCGGAGAGGCGCATAAGCGCAAAGTCTCTTAGCGCTTAAGTTGTACCGTCCGCACGCCGGAGCACGTCAAGGGTCTGTACAGGGAAATCGTCGAGGAATGTTCGACGGCAGGGTCTTGCGCCGCAGATATTTAAGCCCTTAGATTTCTAGCGCTTGCTCAAGTGCACCGGATTCCCGGTGCCTGCCCGGACGCCCCGCCAACTCCCGGCGCCCGCCCGTTCCTTCCCCGCTCCCCCGGCCGACCGCCCCACTCCGCAAGGAGGCATCCGCATGCCCCGAACACCCGCAGACGAAGCCCTCATCGCGGGCCGCTGGCGGCGCGGCGCGGGCGCCCCCGCCGACACCGTCGACCCCGCCACGGGCCGCGTGCTCGCCACCGTGCACGCCGTCACCGCCGAGGAGGTCGCCGAGGCCGCCGAGGGCGCGGCCCGCGCCGCCGCCGACCCGCGCTGGCGCGAGCTGCTGCCGCACGAGCGGGCCCGACTCCTGTACCGCGTCGCCGCGTTGATCGAGGAGGACGCCGAGGAACTGGCCGCGCTGCAGACGGCCGACACCGGCAAGGCACTCGCCGAGACCCGTGCTCTGGTGGCCAGCGCCGCAGGGACCTTCCGCTACACGGCGGCCGCCCTGGAGACCGCCGAGGAGGCGATCACCCCGGCGCGCGGCGCCTACGTCACCCTCAGCGTCCACGAGCCGATCGGCGTCGTCGGCGCCGTCAACCCCTGGAACTCCCCCGTCGCAAGCGACGCGCAGAAGCTCGCCCCGGCCCTCGCCGGCGGCAACGCGGTGCTGCTCAAGCCCGCTGAGTGGACCCCGCTCGTCTCGCTCGCGCTGGGCCGCCTGGTCAGCCGGGCCCTCGGCGAACTCGGCCTTCCACCGGGCCTGTTGTCGGTGCTGCCGGGACGCGGCAGCGTGGTCGGCGACGCGATCGTGCGGGATCCGCGCGTCGGCAAGGTCACCTTCACCGGCGGCACCACGACGGGCCGCGCCATCGCGCACGCCGCCGCCGAGAAGCTGATGCCCGTCTCCCTGGAGCTGGGCGGCAAGTCGCCGACGGTCGTCCTCGCCGACGCCGACGTCGAACTGGCCCTGGCCGGGGTGATGTTCGGGGTGTTCTCCTCCAGCGGGCAGTCCTGCGTCGCCGGGTCGCGCCTGTTCGTCGCGCGGGAGCTGTACGCGGACTTCGTCGGCGAACTCGTCGAGCGCGTGCGGAAACTGCGCGTCGGCCCCGGCACCGACCCCGACACCCAGGTGGCGCCGCTCGTCCACCACGCGCACCGGGACGCGGTCGCCGGATACGTCGACCGCGCCCGCGCGGAGGGCGCGCGCGTGCTGTGCGGCGGGGCGGCGCCCGAAGGCCCGGCGTACGCGGACGGCGCGTACTACCTGCCGACCGTCCTGGACGGGCTGCCCAACTCCGCGCGCACCTGCCAGGAGGAGATCTTCGGCCCCGTCCTGGTCGCGCTGCCCTTCGCCGACGAGGACGACCTGGTCGCCCAGGCCAACGACTCCGTGTACGGCCTGGCCTGCGGCATCTGGACCCGCGACCACCGGGCCGCCCGGCGGATCGCGCGCCGCGTCGACGCGGGGACCGTCTGGGTCAACACGTACAAGCAGTTCAGCATCTCCACCCCCTTCGGCGGCACGAAGGACAGCGGCCTCGGCCGGGAGAAGGGCCGGGACGGCATCCGCTCCTACCAGCGCCAGAAGTCCCTGTACTGGGGCACCGCCGAGACCCCGCTGCCCTGGGCCCACTGACCACACCCACCGGAGTTCCGATGTCCCACCCCCCGATAGCCCGGCTGCGCGCCCTGCGCTCCGTCGAGCTGCTCACCCCGGCCTTCACCCAGGCCACCGACTTCTACGAGGACGCCTGGGGCCTGGAGGTCGTCGAGGCCGAGCGCGGCGCGAGCTGGCTGCGCGGCACCGGCGAGGAGCACCACGCGCTCCAGCTCACCCGCTCCGACCGCACCGGGCTCGGCCGGCTCTCCTTCGCGGTGGCCACCCCCGCCGAGGTCGACGAGGCCGCGCGGCGCCTGGAGGCGCGCGGGATCGCGCTGCTCGCGGGCCCCGGACCGCTCGACCAGGTGGGCGGCGGCCACGGCCTGCGCTTCGCCGACCACGAGGGCCGCGTGATCGAGCTGTCCGCCGACACCTGGGCGGTGGCACCGCGCGGCCGGGACGGCGCGGTGCCCGTGGGCGTCACGCACGCCGTCCTCAACACCCCCGACATCGACGCCTCCGTCGCCTTCTACCGCGACGTGCTCGGCCTGCGGGTCTCGGACTGGTCCGAGCACCAGATGGCGTTCCTGCGGTGCAACGCCGACCACCACTGCGTCGCGTTCAACCAGGCCGAGTGGGTGTCCCTCAACCACGTGGCGTACGAGATGAGTTCACTCGACCACTTCATGCGGGGCCTGGGGCGGCTGCGCCACCACGGGATCGTCCCGCAGTGGGGTCCGGGCCGGCACGGGCCCGGCAACAACACCTTCTCCTATTTCACCGATCCGACCGGGCTCGTGTGCGAGTACACCTCCGAGGTCGCGCAGGTCGTCGAGGACCGCTGGATCGCCCGGGTGTGGCGCCGCGTCCCGGAGCTGTCCGACCTGTGGGGCACGGCGGGTCCGCCGTCGCAGGAGATCCGGTGTCACATGGCCGGTTCGCCGGAAGGGAGCCAGGGATGAACACGCTCGCGGTGGGACTCGTCGGCTGGGGCGCCATCGGCCGCGTCGTCGGCACGGCCCTGGCCCAAGGGGCCGTCCCCGGGGCCGAGTTGGTGTGCGTCGTCGACAACCGCCCGCTCGGCGAGGCGGCCCCCGCGCCGCAGGTCCCCTTCGACGAGGCCCTGCACCGCTGCGACCTGATCGTGGAGGCGGCGGGCCAGGGGGTCGTACGGGAGTGGGGCGAGCGCGTCCTGGCCTCCGGGACCGATCTGCTCGTCGCCTCGACCGGGGCCCTCACCGACGACGAGCCGGCCAAGCGACTGCTCGCCGCCGGGCCCGGCCGGGTGTACTTCACGGGCGGCGCGGTCGGCGGACTCGACCTGCTCCAGGCAGTGCGCGCGCTCGGCCCGCTGGACGACGTGCGGCTGACCACCACCAAGCTGCCCGCCACGCTCGAACAGCCGTGGATGGACGCAGAGTTGCTGGCCCGCATGCGGTCGGCGACCGGGCCGGTCGAGGTCATGTCCGGCACCGCACGCGACGTACCGGCGAAGTTCCCCAGGTCGACGAACGTCGCGGCCTCGGTCGCCCTGGCCGTCGGCGACCTCGACGCCGTGCGGGTCCGGGTCGTCGCCGATCCGGGGGCGTCCCTCACCCGGCACGTCGTCGAGGCGTCCGGCGAGCACGGCGCGTACCGCTTCGACGTCGCGCACCGGCCCGACCCGGGCAACCCGGCGACCAGCCAGGTCGTGCCGTACGCGGTGCTCCGTTCGCTGGCGGCGCTCGCCGGCCGCTCGGGACAGATCCTGTGACCGCCGTGCACGTCGAGGAGGCCGGTGCGAGCGGCCCCCTGCTGGTGTGCCTGCACGGGATCGGCTCCTCGTCGGCGGCGTTCGCGCCGCAGCTCGCCGGGCTCGCCGCACACGCCCGGGTCGTCGCCTGGGACGCGCCGGGATACGGCAACTCCCCCGATCCGGAAGGGCCGTTGGACCTCGACGGGTTCGCGGACGCGGCCGCGGACCTGATCCGGTCGTACGGTCCCTCGGCGCACGTGCTCGGCGTCTCGTGGGGCGGCGTCATCGCCCTGCGGCTGGCCGTGCGCCACCCGGATCTCGTGGACTCGCTGATCGTCGCCGACTCCAGCGCGGGCTCGGGGACCGACCCCGAGAAGGCGGCGGGCATGCGGCGGCGGGCCGCCGAGCTGGCCGAGCTGGGGCCCCGGGCCTTCGCCGAGCGGCGCGGCCCCCGGCTCCTGTCGCCGGACGCGCCGGACGCGCTCGTCGAGCGGGCCGTCGCCGCCATGGCCGCCGCGGTGCGGCTGCCCGGCTACGCGTACGCCGCCGAGTCGATGGCCGCCGCCGATCTGCGCGGCGAGCTCCCCGCGATCACCGCGCCCGTCCTCGTCGTCTGCGGCGACCAGGACCGGGTCACCGGCGTCGAGGCCTCCCAGGCCGTCGCCGGGGCCCTGCACAAGACCGCCTACGTGATCGTCAAGGACGCCGGTCACCTGGCCAATCAGGAGCAGCCCGAGCGGTTCAACGCCTGGGTCCTGTCCCACCTGCACATCGTCACCGCCTGACGGACCACCACCTGCGCACCACCCATCACGAAGGGCTCACACCATGCCGCTGACCACCACCCAGTACGACAACGGCGGCGACCTCGCCGCGTACACCGACTCCCTCATCGCCACCAAGGCCTCCCGCGTCGCCGACTTCGACACGCTCTCCTTCCAGGAGAAGGCCGGGCCGCAGTACCGCCGCGGCCAGATCCGCTACGTGGGCTCCGGCGCCACCGGCAACCACGAGAGCGACAGCCGGATCTTGCCCTCGGGCGGCTTCACCTTCTCCAACATGCTCCTGCCGCCCGGCGCCGAGGGCCCCGCCCACACCCACCACGACGTCGAGGAGGCCTTCTTCGTCCTGGAGGGCGAGGTCCGCGTCGGCGTGCACCGCGGCCCCGACGAGGTCGAGTACCGCACGCTCGGCTACCGCGACATGATCGTCGTGCCGGCCGGGGTGACCCGCTCCCTGAAGAACGAGGGCGACACCGACGCGCTGTTCTGCGTCGTCATCGGCACGCGAAAGCCGCAGGTGCCGTCGTACCCCGAGTACTCCCCGATGCACGGCGTCACCCGTGACTGATCCACGGACCGTCGTGGTCACCGGGGCGGGCCGCGGCCTCGGACTGGCCATGGCCCGCCGGGCGGGCGCCGACGGCTTCCGGGTCGTCGTCGCCGAGCTGGACGCCGGGCGCGGCGAGGGGGCGGCGCGGGAGCTGCGGGCGGAGGGGCTCGACGCCCGCTTCGTGCGCTGCGACGTCGCCGACCCCGCCTCGGTCGACGAACTGGCCTCCTTCCTCGGGGACATGAGCCCGCTGTACGGCCTGGTCAACAACGCGGCGCTCGCCAACGGCGTGGGCGGCAAGGAGTTCCAGGACATCGACGTCGCGGCGTGGGACCGGCTGATGACGGTCAACGCGCGCGGGCCCTGGCTGGTGGCGAAGGCGCTGCACCCGCTGTTCGGCCCCGTGGGCCGCATCGTCAACATCGTCTCCGACGCGGCCCTGTACGGCTCACCGCGCCTCGCCCACTACATCGCCTCCAAGGGCGCCGTCATCGCCCTGACCCGGGCGATGGCACGGGAGCTCGGCGAGCGCGGCATCACCGTCAACGCGCTCGCGCCGGGGCTCACCGAGTGCGAGGCCACCGAGTCGGTGCCCGCCGAGCGGCACGACCTGTACCGCGCGAACCGGGCCATCCCGCGCCCGCAGCGGCCCGACGACGTGGTCGGCCTCGCCGCCTTCCTCCTCTCCGAGGAGTCCCGCTACCTCACCGGACAGGTGATCGCCGTCAACGGCGGCTTCACCACCCACTGACCCACAGGAGCCATCAGTCATGGATCTGGGCCTCGCCGACCGGACCGTCCTGGTCACCGGCGGCAGCTCGGGCGTCGGCCTGGCCACGGTCCGCGCCCTGCTCGACGAGGGCGCGAACGTCGCCGCCTGCGGGCGCGACGCCGAACGCCTCCGGCGGATCGGCGACCACGAGCGCCTGTTCACGGCCGTGTGCGACGTGCGCGACGCCGACGCCGTGCGCGCCTTCGTGGACCGCGCCGCCGACGCGTTCGGCGGGCGGCTCGACGGACTCGTCAACAACGCCGGGCAGTCCCGCATGAAGCGCCTGGCCGAGACCGTCGAGGCCGACTGGCGCGACGAGCTGGAGCTGAAGTTCGCGGGGGTCCTGCACCCGCTGCAAGCCGCCCGCCCGTATCTGCGCGCGAGCGGCGCGGCGTCCGTCGTGAACGTCAACGCCGTCCTCGCCAAGCAGCCCGAGCCCCGCCTCATCACCACCAGCGCCGCCCGCGCGGGCATCCTCAACCTCTCCGTGTCCCTGGCCCAGGAACTCGCCGCGGACGGCGTCCGCGTCAACTCCGTGTGCCTGGGCCTCATCGACACCGGCCAGTGGACGCGCCGGCACGCCGCCGCGGACTCCGGCCTGTCCTACGAGGACTGGCAGGCGGAGCTCGCCGCCGACCGGGGCGTGGCTCTCGGGCGGCTCGGCCGGGCCGAGGAGGTGGCGTACGCGATCCTCGCGCTGCTCTCGCCGCGCGCCTCCTACATCACAGGAACCAGCATCGACGTCTGCGGCGGAGTCGGCCGCGGCATCCTCTGAGGAGCCCCTCATGCGTTACGACAACGGAGGCGATCTCCTCGTCGCCGTCCTGCGCGAACTCGGCATCGACACGGTCTTCGGGATCGTCAGCGTGCACAATCTGCCGCTCGTCGAGGCCGTCGACCGCGAGCTGCGCTTCGTGCCCGTGCGGCACGAGGCGACCGCCGTGAACGCCGCCGACGCGCACGGCCGGGCACGCGGCTCGCTGGGCTGCGCCCTCACCTCGACCGGCACCGGCGCGGGCAACGCCGCGGGGTCGCTGATCGAGGCGCTCAGCGCGGGCACGTCCGTGCTGCACGTCACCGGCCAGGTGGAGAGCCGCTACCTGGGCAGCGGGCGCGGCTTCATCCACGAGACCAAGGACCAGCTGGGCATGCTGAGGGCCGTCTCCGCGTACGCGGCGACCGTGCCGTCGGCCGCCGACGCGGGCCGGGTGCTGCGCGAGGCGGCCCGCGCCGCGCTCGCCGCGCCGGGCGGCCCGGCGAGCGTGGAGTGGCCCGTCGACCTGCAGTACGCGGCGCAGACCGACGCCGTCCTCGACCTCCCGGAGCCGCTCTTCACGGCTCCGCAAGGGCCCGAACTGGCCGCCGCGGGCGAGCTGTTGGCCTCGGCGCGGCGGCCCCTGGTCTGGGCGGGCGGCGGCGCGGCGCGCGCGGGCTCCGCGCTCGACGCGCTGCTCACCGCCACCGGGGCGGGGCTGCTCACGTCCAACTCGGGGCGCGGGGTGGTGCCCGAGGACGATCCTCGGGTCGTCGGGAACTTCGCGACCGCCCCGGCGGGCCGCGCGCTGCTCGCCGACGCCGACGTCCTGGTGAGCGTCGGCACGCACTTCCGGTCCAACGAGACCGCCGACTACGCCCTGGAACTGCCCGCCGCGCACGTCCAGATCGACGTCGACCCCGCCTCGTTGGGGCGGGTGTACCCGGCCGCGCACGGCCTGTGCGGCGACGCGGCCGACGTGCTCGGCGCGCTCCTGCCGTACGCCCGCCGCACCACCGCGGAGCCGGGCTGGGGCCGGCGGATCACCGCCGTGCGCGAGGAGGTGCGGGCGGACCTGCGCGAGGCCATCGGACCCCAGGCGGCGATCTGCGACGCGCTGCGGGCCGCGCTGCCCCGCGAGGCGGTCGTCGCCCGTGACGTGACCATCGCCTCCAGCAGCTGGGGCAACCGGCTCCTGGAGATGTACGACCCGCGCGACAACGTCTTCCCGCGCGGCGGCGGCATCGGGCAGGGCCTCGGCATGGGCATCGGCGCGGCGCTCGCCCGGCCCGGCGCGCCCACCGTGGTCCTCGCGGGCGACGGCGGGCTCGCGGTGCACCTCGGCGAGCTGCTCACCCTCGCCCAGGAGCGGCCGCGCCTGACGCTGGTCGTCTTCAACGACGGCGGCTACGGCGTGCTGCGCAACATGCAGGACCGCTACGGCGGGCGCCGCTCCGGTGTCGACCTCGCCACGCCCGACTTCGCGCTCCTGGCCCGCGCCTGCGACGTGCCGTATCGGCGGATCGGTGCGGCCGAGCACGCCGGGCCCGTCCTGGCCGAGGCCGTGGCGTCGCAGGGGCCGGTGCTCGTCGAGGTGGACCTCGCCGCGCTCGGCCCGATGAAGAGCCCGTTCACCCCGCCCGTGAAGATCCCCGCGTAGGGAGGCCGCAGCCATGACCTCACCAGAGACGACCCTGGACCTGCGGGTGCGCCGGATGACGTGGGAGGCCGAGGGCGTGCTCTCCGTCGAGCTGGTCCACCCCGACGGCAAGCCGCTGCCCGCCTGGGAGCCCGGCGCGCATCTCGACGTCCATGTGGGCGGGCAGGTGCGGCAGTACAGCCTGTGCGGGGATCCCCGGTCCACGGCGGCGTACCGCGTCGGCATCCTGAACGAACCGTCCTCGCGCGGGGGTTCGCGATACGTCCACACACGGCTGCGCCCCGGCCAGACGGTCACGGTGGCCGGGCCGCGCAACCACTTCGCGCTGGAGGACGCGCCCGGCTACGTCTTCGTCGCGGGCGGCATCGGGATCACCCCGATCCTGGCGATGGCCCGCGAGGCGGCACGGCGCGCGGTGCCCTGGCGACTCGTGTACGGCGGGCGGACCCGCGACTCGATGGCGTTCACCGACGAACTCGCGGCGCTCGGCGGGGAGGTGACGCTGGTGCCGCGGGACGAGCGGGGGCACATCGACCTCGCCGAGGCGCTCGGCGGCGCCGCGGGGCCGCCGGAGGGCACGCTCGTGTACTGCTGCGGACCCGAGCCGCTGCTCGCCGCCGTCGAGGAGCGCTGCCCGGCCGAGCGGCTGCGCGTGGAGCGCTTCGCGGCGCCGGCCGCCCCGCGCGCCGGCGACGACGCGGCCTTCGAGGTGGAGTGCCGGCGCTCGGGCGTGACGCTGTCCGTCGGCGCGGACACCTCCGTCCTCGAAGCCGCCGAGGCCGCCGGGCTCGACGTGAACAGCTCCTGCCGGGACGGCATCTGCGGGTCCTGCGAGACCCGTGTGCTCGACGGCACGCCCGACCACCGTGACTTCCTGCTCAGCGAGGCGGAGCACGCCGCGAACGCCTCGATGATGATCTGCGTCTCGCGCCGCGCGGCGGGCCGCCTCGTCCTCGACCTGTGACCCCCTCGGAGGCATCCATGACCACGACCTGGCCCTACCTGGACGTCCACCAGTCCCGTACGCGCGAGCCGAGCCCGTACGAGTACAAGCTGGCCGCCACCCTCGAAGAGATCTTCACCAAGGAAGGCCATGAACTCGACCACGTCGTCCGCGGGCTGAATGCCCGTCAGGTCCACGCGCCCGACGGCGCCCCCTGGACCGAGGAGTCCTTCCGCGCCGAGATGAACCGACTGGGAGCCTGAGATGACGCTGTCCGTGCACGACTCCGCCGACCACATCTACGCCACCGGCCTGCGCAACCAGTGGCATCCGGTCGTCCCCTCCTCCTTCGTCGCGCCCGGCGCGATGCGCAGGGTGACCGCGCTCGGCGAGCAGTGGCTGCTGTTCCGCCGCTCCGACGGCACCCTGGCGATGCTCGCCGACCGCTGCCCGCACCGCGGCGCGCCCCTCTCGCTGGGCAAGCACCTGGGCGACCGGGTGGCGTGCTGGTACCACGGCGTGGAGGTGGAGACCGACGGCACCGTCTCGTCCGTGCCGGGCCTGCCGGGCTGCAACCTGGAGGGCAAGAAGCTCGTCGCGTCGCTGCCCGTGCGCGAGGTCGGCGGCGCGGTCCTCGCGTACTTCGGCGACGAGCGCCACCCCGAACCGGCCGAACTGACGCTGCCCGAGCCGCTCACCGACCCCGACGTCGACGCGATCCTGTGCTACGCGGAGTGGAACGGACCGTGGCGGTTCGCGGTGGAGAACCTGCTCGACCCGATGCACGGCGCGTTCCTGCACCACGAGTCGCACACGATGTACGACGGCGACACCACCGCGAAGTTCCGCATCCGCGAGACGGAGCGCGGCTACTTCTTCGAGAAGACCGACCAGCGGGGCGTCAACTTCGACTGGGTGGAGCTGTGCCGCACCGGGGTCGACTGGGTCGACCTCACCATCCCCTATCCGCCGTCGGCGGGCCCCGGCGGCCCGTTCGGGATCGTCGGCATGGTCTGCCCGGTCGACGAGGTGCGCACCGGCGTCTTCTTCTGGCGCTACCGGCGCGTGCGGGGCTGGCAGCGCGACACCTGGCGCTTCCTCTACAAGACGCTCATCGAGGAGCGCCACTGGCAGGTCCTCGAACAGGACCGGGAGATCCTGGAGGCCATGCCGGCCGACGCCGACCAGCGGGAGAACCTCTACCAGCACGACCTGGGCGTGGTGCGGCTGCGCCGCATGTACCGCGCGCAGGCCGAGGCTCAGGCCTCGCCCGCGTGAGACCCGCCCGTCTCCTCCTGGTCGGAGTCGGTGATGGACCGCTCCAGCTTGGACATCAGACGGGCCAGCTGCCGGCGCTCGGCGGGCGAGAGTCCGCCGAGCATCCGGCGTTCGTTGTCGAGGTGCTCGGCGAAGACCTCGTCGATCTTGGCGAGTCCGGCGTCCGTGAGCCGTGAGTAGACGACGCGGCGGTCCTCGGCGTCGCGCTCGCGCACGATCAGGCCGTCCTTCTCCAGGCGGTCGATGCGCAGGGTGACCCCGGCCGAGGAGACCAGACCGGAGTCGGCCAGCTGTCCCGCCGTGAGGCGGTAGGGGGCACCGGCCCTGCGCAGCGCGGTGAGCACGTCGAACCCGGCGACCGCGAGGCCGTGCCGCTCGATCGCGCCGGTGAGGCGGGTGTTGTAGCGGATGAAGGTGCGGTGCAGCCGGGCGAGGACCTCCAGGGGCGAGGTGTCGAGGTCGGGCCGCTCGCGCGCCCAGTCGTCGATGATCGACGCGACCGCGTCCGGCTGGTGCGCCGCCTTCTTCCCTGCCATGTGCCGTCCGCCCTCCGTGGACCGCCCGGCGGTCCACCGGGATCCGTGAGGAAATCTTAGCCCTCAAAGAAATGGGCCAATCCCCGTACTCACCTGCGGGGCGGCCGCGCCAGGGGTCATAATCGCCTGATACATCCGATGTCTTTCCCGCATTTTGACACGTGAGGCGAGGTCCCCATGGCTGTCACCGACGAGGCCATCGAGAAGATCAAGGGCATGATCGTCTCCGGCGCGCTCCGCCCCGGCGACCGGCTGCCCAAGGAGAGCGAACTCGCCGCCGAGCTCGGCCTTTCCCGCAACTCCCTGCGCGAGGCCGTGCGCGCGCTCTCCCTGATCCGGATCCTCGACGTACGCCAGGGCGACGGCACCTACGTGACGAGCCTGGACCCCCAACTCCTCCTGGAGGCCCTGAGCTTCGTCGTCGACTTCCACCGGGACGACACCGTCCTGGAGTTCCTCGCGGTGCGCCGCATCCTCGAACCGGCGGCCACGGCGATGGCCACGGCTCACATCACCGAGGCCGAACTGGACGCGCTGACCGCACAGTTGGACGCGCTGGGCGAGGCGCCCTCGGTGGAGGAGCTGGTCGCCTGCGACCTGGAGTTCCACCGCGGCATCGTGCAGAGCGCCGGGAACTCCGTCCTGTGCTCCCTGCTCGACGGCCTCTCCGGGCCCACCACCCGGGCCCGCGTCTGGCGCGGCCTGACCCAGGAGGACGCCGTGAGCCGCACGCTCCACGAGCACCGGGCGATCCTGACCGCCCTGCGGGACCGCGACGCCGAGGCGGCGAGATCGTGGGCGACGGTGCACATCGCGAGCGTGGAGCAGTGGCTGCGTTCGACGCTGTGACGCGGCCGTTTCCCGGCGGTGTGGATGGGCAGTGATCACGCACTCCCCCACGCAAGGGGGCTGCGGACGGGCCCCGCCGACGCCGTAAGGTTGGGGCGTACGCAAGGGAACGTCGGAAGGAGGCCTGGGTGATCGAGCTCGAGGGGGTACCCGAGCTGGTCGACCCGGTCATGGTGGCCGCGTTCGAGGGCTGGAACGACGCCGGCGACGCCGCCTCCACCGCGGTCGCGCATCTCGACAAGGAGTGGAAGGGCGAGGTGTTCGCGGCGCTGGACGCCGAGGACTACTACGACTTCCAGGTCAACCGCCCGACCGTCTGGCTGGACGGCGGAGTGCGCAAGATCACGTGGCCGACGACCCGGCTCTCGGTGGTCCGCGTCGGCGGCGACAAGCCGCGCGACCTCGTCCTGGTCCGCGGGATCGAGCCGTCGATGCGCTGGCGCTCGTTCTGCAACGAGATCCTGGGCTTCGCGCACGAACTGGGCGTCGAGCTGGTGGTGATCATGGGCGCGCTGCTCGGCGACACCCCGCACACCCGCCCCGTCCCGGTCAGCGGCGTGACGTCCGATCCGGACCTGGCGCGCACCATGGACCTGGAGGAGACCAAGTACGAGGGCCCGACGGGCATCGTCGGCATCCTCCAGGAGGCGTGCACGCACGCGGGCGTCCCCGCCGTCAGCCTCTGGGCGGCCGTCCCGCACTACGTCTCGCAGCCGCCGAACCCGAAGGCCACGCTCGCACTCCTCAACCGCCTGGAGGACCTGATCGACCTCAGGATCCCGCTGGGCGAGCTGGCCGAGGACGCGCGCGCCTGGCAGCTGGGCGTCGACCAGCTGGCCGCCGAGGACAGCGAGGTCGCGGAGTACGTCCAGTCCCTGGAGGAGGCGCGGGACACCGCGGAGCTGCCCGAGGCGTCGGGCGAGGCCATCGCCCGCGAGTTCGAGCGCTATCTGCGCCGCCGCGACGGCGGCGACGGGGCGGCCTACCTGCGGGACGCGCCCAGCGACCGCACCCGGCCGCCGAAGCCCAAGCCCACGCAGCGGCCCGGCCCGGCCACGGAGGGCGACGGGGACACCGACGAACCGGGTCCCGGCGAGTCCTCGGACGACTGAGCACTTCCCTCACACCCAGGGGCGGCATCCGCACGGATGCCGCCCCATTGTGGTGTTCATGACCCATCTGCTTCACATGGCCGAATTGCACAGGGTTCCCTCTTCAACTTCTTCTCAAACGCAGTTGCGCAAAAGAGGGGTGGACGAGCGGCCGAGCCCGTAGCAGGGTGTGCCCCGAAGGCGCGGCGCGGCGCACGGCACGGCACCCCCGAAGGACCGAAGGGAGCGGTGAAGCGATGACCCAGGCAGACCCGGCGCGGGACCCCGGAGCCGGTGGACCGGGCCCCGACGCAATGGGATTCACCTACCGAGGAGCCGAGCAGGAGCTGATCGTCGTCGCCCGGCCCGAGGCCCGGCTGCGTGCCGGGGAGCGGGAGATCCGCTCGGCGTCGGGCTCCGACGTCTCGGCCCTGAACATGTTCCTGTCCGACGAACAGCTCGCCCTGGAGCCCCTGTTCGGCAACGAGGAGCGGCTGCGGGCCGCCGCGCCGTCCGCCCCGGGCGAGGAGGACCTGCCCGACCTGGCCCTCTTCTACCGCGTGCGCGGCGGTGAGGAGCGCGCCGAGGAGCTGCGCTCGCGGATGGCCGCGCTGCCGGGCATCGACACGGCGTACGTCAAACCGGGCGCCGTACCCGCGAGCATCGACCCCTCGCACACCCAGCCGCACGACCTCGACGAGGCGACCCGGCGCCGCAAGGAGGGCATGCCCGTCACGCCCGACTTCACCAGCCGCCAGGGCTATCTGAACCCGGCGCCCGAGGGCGTCGACGCCCGCTGGGCCTGGCAGCGCGTCGGCGGCTCCGGCGAGGGCGTCACCGTCATCGACGTCGAGGGCGCCTGGCAGCTGCGCCACGAGGACCTCGCCGCGAAGCTCGCGGGCGTCGTCATCGGCACCCCCATCCAGGACCTGGCCTGGCGCAACCACGGCACCGCGGTGATCGGCGTCATCGGCGGCGACCGCAACACCCTCGGCGTCACCGGCATCGCGCCGCAGGCCGTGACGGCGGCCGCCTCCTTCCAGCCGCTGGGCACGGCGGCGACCATCCACGCGGCGGCCGAGCGGCTGAACCCCGGCGACATCATCCTGCTCGAACTGCACCGCCCCGGACCGAAGTTCGACTTCGAGCCGCGCGACGACCAGAAGGGCTACATCGCGATCGAGTGGTGGCCCGACGACTACGCGGCGGTCCGCTACGCCACCGCGAAGGGCGTACTCGTCGTGGGCGCGGCGGGCAACGGCGCCGAGTCGCTGGACGACGCGGTCTACGAACGCCGGCCCGACGGCTTCCCGTCCTGGTGGCGCAACCCGTTCAACCCCACCAACCGCTCCTCCGGCGCGGTCCTGGTCGGCGCGGGCGCGCCGCCGCCCGGCACGCACGGCCGCGACCACGGACCCGACCGCTCGCGCCTGGCGTTCTCCAACTACGGCGCCCGCCTGGACGCGCAGGGCTGGGGCCGCGAGACCACCACGACCGGCGGCTTCTGGGACCGGCCCGGCGATCTCCAGGGCGGCGCCGAGGAGATCGCCTGGTACACCGACACGTTCTCCGGCACGTCCTCCGCGTCGCCGGTCGTCGTCGGCGCCCTGGCCGCGCTGCAGGGCATGCTGAAGGCCTCCGGCCAGCAGCTGATGACGCCGGACCGGGCCCGCACGGTGCTGCGCTCCACGGGCTCGCCGCAGCAGGACGCGCCGGGCAGGCCCGCGTCGCAGCGGATAGGCAACCGCCCCGACATCAAGGCGGCGGTCACGAACCTGCTGCCGTCGGCGGTGGGTTCGGGGCGGGCCGAGCGGTACTGGGACGAACTGCTCCCGTATCCGCCGGAACTCCCGCCGAGGCTCCGGCTCTTCGTGGCCGGGGAATGGCGCAACCTGGACAACCCGTCCCCCGAGACGCGGCAGGCGGTGCACGCCGCCTTCGCCGGGGGCCGGCCGGACGTACGCGTCTGGTTCTCGGACGACGAGGTCGTCGGCCTGGTCGTCACGGGCTGAGGCACCACCAGCAACTCCAGCACTGCTGAAGGACCACAACCATTGAGGGAAGGTGGCACCCGCATGAGCACCACCCCGCAGATGAGTCAGCTGGGCCAGCAACAAGGACAGCAGTACGGCCAGCAGTACGGCCAGGGCCAGCAGAGCCCGAGCACGGCACCGCCGCAGCAGTACGGGCAGCAGCACGGCCAGCAGCAGTACGGGCAGCAGCAGTACAGCCCCCAGCAGGGCATGCAGGGCCCGTCGGGCGGCCAGGGCATGCAGGGGCAGCAGGGCGTGCAGGGCCAGCAGGGCATGCAGCAGGTCCCGCAGCACCTGCGCCAGCAGCTCCAGCAGCTCGGCCAGCAGCAGCCGTTCCAGCAGCTGCTCGAGCAGTTCGGCCAGGAGCAGGTCCCGCAGGCGCAGGCGCCCGAGATCAGCACCCAGGCGCTGACGTCGGGCGTCGCGACGGCGTTCTGGGACGTCGTCCAGCCACTGCCCGGCCAGGCGTCGATCCTCTATCTGCACATCAACAACACCTGGCGGGCGTTCATCAACCCCAACCCGCAGACCCACGACGAGGTCCAGGAGGCGTTCGCCTTCGGGCAGCAGGTGATCGGGTACTACGACACCAACAACCCGAGCTACCTGCTGGCCATCGTGGTCACCAAGTAACCACCCCGGCACGCGTTCCTCTCCTCGCGTGACAAGACGGCGGCGCCGGGCGGAGTCCTTCCCGCCCGGCGCCGCTCCCATGTCCGCGGTGGACAGGGCGACCGTCCCCGGTGGACAGGGCGACGCGGCTACGCGCAGCGGAAGCGCGCCGCGGCCCAGTCCGCGTGGTCACCGCTCTTGGAGCCGTTGGTGTCCGTCACCTTCAGCTCCACGTGCCGCGCGCCGCGCACGTCGACGTCCACCGGCACCGTCGCCGACGCGCCCGTCACCTTCGGCGAGGTCCACAGCACCTTCCCGTCGGCCTCGACGGAGAAGGCCACCTCGCCATAGCCGTTGATCTCGTCGTCGATGCCCGCGTCCGCGGTGAACCGGTCGCACCGGCCGCCCGGATGGACCTCGACGACGGAGTCGGCGTGCGTGCCGATCCCCTTCTCGTACGTCTTTCCCGCGAGGGTCAGCGTGCGGCCGTCGTCGGCGCCCGACTCGCCGTTGCTGCGGTCGCGTTCGGCGGGCCCGTAGCCGTTGGTGGACTTCAGCCACACCATGTCGCTCGCCCAGGTGTCCTTCTCCGGCGCCTGGGGCATCACGCCGAGCGCGAACCGCTGGACGGACGTGCGGTCCTGTGCTGCCGAGCGGTGGCGGACGGTCGCGGTCAGCGGCTGTTCGCCGGGGTCCGCGTCCTTGGCCGGGGTGAGCGCCACCTCGACGCGGCGCGTGGCGCCCGCCGGGATCCGGTCGGCCTTCGCGGTGCCCGCGGTCCAGCCCTCGGGGGCGTCGACGGAGACCTCGACGCCGGTGGCGTCCCGGGTGCCGGCCGTGACGTCGACGGCGACCTTGCCGGGCGTGCCCGCGCCGAGTTCCTGGCCCGCGGGAACGCCGACGGTGGCGGGCGCCCCGGGCACCGCGCCGCCGACGGCGCTCGTGTCGTCGAGCGTCAGCTCGAAGGAGCGGTCGGTGCGTTGGGCGGTGGTCTTCACCTGCACGACGCCGCCGCGGTCGTGCCGGTCGTAGTACCAGCCCTGGCGCGCCCTGTCGTAGGCGGCCTTCGAGGCGAGGCGCGGCAGCCGGTGCCCGCCGAGCCCGACGCGGCTCGGCTCGTCCCCGGTGTGCAGCGTGAACGCGTAGGGCCGCGCGGCGGCCTTCCCGGCGTACTCGCCCTTGCTCGCGCCGATCCGTACGCGCACGTCCCCCGCGCCGGAGCGCGGCGCGAGCACGTCGGCGCGCTGGGTGGCGTACTTCCCGGCGCGGTGCTGCCGGGTCACGCCGTCGTCCTCGTACAGCTCGAAGGACGACCTGCCCTGCGGATGGATGTCCCAGGCGAGCGGCGAGTCCGCCGTGCGGTCCTCGTACGAGCGGATGCCGCCCGGCCACATCGGCACGGTCGCGCCGCCGCGGACGAAGAGCGGCAGCGTGTCCAGGGGCGCGCTGTACCCGTCGACCGTGGTCGGCCCCCGGTAGGTCCGCCCGCTCCAGTAGTCGGTCCAGGTGCCCTTGGGCAGGTAGATGCCGTCGCGGGTGGTGGTGTCCTGGTAGACGGGCGCGACGAGGAAGTCCTCGCCGGACAGGAACTCGTACTTGGCGGCCTCGGTCGCGGCCTTCGGGTCGTCCGGGTACTCCAGGGCCAGCGGACGCACGGCCCCCACACCGGTCCGGGTCGCCTCGTGCCCGTACGAGTAGAGGTAGGGCAGCAGGGACTCGTGCAGTTTGAGGTACGTGCGGTTGATGGAAGTGTAGGGCTCGCCCTGGCGGAAGGGCTGCTTGTCGCTGGCGGCCCAGCCGTCCATCGTCATGGTGACGGGCAGGAACATCTTCCACTGCAGGTCGCGTACGTACGTCTTGGGGCTGCCGCCGAAGATGCCGTCGACGTCACCCGTCGTGTAGGCGAGCCCGGACATGGTCGCCCCGGCGTAGGTCGGGATCTGCCAGCGGATGTACTCCCAGCTGCCGCTCTGGTCGCCGGACCACTGCACGCCGCAGCGCTGCGCGCCCGCCCAGCTCTCGGGCGCCCAGGTGAAGCCGCGGGCGTCGCTGTTGTCCTCGATGCCCTGGTAGGCGTCCTTGCAGCCGTCGAGCGCCTTCTTGTAGCCGTCGCCCACCCAGGCGACGTCCAGCTTGGCGACGCGCTGGCCCGCCTTGACCTGGTCGGCGATCTTCTCCAGGCCGTCCTCGGTCCACAGGCCCATCGTCATCTTGCGCTCGGCCAGGCCCTTGGAGGTCTCGGCGAGGTTCTCGTAGCCGCAGCCGTAGCCGTCGTTGACGAGCATCCAGCCGTTGGGCATGTCGTGCTCGACGTAGCCGTCGGCGACCTTCAGGGAGTCCAGGGTGTGGCGCTCGCCGCGGTTGGCGTTGTGCAGATAGCAGTCGGCGTCGCCGATCTCCATGCCGTAGACGGGCGGCAGGAAGGGCTTGCCGGTGAGCTTCGTGTACTGCCCGATGACGTCCTTGGCCGCATCGTCCCCGCGCCCGGCGAAGTAGTAGGCGTCGAAGCGCTGTTCCTTCGCGGTGGCGGTCACCGGCTCGGCGAAGTCGTAGGTGTTGGGGGCGTAGGTGTTGCGGAAGACGCCGTACCCGGCCGAGGACAGGTAGAACGGGACGGAGTTGGGGTGCCCGCCGTCGTCCCACTCGTAGTCGACGCTCACCTCCACCTTCTTGCCCCGGTGCGAGGTGTTGCCCCGGCCGTTCTGCATCCCGGCGCCGTAGAACTGCTCGTCCGCGCCGCGCGCCAGGCTCTGTGTCGTGGCGTCCTTGGTCCAGCTCAGGCCCTTGGACTCGGCCCAGACGCGGCTGCCGTCGGCGCGGTACAGGGCGAAGCGGAGCGGCGACTTGTAGGCGCGCAGCGTCACCTGGGAGGTGCTCAGTTCGTACCGGTCGCCCTTGTCCGCCCATGTGGTGCGCGGCGCCTTCCCCTGCGGCAGGACGATGTCCTTGCCGGTGGGGTCGGTGAACGTGCCGTCGGGGGCGAGTTCGAGCCGGAAGGTCTCCGGCGAGACGAAGCTGACGCGGGCCTCGGCGGCGCCCGCGGACAGCCGGTAGACGGCTCCTTCGTGGGCGAATCCGGTGACGTCGCCGACGGTGGTCGCGGGCTCGTCGGCGGCCCGGGCGGCACCGCCGCCGGGCCCCGCGAACACCGCAAGGAGGCCCAGGAGGGTGGCCGCGGCCACCGATCTGAAGCGCGTGGGAGATCTCATGGCGGAGGTCTAGCGCCTCAACGCGCCCCGGGGCCATGGACTTTGATGGGCCGCTCCTGGATTTCCGGAGCGGCCCATTCGGTGGAGAGGACAGGAACGCGGCCCGTCCGGCGCCTGAGGACGAGCCCGAAGGGCGGTCGGCCTCGGCGGGGACGACCGCTACAGGGCCACGCCGAGCAGCGCGTCGACGGCGCGGGAGACGACGCCGGGCGCGCCCTCGTCCGTGCCGCCCTCGGCGTCCTGGCGGGCGACCCAGCGGTCGACCGCGGCGAGCGCGGCCGGGGCGTCCAGGTCGTTGGCCAGGGCGTCGCGGATCTCCTCGACCAGCGCCTCGGCGGCGGGGCCGTCGGGGCGGGAGACGGCGGCACGCCAGCGGCCGAGCCGCGCCACGGCCTCCGTCAGGACGGAGTCGGTCCACTCCCAGTCCGCGCGGTAGTGGTGCGCGAGGAGGGCGAGCCGGATCGCGGCCGGGTCGACGCCGTCGCGCCGCAGCTGCGACACGAAGACGAGGTTGCCCTTGGACTTGGACATCTTCGCGCCGTCCAGGGCGACCATGCCGGCGTGGACGTACGCCTTGGCGAAGGGGAACTCGCCGGTCAGGACCTGCGCGTGCGAGGCGCCCATCTCGTGGTGCGGGAAGGCGAGGTCGGAGCCGCCGCCCTGCACGTCGAAGCCCATCCCCAGGTGGTCGAGGGCGATGGCCACGCACTCGATGTGCCAGCCGGGCCTGCCGCGGCCCAGGGAGCCGCCGTCCCAGCTCGGCTCGCCCTCGCGGGCCGCCATCCAGAGCATCGGGTCGAGCGGGTCCTTCTTGCCCGGCCGCTCCGGGTCGCCGCCGCGCTCGGCGGAGAGCAGCTTCATGGCGGCCGCGTCGAGCCCGGACACCTCCCCGAAGTGCGCGTCGGACTCGACGGAGAAGTAGACGTCGCCCTCGAGCTCGTAGGCGGCACCCATGTCCCGCAGCCGTTCGACGAGCGGCACGATGCCGGGTATCGCCTCGACGGCTCCGATGTAGTGCTTCGGCGGCAGGAGCCGCAGCGCGGTCATGTCCTCACGGAACAGGGCGGTCTCGCCCTCGGCGAGTTCGACCCAGTCCTTGCCGTCGCGGTTGGCGCGTTCCAGGAGCGGGTCGTCCACGTCGGTCACGTTCTGGACGTAGTGAACCTGCCGCTTGGTGTCGAGCCACACGCGCTGCACGAGGTCGAACGCGTTGTAGGTCGCCGCGTGACCCATGTGGGTCGCGTCGTACGGGGTGATGCCGCAGACGTAGATACGGGCGACGGGACCGGGGTCGAGGGTGACGAGTCCGCCGGTCGCGGTGTCGTGGATCCGGAGGTCGCGGCCCTTGCCGGGAAGGGCGGGGACCTCAGAAGCGGGCCAGGCATGCATGCCATGAGCGTAACCGGACGGGGCGTCCGTATACGAGTGGGGATCTACATATCAGTGCGGATCACACCGGCGGCCAGGGAATGGCGGGCCAGTCCCCGGACGGCTCCGGGTGCCGCCCGGACTCCAGGAGCGCCGCCACCCGCGCGCGCAGCGCCTCGGTCTCCGCGCCGGTGATCAGCCCGCCGAGCCGCTCCGCGAGGGCGGCGCCCTCCTTGAGCCCGTCCCGCAGGGACCGCAGGACCTCGACCGCCTCGTCGGTCAGCGGCTCCCCCGCCCAGCCCCACAGGAGCGTGCGCAGCTTGTTCTCGGCGTGGAAGGTGACCCCGTGGTCGATGCCGTAGAGGCGGCCGTCGGCGGCCAGCAGATGACCGCCCTTGCGGTCGCTGTTGTTGATCACCGCGTCGAGGACGGCGAGCCGCCGCAGCCGTACGTCGTCGGCGTGCACGAGCAGCGCCGTGCGCTCCTCGTCGACCTGCGCGAGGCCGACCGCCTTCCAGCCCTCGCCCGCCTCCTCGCCGTCGACCAGGGCGAGCAGCTCCGCGTCGCCGGAGTCCTCGATCCACAGCTGGCACATGCCCTCGCCGTGCGGGCCCTGGCGCAGCACGGTCGGCGGCACGAGGTCCCAGCCGGTGGCCAGCGACACCTCGTACGCGGCGACCTCGCGCTGCGCGAGCGTGCCGTCGGGGAAGTCCCACAGGGGGCGCTCCCCGGCGACGGGCTTGTAGACGCAGGCGGCCTCCCGGCCCTCGTACGCGACCGTGCAGTAGAGCACGGCGTTCGAGGCCTCGCGGATGCGCCCGCGCACGGTCAGCTCCCCGCGGGTGAGGAGCTCGACGGGATCCTGGACGGTCACGCTCCCCGCCGGTATCCGTTCTGGCGCGGGCATACGTGTCCTTCCGGGTCGAGCGGGAGGCTGCACAGCGGGCACGGCGGGCGGCCGGCGTTGACGACGTCGAGGGCGCGCTTGGCGAAGGCGCGGGCCTGCGCGCCGGTGAGCCGGACGCGCAGCATCGGCGGGCCGTTCTCCTCGTCCTGGAGGAGGCGCTCCTCGGCCTCGGCGAGGTCGTCCTCGGAGTCGGCGTCCAGTTCGACGAGGGCCTGCGCCTCGACGATCATCCGCTCCTCCGCGCCGTCCCAGGCGAGCGCCATGGTGCCGACGCGGAACTCCTCCTCGACGGGGGAGTCGAGCGGCGCGCTGTCGGCGATCTCGGAGGGCGCGACGGCCGGCACGGCGGCATTGCCGCCGCTGCGGCGCACGACCTCGTCGAGGAGCTCCTCCATGCGCTCGGCGAGCGCGGCCACCTGGGTCTTCTCCAGGGCGACGCTGGTCACCCTGATGCCCGCGGAGGCCTGGAGGAAGAAGGTACGCCGTCCGGGCAGCCCGACTGTTCCCGCGACGAAACGCTCGGGCGGGTCGTAGAGGAACACCTGACGGGACACGTCCTGTCTCCATTGATTCGACTGCAAGTCGGCTTCACCCTACTGCGGGTGACGATCACGGTGCGCCCGCACCGCCCCCCACCGTGGCATCGCTGCCGGACGGCTGCTCGCGCGGCGCGAGCGAGGCGAAGTCCCCGGTGTCACCGAGGCGTACGAGGAAGGGGCGCAGCCGCGTGTAGCGGATGACGGTGACGGAGCAGGGTTCCACGGAGATGCGCTGGAACAGGTCGAGGTGCAGCCCGATGGCCTCCGCGACGAGCGACTTGATGATGTCGCCGTGCGAGCACATCAGGTACACGGCGTCCTCGCCGTGCTCGCGCTCGACGCGCTCGTTCCACTCGCGGACCGCTTCGGCCGCGCGGGTCTGCATGGCGCGCATGGACTCGCCGCCCGGGAAGGCCGCGGCGGAGGGGTGGCGCTGGACGACCTCCATCAGCGGCTCGTCGGCGAGCTCGGCGAGCTTGCGGCCCGACCAGTCGCCGTAGTCGCACTCGCCGATGCGGTCCTCGGTGTGCGCCTGCAGTCCGGGGCGCGCGGCGAGCAGCGGCGCCACGGTCTCCCGGCAGCGCTGCAGGGGGCTCGTGACGACCTCGGCGAGGGGCAGCGGGGCGAGCCGTTCGGGCAGCGCGGCGGCCTGGGCGGCGCCGCGCTCGTCGAGGGCCACGCCGGGGGTCCACCCGGCGAGCAGGCCCGCGGTGTTGGCCGTGGAGCGTCCGTGGCGGACGAGGATCAGCGTGGGCATGCGGCTCAGCCTAAGCGCCCGAGGAGGTGCGTCCGGTGTGGAGGTTGGGAAGAATGCGCGGTGTGATCGTCGACTGCGCCATCTACCGCGAGGGGCGACGGACCGAGGGCCCCGAGGACTTCTCCGACGCCCTGGACGAGGCACGGGCGAGCGGGGACGCGTTCGTGTGGATCGGTCTGCACGAGCCGACGGAGAACGAGTTCGACAAGGTCAGCCAGGAGTTCGGGCTGCATCCGCTGGCCGTGGAGGACGCCCTCAAGGCGCATCAGCGGCCCAAGCTGGAGGTCTACGACGACTCGCTGTTCATGGTCCTCAAGCCGGTCGTGTACGAGCCGGACAGCGACGCGGTCTCCTCCGGCGAGGTCATGATCTTCGTGGGCGACTCGTTCGTGGTGACCGTCCGCCACGGCGAGGGCGCGCCGCTGGGCGTCGTGCGCCACCGCCTGGAGGCCGACCCGGACGTCCTCCGGCACGGCCCGACGGCGGTCCTGTACTCGATCGCCGACGCCTCGGTGGACCACTACCTGGAGGTCGCCGACGAGCTCCAGGCCGACCTGGAGGTCCTGGAGACGGAGGTGTTCTCGCCGGACGGCGGGGGTTCGCGCAACACGGCGTCCCGCATCTACACGTTCAAGCGGCAGATCCTCGAGTTCCGGCGGGCCACGGGTCCCTTGGCGCTGCCTCTCGCGCGCCTGTCCGGGGCGGGCCCCTTCGGCGCCTCCGTGCCGTTCGTGGACGAGACGGCGCAGCCCTTCTTCCGCGACGTCAACGACCACCTGACGCGCGTCAACGAAGGGGTGGAGGGCCTGGACCGGCTGGTGACGGACATCCTGTCGGCGCATCTGGCGCAGATGAGCGTGCGCCAGAACGACGACATGCGGAAGATCTCCGCGTGGGCGGCCATGGCGGCGGTCCCCACGATGATCGCGGGGGTCTACGGCATGAACTTCGACCACATGCCGGAGCTGCACTGGTGGTGGGCCTACCCCGCCGTGATCGTCCTGATGGCCGTCCTGGAGGTCGCCCTGTACCGGATGTTCAAGCGCCGCGGCTGGCTGTAGCGCGCGGGCGGCGGCCCCGGCTCAGGCGAACTCGGGGGCCGACGCCGCGGGCCCGCCCAGGGCGTCGCGCCGCTCGGGCATCGTCAGGGAGACCATGCGCCGCCAGCCGCCGAGCCGCTCGTACCCGTACACGCCGTGGATGCCGGCGGCGAGCAGTCTCCGCTTGGCCGGGGACCATCCGAGGATGCGCCCCATGTGGTCCATCACGGCGAGGCTCACGTCGCGGTAGACGCGGATCTCGGCCAGGGCGCACTCGCGCAGGGTCCGCTGGATGGCGTGGCCGTGCCCGGCGCGGGCGAAGCGCAGCAACTCCTCGTGGCAGTAGGCCAGGTGGTTGTCCTCGTCGTGGGAGATCATCCGCACCGCGCGGCCGATGTCCGGGTGGTCGGCGAAGTACCTGAGCAGCAGCCGCATCTGCTCGGAGGCGCGCTGTTCGGTGACCCTGCTGTGGGCGAGATACGTGACGACGTCCTGCACGGTGAGCGGCCGCTCGGCCTTCAGTTGCTCGTGCGCGAGGCCGATGCCGTGCTTCTCCAGGAGCATGGTGTAGTCGGTCTCGTGCGGTACGTCGACGGGCCGCAGGCCGCGCTTCTTCATCAGGGCGTTGAAGATCCTGCCGTGCTTGTCCTCGTCGGCGCCGTGCCGGGCGATCTTGGGGGCGAGCGCGCGCTCGTCCTCGGGGACGAGGGCGGCGATGCGGCCGTTCTCCCAGCCGCCCTGGGACTCACCGCTGGCCGCGATGGAGCAGAAGAGCCGGAACGACTCGTCGTTGTCGAGGATCTCTTCGAAGACAGTCCTGGCCGAAAGCATCACTGGCACCTCCACGCCCTGTGTGCGAACCTCCGCAAAGAAATAGTCAAGTGCGAGGTTCACGGCAGGGCAACAGCTGTACAAGTCAGCTCCGCCGAACGAAGGACGCCAACCGCCCCTGAGGCCGTAACCGCGGGCCCCGTGACGCGTTGTTCTCCGTGACGGCCGTGGCGGGGAAGACCCCCCGAGCCCCCACCACGGCCGCAGAAATCCTTCTCTTCTCCGCGCGCGCTTCTCCGCGCCCTCCCCGCGCGCTTCCGGCGCCTCCTTACGCGAGTCCGGCGCGCTCCAGGGCCTCCGTACCGGCCCGCAGCGAGGCGAGCCGCTCGTCCAGCGTGAAGCCCGCGGGGGCCAGCGTGAGCGTGGTGACCCCGGCCGCGGCGTAGGCCCGCATCCGGTCGGCGATCCGGTCCACCGAACCGAGCAGGGTCGTCGAGTCGATCAGCTGCTGCGGCACCGCGGCGGCGGCGCCCTCCTTGTCGCCGGCCAGGTACTTGTCCTGGATCTCGGCGGCCTCCTTCTCGTACCCCATGCGCCGCGCCAGCTGGTTGTAGAAGTTCTGCTTGCGGCTGCCCATGCCGCCGACATACAGCGCGGTGTAGGGCCTGAACATGTCCGCGAGGGCGCCCACCTGGGAGTCCTCGCCGACGGCGAGCGGCAGCGTCGGGACGATGTCGAAGCCCTCCATCGTCTTGCCGGCCTTCTCGCGCCCGGCGCGCAGATGCCGGATCGCGGTCTCCTCCAGGTGCTCGGCGGCCGGGAAGATCAGCAGGGCGCCGTCGGCGATCTCGCCGGTCTGCTCCAGGTTCTTGGGGCCGATCGCGGCGACATACAGCGGGATGTGCTCGCGCTGCGGGTGGACGGTCAGCTTGATGGGCTTGCCGGGGCCGCCGGGCAGCGGCAGGGTCCAGTGCTCGCCCTCGTAGGACAGGCGCTCGCGCGTCATGGCCTTGCGCACGATCTCGACGTACTCGCGGGTGCGGGCCAGCGGCTTGTCGAACTTCACGCCGTACCAGCCCTCGGAGACCTGCGGGCCCGAGACGCCGAGGCCGAGGCGGAAGCGGCCGCCGGAGAGCGAGTCGAGCGTGGCCGCCGTCATGGCGGTCATCGCGGGCTGCCGGGCCGGGATCTGGAAGATCGCGGAACCGATGTCGATGCGTTCGGTCTGCGCGGCCACCCAGGACAGCACCGTCGCGGCGTCCGAGCCGTAGGCCTCGGCGGCCCAGCAGACCGCGTAGCCGAGCCTGTCGGCCTCCTTGGCGACGGCGAGATTGTCCGCGTCCATCCCGGCGCCCCAGTAGCCGAGGTTGATCCCGAGCTGCATGGCCGATCCCCTAACCGATGTACTCATGAGTAACGTCCCTGTGCCGGGGACTGTAGCGCGCGCCGGCGGATCCGTCAGTGACGGGCGGAACGGGAGGATCCCTTCCTTCGGACCGGTGGCCGAGTTATCCACAATCGCCGGTTCGTCCACAGGCTCGCCCGCCCCGGGGGCCCGGCCAGTAATCTCAGCGCCCATGGAGCAGAGGCATCTCGGCCGGACCGGCCTGCGCGTGTCCCGCATCGGACTCGGCACCCTCACCTGGGGTCACACCGAGGAGAACGACGCCGCCGACCTGTTGAAGGTGTTCTGGGAGGCGGGCGGCACCCTCGTCGACACCGCCGACGTGTACGGCGACGGCGAGGCCGAATATCTGCTCGGGCGCCTCATGGAGCGGCTCGTGCCCCGGCGCGATCTGGTCATCGCGACCAAGGCGGGCAGCGTGCCGGACCCCGAGCGCCGTTTCGACGGCTCCCGGGGGCATCTGCTCTCCGCCCTGGACGCCTCGCTCGCCCGCCTCGGCACGGACCACGTGGACCTGTGGCAGGTGCACGCCTTCGACCCGGGCACCCCCCTGGACGAGACGCTGCAGGCCCTCGACATAGCCGTGACCAGCGGGCGCGCCCGCTATGCGGGGGTCTCCAACTTCTGCGGCTGGCAGCTCGCCAAGGCCGCGACCTGGCAGCTGGCCCACCCCGGCACGCGCACGCGCCTGGCCAGTACGCAGATGGAGTACTCCCTGTTGCAGCGCGGCGTCGAGCGGGAGGTGCTGCCCGCGGCCGTGGACCTGGGGGTGGGGCTGCTGCCCTCCTCGCCGCTCGGCCGGGGCGTGCTGACGGGGAAGTACCGTCACTCCACGCCCGCCGACTCGCGCGGCGGCTCCGACCAGATGTCCGCCTTCGTCGCGCCGTACCTGGACGACACGGCGAGCCGCATCGTCGACGCGGTCGCGACGGCCGCCGACGGGCTCGCGGCCAGCCCGCTGCAGGTCGCCCTCGCCTGGGTGCGCGACCGCCCCGGAGTGACGGCCCCGATCATCGGCGCGCGCAACGCGCAGCAGCTCACGGCCGCATTGTCAGTGGAGACCCTTAGTCTTCCTGACGAGATCTGCCAGGCGCTCGACGACGTGTCGGCGCCCGTGCACCGCTATCCCGATCACGACTGGAGCACGCTGTGAGTACGGAACCCGCCGCCGCGGAGGAAGCCGCGCCGGGGACGCCGGAGGCCGAGGCCGCACCGGACACCGCCTCCGTCGCCACCGCCGGAGCCGAGGCCGTGTCGGACGGCGAGGACGCGCCGGGCTCGGACGACGGCGCGGTCGAGGGCGAGGGCGACGACGCAGGCGAGAACGAGAGCGACGGCACCGCGGAGGGCGCCGAGGAAGGCGCTGCGGAGGGTGCCGCAGAAGGCGCTGCGGAAGGCGCCGCCGAGGCGGCCGGTGAAGGCGCCGAGCTGTCCGAGACCGAGGCCGAGATCGCGGCCCAGCGCGCGCTGCGCGAGCGGATCGAGCAGCGCAAGGCGGCCAAGCAGGGTCCGATCGACGCCGGGACGAAGCTAAGCGGCACCGCCGCCGACCTGCTGGCCGCAGTCCGGGCCGTGGAGAGCGGCGAGAAGCCCGTCGCCCGCGCCTTCCGGGAGCCCGAGCCCGCGCCGCGCAAGGCCGCGCCCTCCCCCGCCCCCGAGCCCGTGCGCCCGCCGCAGGCCGCGCCGGCCCCGGCCGCGCGGACCGTCGACGCGGTGCGTGCCGTCCTCGCCGAGGGCGGTGCGCCCGCCGCGCTCGCCGAGCAGGTGGCCGCCGCGCTCGGCGAGGACGCCGGGGAGCAGCTGCGCGCGGACCCCTGGCAGCTGCTGCGGGTCTCCGGTGTGCGGCCCGAGCAGGCCGACGGCTTCGCGCGGGCGCTGCTCGGCGCGGAGTGCGGGCCCGCCGACGAGCGCAGGGGCCGCGCGGTCACCGTCTGGCTCCTGGAGCAGGCCGCCGTCGCGGGGCACACGGCCCTCGACGCCCCGGCCCTGACCACGGCCCTCGGGCGGTACGGCGTGCCGGAGCCCGACGAGGCCGTGCAGAGCGCCCTCGCGGAGGGGGACGCCCTGGTCTTCCAGGACGCCCTCGAAGGGGCCGAGGTGCCGGTCCAGCGCGCCGAGGGCGACGGTGCGGGCGCGGAGGGCGAGGACGGCGCGGAGGCCGAGCCGGAGCGCCCGGCCCGCGTCCTGATCGGCCTGGAGCGGTACGCCCTGGCGGAAGAGAGCCTCGCCGACGGTCTCGCCCGGGTGATCAATTCCCTCGCGAAGGACGACGGTGCGGGGCCGGCGGCCGCCGACTGGGAGGCCGCCGCCGCGCAGGCGTCGGGGTCGACGGCCGAGCTGATCCGCGCCGTCGCCGGGCACGGCCTGGTGCTGCACTCCGGCGGCGAGGAGGCGCGCACCGAGCCGGCGGCCCTGGTGACCGCCGCGGCCGGGCTCGGCCTGCGGGTGCGCGCCGCGGCCCACGCCGCCGACGGACGCCGCCGCCTCGCCGCCGCGACGGGCGCGCAGGAGACCGCGGTGACCGTGGCGGGGCTGCTCTCCGGGGCCGAGGGCCCGGGGCGCGACGCGGACGGAGCGCTCGCGCTCGACCTCCTGGTGGTGCTGGACGCGCCGCAGCTGGACGTCGAGACGGCCGCGATGCTCGTGGAGTCCCTGCCGGACGGCGCCCGTCTGGTGCTCTCCGGCGACCCCGGCGTGCTGTGGTCGGCGGGTCCGGGACGGGTCTTCGCCGACCTCGTCGCCGCCCGCTGCTGCCCGCAGGTCGTCTCGCGCGTCCCGGACCCGGGCCCCATCGGGGAGCTGACGTCCGGCATCGGCATCGGCGAGCTGAACCAGGTCGAGGCGCCCGGCAAGGAGGTCGTCCTGGTCCCGGTGCGCGACGCCGCCGAGGCGATCCACCGCACCGTGCAGCTCGTCGCGGACTCGGTGCCCCGCGCGATCGGGGTGCCCGCCGAGCAGACGCAGGTCATCACGCCGGGCCACGGCGGCGCCGCGGGCACACGCGCGCTGAACGCCGCCCTGAAGGAGCGGCTGAACCCCGGCCCCGGCCGGTTCGGCGGCTTCGACCCGGACGACCGCGTCGCCCACACCCCGGCGCCGGGCCGCACGACGCTCGGCCGGGTGGTGCGGGCCGACGCGGAGGGGCTGCACCTGGAGTGCGACGGCACCCCCGTCGTCGTACGCAAGGAGCGGGTGGAGCAGGAGGTGCGGCACGCCTGGGCGCTCACCGCGCACCAGGCGACGGGGCTGCGCAGCCCGGCGGCGGTCGTGGTGCTGCCGGGTGACGCGGCGCAGGTCCTGACCCGGCCGTGGGTCTACACCGCGTTCAGCCGCGGGGAGCGGCATCTGTCGGTCGTCCAGGGCGTGGGGCAGGAGCTGCCGCGCGCGGTGGCCGAGCGCCTCTGGAAGGACCGTACGACGCGTCTGGGGACGCTGCTGCGCCCCCAGGTGCCGACGGCGGCGGTCTGACCGCTCCCGGCACGGCGAAGGGCCCCTCCCGAGGAGGAGGGGCCCAGGCGGGTGCAGGAGCGATTCGGCGCGAATCCGGTGCGTACGGCCGTCAGCGGCCGACGCCCCGGGCGCCCCTGTCGTGCCGTTCGTCCTCGTCGGTCTCGTCGGTCTCGTCGAGGACCACGGACGGGTCGAGGTCGGTGTCGTCCACGTCGATGTCGAGGCCGTCGACGCCGTCGTCGTCCAGTTCGTCGTCGAAGACCGCGCTGACGTCGAAGCGGCACACCACGCGGTGCGGGTCCGCCTGCTCGAAGGGGGCGTCGAGCCACTCCCCCGTCTCGGCGGAGGCGTCCGCGGCGGTGACCCAGAGCGTGGAGTCGCCCTCCTCCAGACCGAATTCCTTGTGCCGGGAGGCGATTTCGTCCGGTTCGAACTCCCCGAAGAGGACCCCGAGCGCGCCGTGCACCGTGTCGGCGGGGCCGGGACCCGCCTCGCCGCCCGCTTCGATGTCGGCGACCCGCTGGGCCTGGGCGAGGAGTCGCTGCGGCTCCACCACGGCGTAGTCGCGGCGGATCAGCACGCTCAGCGCGTTCGCCTCCTCCGGGCCCTCGTACGGCGGCAGCTGGTCGCCGGTGCCGGGGATCTCGAAGGGGGTGACCTCGTCGTAGCGGTCGTAGAGGAGTTCGTCGTACTCCTCGGCCGCGGCGGCGAGTTCGTTGAACGCTTCGTAGACGGCCGGGTCGTCCTCGCCCGACCTGCGTTCGACCGCGGCCAAGTGGCGGTCGAGCGCGGTCTTGACCGCCTCGGCGGCGGCGCGTACCTCGGCAGCGGTGGGCTGCGCAGCATCAGACATAGTGCAGACGCTATCCGTACCGGGCCCATGCCCGCACAATAGATGCGATGCCGGAATACGAATTTGTCGACGTGTATGTACCGCGCGGGGTCACCCGCAAGGAAGCCACGCGCCTGCTGACGGACCATGCGGAGTACGGGCACTGGGAGTTGGACCGTCTGAGCCTGCACCGCGACGGCAGCCGCAGGGTGCGGCTGAAGCGACGGATCATCCGCCAGGTGAGAGCCACCTGGTGACCGGGGACGGGGGAACCTGAACGAAGAGCGGAACGGAGCGGGCCCCGCGACGGCGGGGCCCGCTCCGTTCCGGTGTGCTCGTGCGCGGGGCGGCTCAGGCGTTCGCCCGCGCCTTCCGGTAGAGCACGGCGCCCGCGAGCAGCGCCCCGGCCCCCACCGGCAGCGCGAGGCCGAGCGGCACCTCATTGCCCGTCTCCGCGAGCCGCGACGTGCCCGCGGGCTGGGCGACGTTCTGCGTGCCCGGGTGGTTGGGCAGGGCACGGTCGTCCGGAGAGACCGGCTTGTCGGGATTGTTCGGATTGCCCGGCTTTCCAGGCGTGTTCGGGCTGCCCGGCTTCCCGGGGTTGTCCGGATTCCCCGGCTTCCCGGGGTGATCGGGATTGCCGGGCTTGCCCGGGTGTTCCGGCTTGCCCGGGTGCCCGGGTCCCGTCGGGGGCTTCTTGCCGCCGGGCGGGGTCTCCGAGCCGTCGGAGCCGTTGGCGCAGTCGTTGCCCATGGCCGCGTTGCCGAGGCCGCCGATGGTGACGCTGTTGCCGCAGACGTTGACCGGCGCGTGGACCGGAACCTGCACGTTGTTGCCGGAGCCGACGCCGGGCGAGTCACTGGTGTGACCGTGCGCCGTGGAGCCGCCGCCGGAGGGCCCGTGCGAACCGCCGCCCCCGCCGTGGGAGGAATGGGCGCACCGGTTGCCCATCGCGGGGTTGAGGACCCCGACGACATTCACGGTGTTGCCGCACACGTTGACCGGAGCGTCAACGGGAACCTGGACGGAATTGCCCGACAGCACGCCGGGGGAATTCGAACTGCTCCCGTTGGCGCCCGAGTCCGCGTGTGCGTAGCCACCGGTCACGGCGAGTACGCCGCTCGCGGCCGCCACGGTGATCAGGCCTTTGCGCGTGACCTGTCGCATAGCTGTCCCCTGCCTTCTACCTTCCGGAATACGTCCGGGCCTCGGTGGCCCGACGTGGAATGCCCGTCGGCCCCGGAGCGCATGGCGCGCGCTCCGGGGCCGACGAACTCAGACCCTCAAGGGGTGAGGCACAACAACGTCACTTGTTGATGCAGGTGTTGCCGAAGGTGGGGTTCAGCAGCCCGATCACGGAGACCGTGTTGCCGCAGGCGTTCACCGGCACGTGGACCGGCACCTGGATGACGTTGCCCGAGACAACGCCGGGGGACTTCACGGCGGCACCCTGGGCACCGGCGTCGGCAGCGGCGACACCCGCACCAGCGAGCACGAGACCACCAGTGGCAGCCACAGCAGCGACGACCTTCTTGATCATTATTCCTCCTTGTTGGCAATGCAGTCCCAGCCGCGGACTGCATCACCTGTAACGAGGAGGAAGTAATGGGGCTACGAGCCTATGGTTCCTTTCACTCTTTTCAGTCAAGTACGCACGCGCTGACGATTATTGGAGAGTCGTTTCAGCACGCAAAGCGGCCGAATCCCCGACCTTTCCTGGCCGGTTCCCGTCAGGACGCGTCGATGAACCGGTCCAGCACGCGGACGCCGAACTTCAGGCCGTCCACCGGCACCCGCTCGTCGACACCGTGGAACATGCCGGCGAAGTCCAGCTCCGGCGGCAGCTTCAGCGGCGCGAAGCCGAAGCCGCGGATGCCGAGGTCGTCGAAGGACTTGGCGTCCGTGCCGGCGGAGAGCATGTACGGCACGGCGCGGGCGATCGGGTCCTCGGCGCGCAGTGCCGTCTGCATGGCGTCGACCAGGGCGCCGTCGAACGTGGTCTCCAGGGCCTTGTCCGCGTGGACGTCCTCGCGCCGGACGTTCGGGCCGAGGATCCGGTCCAGGTCGGCGAGGAACTCCTGCTCGAAGCCCGGCAGGAAGCGGCCGTCGACGTGCGCGGTGGCCTGCCCGGGGATCACGTTCACCTTGTAACCGGCGCCGAGCTGCGTCGGGTTGGCGGTGTTCTTGAGGGAGGCGCCGATGAGCTTGGCGATGCCGCCGAGCTTCGCGAGCGTCTCGTCCATGTTCTCCGGGTCGAGCTCGGTGCCCAGGGCGTCGCCGAGCTCGTCGAGGAAGTGGCGCAGCGTCTTGGTGACGCGGATCGGCCAGTCGTAGCGGCCCAGGCGCCCGACGGCCTCGGACAGCTCGGTGATCGCGTTGTCCTTGTGGATCATCGAACCGTGTCCGGCGGTGCCGTCCACGGTCAGCTTCATCCAGTGCATGCCCTTCTGGGCCGTCTCGACGAGGTAGAGCCGCAGGTTCTCGTTGACGGTGAAGGAGAAGCCGCCGACCTCGCTGATCGCCTCCGTGCACCCCTCGAAGAGGTCGGGGTGGTGGTCGACGAGGTGCCGCGCGCCGTACGTGCCGCCGGCCTCCTCGTCCGCGAGGAAGGCGAGGACGATGTCACGCGGGGGCTTGCGTCCGCTGCGCATCCGCTCGCGCACGACCGCGAGGGTCATCGCGTCCATGTCCTTCATGTCGACGGCGCCCCGGCCCCACACGCAGCCGTCCGCGATCTCGCCGGAGAAGGGGTGGTGCGTCCAGTCCGCGGCGTTGGCGGGCACGACGTCCGTGTGGCCGTGGATGAGGAGCGCGGGCCGCGAGGGGTCCTCGCCCTCGATCCGCGCGACCGTGGAGGCCCGGCCGGGGTGGGACTCGAAGATCTTCGGTTCGAGCCCGACCTCGGCGAGCTTCTCCGCGACGTACTCGGCGGCCTTGCGCTCCCCCGGGCCCGAGTGGTCGCCGTAGTTGCTCGTATCGATCTGGATCAGTTCGCGACAGAGGTCGACGACCTCGTCCTCACCGGTGACGGCCTTGCCCGTGCTGGACCCGCTCACGCTGGCTCCTCCCGCATTCGCTGCTGGTGGTCCCCTTCATCCTCTCTCTCCCGCGCCACGGGCCCAAGGGCGGGCGGGTGTCGCAATGCGCCGTTCACGTGCGACGGGCGGGGTGATCGAGTACCCCCCGAAGCCTGGTAATGTTCTCTGTGTCGCCGCGGGAAACACCCCGCGAAGACAGACACCTTGTCCGGGTGGCGGAATGGCAGACGCGCTAGCTTGAGGTGCTAGTGCCCTTTATCGGGCGTGGGGGTTCAAGTCCCCCCTCGGACACCAGCAAAGGCCCCAGTCGACGACTGGGGTCTTTCGCGTTGCTCCGGCGGTCGCGGCCGGCGCCCGTCCGCACGGGTGCCGGGTCCGCCCGCTGCTCTAGACCGCCGCCCGCAGCGTCAGCGTCATCGTGAGGCCGCCGCCCGGGGTGTCCTCGGCCGTGAGCGTGCCGTCCATCGCCTCCGTGAAGCCGCGGGCGACCGCGAGGCCGAGGCCCACTCCGGCGCCCCGGGGCGCGTCGCCGTAGCGCTGGAAGGGTTCGAAGATGCGGTCCTTGGCGGCGTCGGGGACGCCGGGGCCGCGGTCGACGACGCGCAGTTCGACGTGGTCGCCCATGGCGCTGGCCGCGACGAGGACGCGGGTGCGGTCGGGGCTGTACTTCACGGCGTTCTCGACGACGTTGGCGACGGCCCGCTCCAGGAGGCCCTTGTCGACGGTGACCATCGGGAGGTTCTCCGGGATGTCCAGATCGACACTGCCCTCCGGTACGCCGCCGAGGGCCATGGGGACCACCTCGTCGAGGTCGATCTCGCGGATCAGCGGGTTGACGGTGCCGGTCTGCAGACGCGACATGTCGAGCAGGTTCCCGACGAGGTGCTCCAGACGGTCGGCGCCGTCCTCGATCCCCTCCAGGAGCTCGGCCTCGTCCTCCTCCGACCACTCCACGTCGTCGGAGCGCAGCGAGGACACCGCCGCCTTGATGCCCGCCAGCGGCGTGCGCAGGTCGTGGCTGACCGCGGCCAGCAGG
>NZ_LIRJ01000461.1 GCF_001419745.1 Streptomyces silaceus | reverse complement strand
CTGGTCGCTGTGGGCGCTGTTCTTCGGGGACGCCGGGATGCCGGGCATGCGGCACGGCTTCGACCTCACCGCCTCGCCGGGCGACGGCGCCTCCACCATCTACCTCGAAGTGGCCGCGGGCGTCATCACCTTCATCCTGCTCGGACGCTGGCTGGAGGCCCGCTCCAAGCGGCGGGCCGGCGCGGCCCTGCGCGCCCTCCTGGAGCTCGGCGCGAAGGACGTGACCGTGCTGCGCGACGGCACGGAGCAGCGGATCCCGGTCGGGCGCCTGGCCGTCGGCGACCGTTTCGTCGTACGCCCCGGGGAGACCGTCGCGACCGACGGCACGGTCGTCGAGGGCGCCTCCGCCGTCGACGCCTCGATGCTGACCGGCGAGTCCGTGCCGGTCGACGTGGGCACGGGCGACACCGTGACCGGCGCGACCGTGAACACCTCGGGCCGCCTCGTGGTGACGGCGACCCGCGTCGGCGCCGACACCCAGCTGGCCCGGATGGCGCGCCTGGTCGAGGACGCGCAGACCGGCAAGGCCCAGGTGCAGCGCCTCGCCGACCGGATCGCCGGGGTGTTCGTGCCGGTCGTCCTGGTGATCGCGGTCGGCACGCTCGGCGGCTGGCTGGGCGCCACGGGCGACGCGACCGCCGCGTTCACCGCCGCCGTCGCCGTCCTGATCATCGCCTGCCCCTGCGCGCTGGGCCTGGCCACGCCGACGGCCCTGATGGTCGGCACCGGCCGCGGCGCGCAGCTCGGCATCCTGATCAAGGGCCCCGAGGTCCTGGAGTCCACCCGCAAGGTCGACACCGTCGTCCTGGACAAGACGGGGACGGTGACGACGGGACGCATGGACCTGAAGGACGTGTACGTCGCCGGGGACACCGGCGAGAGGCAGCTCCTGCGCCTCGCGGGCGCCCTGGAGCACGCCTCCGAGCACCCGGTCGCACGGGCCGTCGCGGCGGGCGCCGCCGACCGCCTGGGCATCGCCGCAGAAGAGCTCCCGGCGCCGCGGGGGTTCGCGAACGTCGCCGGGTCCGGGGTGCGCGGCACCGTGGACGGGCACGACGTCCTCGCGGGCCGTGAGCGGCTCCTGGCGGACGCGGGCGTCACCGGCCTGGACCTGGTGACCAAACTGCGGGACGACGCGGAGGCGGCCGGGCGCACGGCCGTCCTGGTCGCCTGGGACGGCGTCGCGCGCGGCGTCCTGGCGGTCGCGGACACCCCGAAGGAGACCAGCGCGGAGGCGGTGCGCGAGCTGCGCGCGCTGGGTCTCGCCCCGGTGCTGCTCACCGGCGACAACAAGGCCGTCGCCACCGCGGTCGCGGACGCCGTGGGCATCGGCCCCGACGCCGTGTACGCGGAGGTCCTGCCGCAGGACAAGGTCGATGTCGTACGGCGGCTGCAGGGCGAGGGCCGGGTCGTGGCGATGGTCGGCGACGGCGTGAACGACGCGGCCGCGCTGGCCGCCGCCGATCTGGGCCTGGCCATGGGTACCGGCACGGACGCGGCGATCGAGGCGAGCGACCTGACACTGGTCCGCGGGGACCTGCGGGTCGCGGCGGACGCCATCCGGCTCTCCCGGAAGACCCTCGCCACGATCAAGGGCAATCTCTTCTGGGCGTTCGGCTACAACGTCGCCGCGCTGCCGCTCGCGGCGGCCGGACTGCTGAACCCGATGATCGCGGGAGCCGCCATGGCGTTCTCCTCGGTGTTCGTGGTGACGAACAGTCTGCGTCTGAGGACGTTCACATAGGCCCTTCACATGTCCGTTTCGACACCTTCACACCAGAGCCCCGATCCCCATATCGGGGCTCTTGCGCATGTACAGGACATATGCAAGAGACGCAGATCACAGTGACGGGAACGTAACCATTGAGGGGGGTCGCGAGTCTAATGGGGCGATGCAGGAAGATGTCTTGGGGGACGCCTTCCGGCATATGGGGACATCTTGGGGGATGTTCCTGGAATTGCGTTGCCGGGGCACGTGCACCGGGGAGCTTTGAGCGGCCCTCCCGTACGTACGCGTCCCGGCAGACCGCAGGGCAACCACAGACGCCCGGCCGGATCCCGTGGGGGGAATCCGCACCGGGAAAAAGGGAAGCGCCCCGACCGTCGACCCGTGGGGGGATCGATGGCGGGGCGCTTTCCGCTATGTGACGAGGGCCCCGTAAGGGGCGCGGGGAGCCGCGCGACCGGCCGAAGCCGACCCGCAGCAGCCCGGAGGGCTCAGCGGCCCTCGACCGGGACGAAGTCCCGGAGAACCTCACCGGTGTAGATCTGGCGCGGGCGGCCGATGCGCGAACCCGGCTCCTTGATCATCTCGTGCCACTGGGCGATCCAGCCCGGCAGCCGGCCGAGGGCGAACAGGACCGTGAACATCTCGGTCGGGAAGCCCATGGCGCGGTAGATGAGACCCGTGTAGAAGTCCACGTTCGGGTAGAGCTTGCGCTCGACGAAGTAGTCGTCGGCCAGCGCGTGCTCTTCCAGCTTCAGCGCGATGTCGAGCAGCTCGTCGGACTTGCCGAGGGCCGAGAGGACGTCGTGCGCCGCCGCCTTGATGATCTTCGCCCGCGGGTCGAAGTTCTTGTAGACGCGGTGCCCGAAGCCCATGAGCTTCACGCCGTCTTCCTTGTTCTTCACCTTGCGGATGAAGGTGTCGACGTCGCCGCCGGAGGCCTGGATGCCCTCGAGCATCTCCAGGACCGACTGGTTGGCGCCACCGTGCAGCGGGCCCCACAGGGCCGAGATGCCGGCGGAGATCGAGGCGAACATGTTCGCCTGCGAGGAGCCGACCAGACGCACGGTGGAGGTCGAACAGTTCTGCTCGTGGTCCGCGTGCAGGATCAGGAGCTTGTCGAGCGCGGCGACGACGACCGGGTCCAGCTCGTACTCGGCGGCGGGCACCGAGAAGGTCATGCGCAGGAAGTTCTCGACGTAGCCGAGGTCGTTGCGCGGGTAGACGACCGGGTGGCCCTGCGACTTCTTGTAGGCGTAGGCGGCGATCGTCGGAAGCTTGGCGAGAAGGCGGATCGTCGAGAGGTGACGCTGCTTCTCGTCGAACGGGTTGTGGCTGTCCTGGTAGAACGTCGACAGCGCGCTGACCACGGACGACAGCATGGCCATCGGGTGGGCGTCACGCGGGAAGCCGTCGTAGAAGCGCTTGACGTCCTCGTGCAGCAGGGTGTGCTGCGTGATCTCGTTCTTGAAGGTGGCGAGCTCGTCGACCTTCGGCAGTTCGCCGTTGATCAGCAGGTACGCCACCTCGGTGAAGGTGGAGCGCTCGGCCAGCTGCTCGATCGGGTAGCCGCGGTACCGGAGGATCCCCTGCTCGCCGTCGAGATAGGTGATGGCGGATTTATAGGCGGCGGTGTTGCCATAGCCGCTGTCCAGGGTCACCAGACCGGTCTGGGCGCGGAGCTTCCCGATGTCGAAGCCCTTGTCGCCGACGGTCGAATCGATCACCGGGTAGGTGTACTCGCCATCGCCGTACCGCAGTACTACAGAGTTGTCGCTCACGTCATCCCTCACCGACGTTGTGCCTCTTCTTCGAGGTGCCCTGACTGTCTCTACCATCCCCCATTTGGCCCTGGAGAGTGCACTCGGGGTCGACCATTGGGCCTATTGGCGGCACTCAGTGCCGCCAACCTGCTCATCCTGCCCCCTTCGCCCCGGTTCCGAAAGTGCTGTGTGACGTTTCCGACTCGTTTGATCGATCAAAATGTCACGGGCCCGCTCCGCGGCGCCCCGAAAGCCGGAAATCCAGTGCCGTACAGCGTCTGCCCGCGGAGACCGTGCGTACCGCCTGACCTAGAGCCTTGCGCGAACCGACCAGGACGACCAGCTTCTTGGCCCGTGTCACGGCGGTGTAGAGCAGATTCCGCTGGAGCATCATCCACGCCCCCGTGGTGACCGGAATCACCACCGCCGGATACTCGCTGCCCTGGGAGCGGTGGATCGTCACCGCGTACGCGTGCGCCAGCTCGTCCAGTTCGTCGAAGTCGTAGGGGACTTCCTCGTCCTCGTCCGTGCGGACGGTCAGGCGCTGCTCGTCGGTGTCGAGGGCGGTGACGACGCCCACCGTGCCGTTGAAGACGCCGTTCTGTCCCTTCTCGTAGTTGTTGCGGATCTGGGTGACCTTGTCGCCGACGCGGAACACCCGGCCGCCGAACCGCTTCTCGGGCAGGTCGGGACGGGCGGGGGTGATGGCCTGCTGGAGGAGGCCGTTGAGCGTGCCGGCGCCGGCCGGGCCGCGGTGCATGGGGGCGAGGACCTGGACGTCGCGCCGGGGGTCGAGGCCGAACTTGCGCGGGATGCGGTGCGCGGCGACGTCCACGGTGAGCCGGCCCGCGTCCTCGGTCTCGTCCTCGACGAAGAGGAAGAAGTCCTTCATGCCCTGAGTGAGCGGCGGGACGCCGGAGTTGATCCGGTGGGCGTTGGTGACGACGCCGGACTCCTGGGCCTGCCGGAAGATGCGGGTGAGGCGGACGGCCGGGATCGGGCTCTCCGCGCTGAGCATGTCCCGCAGGACCTCGCCCGCGCCGACGCTGGGCAGCTGGTCCACGTCCCCGACGAAGAGCAGATGGGCGCCCGGCGGGACGGCCTTCACCAGCTTGTTGGCGAGCAGGAGGTCGAGCATCGAGGCCTCGTCGACGACGACCAGGTCGGCGTCCAGCGGGCGGTCCCTGTCGTACGCCGCGTCTCCCCCGGGCTTCAGCTCCAGCAGGCGGTGGACCGTGGAGGCCTCCGCGCCGGTGAGCTCGGCGAGGCGCTTGGCGGCGCGGCCGGTGGGGGCGGCGAGGACGACCTTGGCCTTCTTGGCGCGGGCCAGCTCGACCACGGAGCGGACCGTGAAGGACTTGCCGCAGCCGGGCCCGCCGGTCAGGACGGCGACCTTGCGGGTCAGCGCGAGCTTGACCGCCTCCTCCTGCTCGGGGGCCAGCTCGGCGCCCGTGCGGTCCGAGAGCCAGGCGAGGGCCTTGTCCCAGGCGACGTCCCGGAAGCCGGGCATGCGGTCGCCCTCCGCCCCCAGGAGGCGCGACAGCTGGGCGGCGAGGGAGAGTTCGGCGCGGTGGAAGGGGACCAGGTAGACGACCGTGATGTCGTCCCCGCCGTCCGGGTCGGGCAGCGTCTCGCGGACGACGCCCTCCTCGTCCCGCGCCAGTTCGGCGAGGCAGTCGATGACGAGGCCCGTGTCGACCTGGAGCAGCTTCACCGCGTCCGCGATCAGGCGCTCCTGGGGGAGATAGCAGTTGCCCTGGTCGGTGGATTGCGAAAGGGCGTACTGGAGACCGGCCTTGACGCGCTCCGGGCTGTCGTGCGGAATGCCGACGGACTGCGCGATGCGGTCCGCGGTGAGGAAGCCGATGCCCCAGACGTCGGCGGCGAGGCGGTACGGCTCGTTCTTCACGACGGAGATCGAGGCGTCGGCGTACTTCTTGTAGATGCGCACGGCGATGGAGGTGGAGACGCCGACGCCCTGGAGGAAGACCATCACTTCCTTGATGGCCTTCTGCTCCTCCCAGGCGGCGGCGATCATCTTGGTGCGCTTGGGGCCGAGGCCCGGGACCTCGACGAGCCGCTTCGGCGCGGTCTCGATGACGTCGAGGGTGTCGACGCCGAAGTGCGTGGTGATCCGGTCGGCCATCACCGGGCCGATGCCCTTGATCAGGCCGGAGCCGAGATAGCGGCGGATGCCCTGGATGGTGGCCGGCAGCACCGTCGTGTAGTTCTCGACGGTGAACTGCTTGCCGTACTGGGGGTGGGAGCCCCAGCGGCCCTGCATCCGCAGCGACTCGCCGACCTGGGCGCCGAGCAGCGAGCCGACGACGGTCAGCAGGTCTCCGCCGCCGCGGCCGGTGTCGACGCGCGCGACCGTGTACCCGGTCTCCTCATTGGCGTACGTGATGCGCTCGAGGACCCCCTCCAGCACCGCCGCCGTGGCAGCTGAACTCGACATGATCCGACGCTACCGCCCGGCACCGACAGCGCGGGAAGTCCTGTGGACAACTTCGAAGGGGCCCGGTCTGCCGACCGGGCCCCTTCGCTTCCCTCCCCATGCCAGAAACCCCGTGAT
>NZ_LIRJ01000460.1:1748-2155 GCF_001419745.1 Streptomyces silaceus | reverse complement strand
GAGCAGGAGGAGCTGGACGCGCTGCGTCACTCGGCGGGTGTGACCGCGCGCCGGGTCGCACCGGACCGGGGCCCCCGCGACAACGAGAAGATGGGCTACGGCCACCGGGCGGGCCGGGTCCAGAGCCAGATCTCGCGCCGGGTGCGCAATGCCGCACGGCGCCTGGAGGAACTGGAGCGCGCCCAGGTCGCCGAGCCGCCGAGGCCGCTGCGATTCGCGGCGGAGGCGCTGGCCGCGCAGACGGAGAAGGCAGAGGGCGAGGCGGAGGTGAACGAGTCGCCCGCGTCGGTGTCCCTGGTCACGCTGCGGGACGTACGGGTGCCGGGGCGGCTCGCGCTGGGCGCCCTGGACGTATCGGCGACCGACCGGCTCCTGGTCACGGGCGGCAACGGCGCGGGCAAGTCGAC
>NZ_LIRJ01000460.1:1152-1673 GCF_001419745.1 Streptomyces silaceus | reverse complement strand
GACGAGCCCACCAACCACCTCTCCCCTCGTCTGTGCGACGAACTGGAGGAGGCGCTGGGCAGCGGTCCCGGCGCGATCGTCCTCGCGAGCCACGACCGGTGGCTGCGCAGGCGATGGCAGGGCCGCGCGATCGAGCTGGGACAAGGCCGCGCGAGCGGGCTGGAACAGGAAGACGTCGGGCGAGGGGAGGTGGCCGGAGTCCCCGGCGAGACGGCCGGGACCCGCGGCCGGTCCTGATCCGGAACTCTCGATTACCGCGCCGCTCCGGGCGACACCGCTCGGAGCGGTGACGATTCTTGCGCTGGTGGACCGTCCCTTGTCACGATGGCCGGGTGAATCTCGACCATGTTTTCGTATGCGGACATCCGGCCCTCGACTTCGCGGCCACGCTCCGTGCTCGGCGCTCCACCCGGTTCGAGATGTTCGTGACGCCAGAACGGCTGAATGCCTGGTACCTGGAGTCCGGACTCGTGGACACGATCACGCCCGGCGACGAAGCCGACGTCCGGGCGGCGACGACC
>NZ_LIRJ01000460.1:0-1098 GCF_001419745.1 Streptomyces silaceus | reverse complement strand
CGCGACACCCCCTTCACGCACCCCCACGCACGCTCGCGCGCGGAGCCATGTGTGTGCCCCTCCGTGCGTAGGGCACATGTTCGGCGAACCGTCCGTCGTTCACATGCGTCTGTATGTATCCCTCAGCGTGGGTACCATGCGCTGCATCATTCATTTCGAGGGAGTGAACGGTTGTGAGCAGCCAGTCAGCCGCCGAGCTCCGATCGCGGTACGTGGAACAGGTCGCGTCGGAACTGGACGAGAACCGCAGGCGTCAGGAAGAACTCGCGCAGAAGATCGAGGTGTTGAAGCAGGAGGAGACCCTGCTGACGGACATCCTCGGACTCGCCGAGCGGTACGAGGGTTTCGCGGTCGCGTCGGCCCTGCCGGCGCAGAAGAGAGACGCGCCCGCCGTCGCGAAAGCGAAGCGCCGAGGCGCGAACGGGTCGATCGCACACGGCAGGGCGGCGAGCCGGTCGACTCCGACCGCGGCCAAGGCGAACGGCGGCGCGAAGGGCGCCACGCGTCGGCCGCTGCTCGGGGACCTGCTGATGACGCTGCTCAGCGGGCACGACGAGCCCCGCTCGGCGAAGGAACTGCGGGACGAACTCCTCAAGAAGCACCCGGACCGCAACCCGACACCGCAGGTGGTCAGGAACACGCTCGAATCCCTGGTCGCCAAGTCACGCATCGAGCGCCACAAGCAGCAGCGGTCCGTGATGTACACGGTCGTGAACCCGGCCGCCGCGGGCTGACGTCTGCCGCAGACTCCGGAGAACCAGCAAACCCACATACCTCAAACGTGTGTACCCGTTGGCCGTTCCCCTCCGGGACGTTGGCGCCCCGCTCAGGAACGGATGTTCCACAGACGGATCATCCTGTCGTCGCCTGCGCTGGCCAGCGTGTGCCCGTCCGGGCTGAACACCACCTGGTTCACACTCCCGGCGTGCTCGTCCAGGACGCACAGCAGCGCACCCGTACGGACGTCCCACAGGCGGACCTTCTTGTCCCCGGCCGCGGCGGCCAGGAGCCGTCCGTCCGGGCTGAACGCCACCTGGCTCACGTGCCTGGCGCCGAACCCACCCAGAGAGTGGCGCAGTTGCCCTGTGCGGGCATCCC
>NZ_LIRJ01000046.1 GCF_001419745.1 Streptomyces silaceus | reverse complement strand
GTGCTGCGGCGGGGGTGGGTGTGCCGCGAGGGGCGGCCGGGCGTACGGTTAGGCGAACCTAAGCTCGGCCTGGTCCGGGCAGCGCACCCCCTGGAGTCCCGATGTCCGTGTCCCTCCGGCCCGCCCGGCGCAGCCGCCGGCGCGCCACCGCCGCCGTCGCCCTCGCCGTGACCGCCGCGCTCTCGCTCGCGGCCTGCGGGTCCGACGACGGCTCCGCGAAGTCCGAGAACGGCAGCGGCAGCAAGGCCGTCGCCCAGGGCGGCGACGACTTCGCGAAGGCCGCCGAGCAGACCGCGAGGATGGGCACCACGGCCAAGCCGGGCGAGTTCCCCCGCACCATCACCCACGCCCGCGGCAAGACGGAGCTGAAGCAGCAGCCGAAGCGCGTCGTGGTCCTGGACGTCGGCGAGCTCGACAACGTCGTCTCGCTGGGCGTCAAGCCCGTCGGCTACGCCCCCACCGAGGGCGACGACGGCATCCCCGGCTACCTGAAGAAGGACGCCGGCACCCCCAAGAACATCGGCACGATCAACTCCCTCAACCTGGAGGCGATCGCCGCCCTCAAGCCCGACCTGATCCTCGGCAGCGAGCTGCGCGCCGCCAAGCTCTACCCGCAGCTCTCCAAGATCGCGCCCACGGTCTTCTCCATCCGCCCCGGCTTCACGTGGAAGGAGAACTACCTCCTGAACGCCGCCGCGCTCGACAGGACCGCGAAGGCGAAGGAGGAGCTCGGCGCGTACGAGAAGCGGGCGAAGAACCTCGGCGCGGACATCGCCGCGGCCCACGACGGCAAGAAGCCGACGATCACGATGCTCCGCTACATGCCGGACCGCATCCGCCTCTACGCCAAGGCCTCCTTCATCGGCACCATCCTGGAGGACGCCGGCCTGCCGCGCCCCAAGAACCAGCAGGTCAACGACCTCGCGACCGAGATCAGCCCCGAGAAGATCGACCAGGCCGACGCGGACTGGATCTTCACGGGCGTCTACGGCGACGCGGAGAAGACCGGCCGCTCCGCCGCCGAGAAGAACCCGCTCTGGAAGAAGCTGGACGCGGTGAAGAAGGGCCAGGCCAAGGACGTCCCGGACGAGACGTGGTACCTGGGTCTTGGTGTGACCGCGGCGAACTCCGTTCTGGACGACCTGAGGGAGCACCTGGCCTCGTAGAAGGCGCCCCGTAAGGGGCGCGGGGAACTGCGCGAGCGACCACAGAAAACCCGCAGACGCGTCTGCCGAGTCCTGGGCAGACACGTCTGCGGGTCTTTATTGGGCTGAGCGCGCAGTTCCCCGCGCCCCTTACGGGGCGCTCAGTAGCAACCCCGTAGCGGTACGTAACGCCCGTCCTGCCGAGCGCAGCGGGAAGGTAGCCTTTCCCCGTGCCCCGTCTGTCTGAAGTCATCGCCGCCCTCGACGCCCTGTGGCCCGCCGAACTCGCCGAGAGCTGGGACGCGGTCGGCACGGTGTGCGGCGACCCCGACGCGGAGGTGTCCCGGGTCCTCTTCGCCGTCGACCCGGTCCAGGAGATCGCCGACGAGGCGGTGCGCCTCGGGGCCCAGCTCCTGGTCACCCACCACCCGCTCTACCTGCGGGGCACGACGACGGTCGCGGCGTCCACCTTCAAGGGCCGGGTCGTCCACGACCTGATCAAGAACGACGTGGCGCTGCACGTCGCGCACACCAACGCCGACCGCGCCGACCCGGGTGTCTCCGACGCCCTCGCGGGCGCGCTCGGCCTGCGGGTCGTACGCCCCCTCGTGCCCGACCCCGCCGACAAGGACGGCCGCCGGGGCCTCGGCAGGATCTGCGAGCCGGAGCGCCCCCTCACCCTCGCCGAGCTGACCGCGCGCGCGGCCGAGCGGCTGCCCGCCACCGCGCAGGGCATCCGCGTCGCCGGCGACCCGGACGCGGTCGTCCGCGCGATCGCGGTCAGCGGCGGCTCCGGCGACAGCCTCTTCGACGACGTGCGCGCGGCCGGTGTGGACGCCTTCCTCACCGCCGACCTGCGCCACCACCCGGCGTCCGAGGCCCGCGAGCGCACGCCGCTCGCGCTCCTGGACGCCGCCCACTGGGCCACCGAGTGGCCCTGGTGCGAGCTGGCCGCAGCCCAGCTCGACGCGATCTCCGACCGGAACGGATGGGGACTTCGCGTCCACGTCTCGAAGACGGTCACCGACCCCTGGACCGCCCACGCGGCCTCATCTCTCGACTCAACAGGAGCCCCCAACTGAACGCCGCGCCCGCCGACCAGATCCGCCTGCTCGACGTCCAGGCCCTGGACGTACGCCTGCAGCAGCTCGCGCACAAGAAGAAGTCGCTGCCCGAGCACGCCGAGATCGAGTCGCTGAACAAGGACCTCGCGCAGCTGCGCGACCTGCTCGTCGCCTCGACGACCGAGGAGAGCGACTGCGCCCGCGAGCAGACCAAGGCGGAGCAGGACGTCGACCAGGTCCGGCAGCGCGCGGCCCGTGACCAGCAGCGCCTGGACTCCGGCGCGATCACCTCGCCGAAGGACCTGGAGAACCTCCAGAAGGAGATCGCCTCGCTGGCCCGGCGCCAGGGCGACCTGGAGGACGTCGTCCTGGAGGTCATGGAGCGCCGCGAGTCCGCCCAGGAGCGCGTCACCGAGCTGACCGAGCGGGTCTCCTCGGTCCAGGCGAAGATCGACGACGCCACGGGCCGCCGCGACGCCGCCTTCGAGGAGCTCGACGGCGAGTCGGCCACGGTCGGCAAGGAGCGCGAGGTCGTCGCGGGCTCGGTCCCGGCCGACCTGCTCAAGCTCTACGACAAGCTGCGCGAGAAGGAGGGCGGCATCGGTGCCGCCAAGCTCTACCAGCGGCGCTGCGAGGGCTGCCGCCTGGAGCTGAACATCACCGAGGTCAACGAGGTGAAGGCGGCGTCCCCGGACACGGTCGTGCGGTGCGAGAACTGCCGCCGCATCCTGGTCCGCACGTCCGAGTCCGGCCTGTAGGGACCCCTCTCCATGCGCGCGTTCATCGTCGAGGCCGACGGCGGCTCCCGGGGCAACCCGGGGCCCGCGGGCTACGGTTCGGTGGTCATCGACGCGGCCACGGGGGAGACCCTGGTGGAGGCCGCGGAGTACATCGGCGTCGCGACGAACAACGTCGCGGAGTACAAGGGCCTGGTCGCGGGCCTGAAGGCGGCGCACGAGCTGGACCCGACGGCGTCGGTCCACGTCCGCATGGACTCCAAGCTCGTCGTCGAGCAGATGTCGGGCCGCTGGAAGATCAAGCACCCCGACATGAAGCCGCTGGCGGCCGAGGCCGCGCGGGTTCACCCGTCGTCGCAGGTGACGTACGAGTGGATCCCGCGCGAGAAGAACAAGCACGCCGACCGGCTCGCCAACGAGGCGATGGACGCGGGCAGGCGCGGCGAGCAGTGGCAGCCGTCGGCGTCGACGGCGGAGCTGGACGCGCGGGCCGCGCGGTCGGCCGCCGAGGCGCCCGCGGGCCCGCCCGGCGACGCGGCGGCGGGCGCGGCCAAGGCGCGTGCGGCGCTGGCCGGGTCGGCGCGCGGCGGCACGGCGGCCGCGCCGGCACCGGCGGGCACGGTGTCCGCGCGGGAGGCCGACGCCCGCGCCGCGCGCAACACGGCGGCCCCGCAGGTCGGCTGGGCGGCCCCCGCCGACCTGGGCGCCCCGGCGACCTTCGTGCTGCTGCGCCACGGCGAGACGGCGCTGACGCCCGAGAAGCGGTTCTCCGGAAGCGGCGGGTCCGACCCGTCCCTGTCCGACGTGGGCCGTGAGCAGGCCGAGCGTGCCGCGGCCGCCCTCGCGGCGCGGGGCACCATCCAGGCGGTCGTCTCCTCGCCGCTCAAGCGCTGCCAGGAGACCGCGCACACCGTCGCCGCCCGCCTCGGGCTCGACGTGCGCCTGGAGGACGGCCTGCGCGAGACGGACTTCGGGGCCTGGGAGGGCCTCACGTTCGGCGAGGTGCGCGAGCGGCACCCCGAGGAGCTCAACGCCTGGCTGGCCTCGCCCAAGGCGGCGCCGCCCGGCGGCGAGTCGTTCGCGGCGGTCTCCCGCCGGGTCTCCGCGGCGCGCGACCGGCTGACCGCCGCGTACGCGGGCCGCACGGTCCTGCTCGTCACGCACGTCACGCCCATCAAGACGCTGGTGCGCCTCGCGCTCGGCGCGCCGCCGGAGTCCCTGTTCCGCATGGAGCTCTCGGCGGCCTCGGTGTCGGCGGTGGCGTACTACGCCGACGGCAACGCCTCGCTGCGGCTCCTGAACGACACGTCGCACCTGCGTTAGGACCCCGGCGGGGTCAGCGCAGGGACGCCGCCTCCCGGGCCAGGGACTCCACCCGCGCCCAGTCCTTCGCCGCGACCGCGTCGGCGGGCAGCATCCAACTGCCGCCCACGCAGCCGACGTTCTTCAGCGCGAGGTACGAGGGCGCGGAGGCGGGCGTGATGCCGCCGGTGGGGCAGAAGCGGGCCTGCGGCAGCGGGCTGCCGAGCGACTTCAGGTAGGCGGCGCCGCCGGCGGCCTCGGCGGGGAAGAACTTCATCTCGCTGACGCCGCGTTCGAGCAGCGCCACGACCTCGGACGTCGTGGAGACGCCGGGCAGGAACGGCACGCCCGCGCCCCGCATCGCGGTGAGCAGCGAGTCCGTCCAGCCGGGGCTGACCAGGAAGCGGGCACCGGCGGCCACGGAGTCGGCCACGTTCCGCGCCGAGATGACGGTGCCCGCGCCGACCACGGCGTCCGGCACCTCCGCGGCGATGGCCCGGATCGCGTCGAGCGCGACGGGCGTGCGCAGCGTCACCTCGATGGCGGGGAGTCCGCCCGCGACGAGCGCCCGCGCCATCGGCACGGCGTCGTCGAGGTCCTCCACGACGACCACGGGGACGACGGGGGCCAGGTCGAGCACGGACGCGGACGCGGGGGAGGGCGCGGAGGAGGTCATACGGGCATCCTGCCCCGCGTACGCAGCATGCGCAAAGGTCGTTGCGCATGCTGCAATGGGGGTGCTGTGAGCGGTGAGCGTGCTCCGGGGGCGGTCGCCTCAGTGGATCTCGCGGACCACCACGTCCAGCGCCCACGGCTTGCCCGCCTTCGCCGGCGGTTCCGCCTCCACCACGTGGCCCAGGTCCCGCAGCGCCTCGACCAGCTCGGNNGCCCTTCGTCGCCTTGTTGAAGTGCGAGACGACGGACCGCTTCTCGGTGCCGGTCCGCTCGTCGACCTGCGCGTGCAGCACCCGCACGGTCGCCGTCCGCCCGGCGACCTCGCCCTTCGGCTTCCACGCCGCCGCGTACGCGGACGAGCGCAGGTCGAGGACGAGCCCGTCACCGGCCGCCTCGGGCAGGACGGAGTCCATCGGCGTGCGCCAGTACGCGCCGAGCGCGCCGAGACCCGGCAGCTTCACGCCCATCGAGCAGCGGTACGACGGGATCCTGTCGCTCACGCCGACGGCGCCCCACAGCCCGGAGAAGACGAGCAGCGACCGCGCGGCGCGGCGCTTGGCGGCGGCGTCCAGCGAGGCCAAATCCAGGGCGTCGTACAGGACGCCGGTGTAGATCTCCCCGGCGGGGCGCGCGCCGGCCGTG
>NZ_LIRJ01000459.1:2074-2733 GCF_001419745.1 Streptomyces silaceus | reverse complement strand
GCGTCCGCGGCTTCGGCGACCGCAACGCCATCCGGCTGCCGAGCGGCAAGACGGTCTTCGAGCAGCCGGGGGGACTGCGCACGATCCTGCCCTTCCCCGTCCGCGAGGCCGCGGCGACGCAGAAGAAGGACCTCCAGTACATCGGCGCCCTCGACCACTCCTGGAGCGGCGGCGCCAAGGCCTGGCACGACGGCTGGATGGACGGCTGGATCACCGCCAAGACGGCGGCCACCATGGCGTATTACACGCGCGAGGACATCCCGCTGCACTACGAACTGGCCGACACCTTCACCGTCTGCGACGCCTACCACTCCTCCATCCACACCTCCACCAGCCCCAACCGCAACCACCTCTGGAGCGGGAAGACCGGCTACGAGCCGAACGGCAAGCGGGCCGTCGGCAACGACGCCTACGACGAGGGCACGCACCCCGGCTACGACTGGGGCACGTACGCCGAGCGCCTGGAGAAGGCGGGCGTGAGCTGGCGGACGTACACGGAGTGGGAGAACTTCACCGACAACCAGATCGAGTTCTTCGCGACCTTCAAGGCCGTCGCGCGCAAGGCCCTCACCGCGGCGGGCACCGGCCTGACCTACATGGAGGCCTTCTACGCCAAGGTCCGCGACGCCAAGGACGAGGCCGAGCGCGAGCGGCTGCTC
>NZ_LIRJ01000459.1:0-2036 GCF_001419745.1 Streptomyces silaceus | reverse complement strand
CACGTTCGCCGAGGACGTCGCCGAGGGCCGGCTCGCGAAGGTCTCCTACCTGGTGCCCTCCGCCCTGGACTCCGAGCACCCGAGCGTCTCCTCGCCCGTCCACAGCGCGACGATCGTCTACAAGGTCCTCGACGCGCTCGCCTCCCACCCCGAGGTGTGGCGCCGCACCGCCGTCTTCATCAACTACGACGAGAACGACGGCTTCTTCGACCACGTCCCGCCGCCCGTGCCCGGCGGCGACAGCCCCGCGGAGCGGGAGGAGCGCTGGGAGGGGAGGCCGACCGGGCTCGGCGCGCGCGTGCCGATGCTCGTCGTCTCGCCGTGGACCGTCGGCGGGTACGTCTGCTCCGAGGTCTTCGACCACACCTCCGTGGTCCGCTTCCTGGAGAAGTGGACGGGCGTCAAGGAGCCCAACATCGGCGCCTGGCGCCGCAAGGTCACCGGCGACCTCACCGGGGCCTTCGACTTCCGGCGCGGCCACCGGCAGCCCGAGGTCGAGCAGCCGGGCGCCATCCCGGGGTTCAGCGGCCGCTGGTCCCCGCAGCCACCCGCGCAGCAGTCCATGCCGGAGCAGGAGCCCGGCACGCGCCGCGCCCGTCCGCTGCCCTACCAGCCCGACGCGGACGTGCGGCCCGGCGACGACGGCACGCTCACCGTGCGGCTGCGCAACGGCGGCAGCTCCAGCGCGCACTTCGCCCTCTATCCGTACGCCGGTGAGTTCGCCGTCCCGCAGCACCAGGACGTCACGCGCACGGGCACGTGGACCGTGCCGGTGCCCCGGGGGACGTACGACTTCACGATCACGGGGCCCAACGGCTTCCGGCGCGAGTTCGCGGGCGGCGCGGAGAGCAAGGGCGGCAAGGGCGGCGGCGCGCGGCTCGCCTCCGCGATCACCCGCCGTGAGATCCACCTCACACTGGCCAACCGCGGGGACGCGTCCCTCGTCTTCACGGTCACACCGCTCGGATATGTGGACGAAGCGGACATCAGGCGGCGGACGCGGACCGTGCGCGTCAAGGCGGGCAGCAGCCGCACCGTCGCCTGGCACACCGCCGACGAGCACGGCTGGTACGACGTCGAGGTCACCGCCGACCGTGACACCGCCTTCCGTCGTCGCCTCATGGGGCACATCGAGAACGGGCGCGCGAGCGTCTCGGGCTGACGCCCGGCGTGCGCGGGTGCGCGGAGGGGTTCGAGGACGTTGTCCGAGGGGTCTCCGCGCACCTCTTGTGCTCTTGTGAGTAAGGCCACGAAAGGGACCAAGGATCTCCAAGGGCTGTCAAGGTGTGTGCGGCGCTCATGTCGCCGCTCATGCGTTCTTTGCGGGCTGTTCGGTTGAATCACGGCTGTTCCCGATAAAGATCCACGAACCACCCAGGGAGCCCAGTCCGTGGCCGCACTCGCACGGTGGTGCGTCAGGCACCGCCTCCTCGCCGTCCTNNCGCCGCCGTCGCCGGTTCCGCGTACTCGAACGACTACGAGGTCCCCGGCACCGAGTCCGGTCGCGCGACCCAGCTCCTGAACGAGGGCTTCCACGGCCTCGGCGGCGACAGCGACACCGTCGTCTGGCACACCGGGGCCGGCACCTCCGTCCGCGCGGCCGACGTCGAGCAGACGATGACCGACGCCCTCGACACGATCGCGAAGATGCCGGCCGTCGCCTCGGTGACCGGCCCCTACGACGGCAAGGGCGCGGACCGGATCAGCGCGGACGGCCGCACCGCGTACGCCACCGTCACCTTCCACGAGCAGGCCGACGACATCGCCAGGGCCGACGCGCAGGCCGTCGTCGACACCGCCAAGGCCGCCGCCTCCGACGACCTCCAGGTCGAACTCGGCGGCACCGCCATCGGGCTNNGCCGCCGTCGTCCTCTTCCTGGCCTTCGGCTCGCTCGCCGCGTCGCTGCTGCCCATCGCCACCGCGCTGGTCTCCGTCGGCACCGCCTACGCGGGCATCGTGCTCCTCGGCCATGTGATGACCGTCGCCGACTTCGCGCCGATGCTCGGCACCCTGATCGGCCTCGGCGTCGGCATCG
>NZ_LIRJ01000458.1 GCF_001419745.1 Streptomyces silaceus | reverse complement strand
TCCACGTGTGGGGGCGGGGAGTGTCGTGGAGGCGGGCGCGGTGCCAGGTCGCGCCCGCGTCCGTGCTGACCTCCACCCGGGCGATCGCGCCCGCGCCCGACCAGGCGCGGCCCGTGAGGCGGTGGCGGGTGCCCGCGGGGAGGCTCGCGTTCCACGGGAGTTCGAACGCCGACTTCAGGGTCTGGCGGGTGAGCGGGGCGCTGCCCTCCTCGGGGTAGCCCTCGCCGTACAGACGATAGAAGTCCGTGTTCCACGGGGAGTAGAGCGGGGTCGCGGAGACCTCGATGTCGCCGAGCCATTTGATCGAGGCGATGCCCACCCAGGACGGGGCGAGGACCCGGACCGGGTGGCCGTGGTCCGGCGGCAGGGGCTCGCCGTTCATCTCGTACGCGAGGACGACGTCGTCCAGGGCCTTGGCGAGCGGCAGGGGGCGGCGGACGCGGCCGAGGTTCGTGCCGTCCGCCGTGACGTAGTCCGCGTCGAGGCCGCGCGGCATCACGTCGACCGCGCGGCGGGACAGGCCCGCGACGCGCAGGACGTCGGCGAGGCGCACGCCGCGCCAGCGGGCCGCGCCGATCGCGCCCAGGGTCCAGGGGGTGCCCGACGCGGGCTGGTTCTGCTGCGTGGCGAAGAAGTCCCTGCCGTTGCCCGCGCATTCGACGAACGCCGTGCGCGTGACCGAGGGGAGCTTCTTGAGGTCGGCGAGCGTGAAGTGGCGGGCGCGGCCGGTCAGGCCGTCGCCCCAGACCTTCAGCCGCCATGTCGCCGCGTCCAGCCGTGGCGTCGCCGTGTGGTTGCGTACGAAGAAGTGGGAGACGGGAGTGGTGTGGCCGGTGCCCGCCAGGGAGGCGAAGCGGGTCTCCGCGTTCGTGCCGCGGATGATGAAGCGCTCCGGCGGGAGCGGTTTGACGATGCCCGGCGCCGCCGCCCGCGCCTCGGCGGGCGCGAAGGCCGTGGGCGCCGCCGTGGCCACGCCCGCCGCCGCCAGCAGGCGCAGCACGTCGCGGCGCGCCACGCCTTCCGCGCGGGCCCGCCCCGCCAGCCACTGGCCCAACCTTCTTCTGTCGTAGGCCGATTCGGTCTCCGGGGCGGTGGCGGCGCGGCCGGCGGCGGTCTCGTCTCTCGTCATGGGGCGCACGGTAGGTGCGCCGGGCCCGCCCCGCCCGGCGATCGGCCACCGCTTCACGACGCCGCAATGTGCGGTCACCAGGGGCAACACTCGGCAACAGGGGTTAATGGAGCGGCCACTTGAGGGACACGAGCGCTCAAGCGGCCCCTGGCATCACGGTGTTGTCGTCGACACCACGTAGACCATCGGGTGCTGCGCGTTCGAGCGGTCCACCACCACGTCCAGCGTCGGCGCCGGGTCCTCCTGCTCGTGGGTGAGGCCCGACCACGGCCCGGGGCCCGTGAACTCCCAGCCGACGACCTTCTGGTCGCGCTTGCTGATGGTGATGTCGTTCATCTTGAGGTGGGGCCCGGTCGTGCCGATCTGGTGGAGGAACTTGTCCAGGCCCTTGTTGCTGGTGAGGAACTGGACGTAGAGGCGGCTGGTGCGCCAGTTGTTCGTCTCGTAGTACGCGACCTCCTCCGAGTACGGCGGGACCGGTACGTCGTACAGACGGCGCTGCACCTTGGAGGGCCAGCCTGCGGTGAGGCCCGTCGCGGAGTACTTGCTCTCCTTGTCGCGGCCGCTGTCGCGGCTCTGGTTGGCGGAGATCACCAGATAGCCGGCAGGGATGCCGATCAGGAGCACGATGATCGTCGCCGTCAGCCAGCGGCGGCGGATCATGTGGCGGCGGTCCTCGGTCTTGCCCCCGTCGCGGCCCGGCGTGTCGGAGGCGCCGGGGAGGTCCGGGGACGAGGGCTGGCGGGGCACGGTCATCTGCTTACTGGGTTCCCTGGGAGGTGCGGTTGTTCGAGCGGCGGGCCTCGGCATAGCGCTCGTAGCGTTCGTAGCGCTCCACGCGGCGGCGGTTGGCGCGGCGGAAGCGGCGGGCGACCAGGCGGGCCAGGTCGGCGGCGCCCACCATGCCGGCCTCGGGGCCGAGCTGGGCGCGGGCGATGCGGGCCTCGGGCCGGTAGCCCCGGCCGGTGAGGTGGCGGCGGAACGCGTCGCGGGCCGGGCCGATCAGGAGGTCGTCGGCCGCGCTGACGCCGCCGCCGATCACGAAGCAGGAGGGGTCGAGGGCCGCCGCGAGGTTGGCGATGCCGACCCCGAGCCACTGGCCGATGTCCTGGAGGAGCTCGACGCACATCGCGTCGCCCTCGCGGGCCAGCTCGGTGATGAGGGGGCCGGTGATGTCGGGGACGTTGCCCTTGACCCGCTCGATGATGCCGTACGCCACCGGGGAGTCGGCGGCGGCGAGCTCGCGGGCCTCGCGGACGAGCGCGTTGCCGGAGCTGTACTGCTCCCAGCAGCCGCGGTTGCCGCAGGGGCAGCGGTGGCCGCCGGGGACGACCTGCATGTGCCCGAACTCGCCCGCGACCCCGAACTTGCCGCGCTTGACCTGGCCGTCCTCCAGGATCGCGCCGCCGATGCCGGTGCCGAGGGTGATCATGACGAGGTGGTCCTCGCCGCGGCCCGCGCCGAAGCGCCACTCCGCCCAGGCGGCGGTGTTCGCGTCGTTGTCGACCATGACGGGCACGGCGAGGCGGCCGGAGATGCGGTCGCGCAGGGGTTCGTTGCGCCAGGACAGGTGCGGGGCGAACAGCACGCGGTTGCGGTCCGCGTCCACCCAGCCCGCGGCGCCGATGCCGACCGCGTGCACGTCGTGCCGGTCGGAGAGGTCGAGAACCAGTTCGACGATGGTGTCCTCGACCACGCGGGGGCTCTTGGACTTGTCCGGGGTCTCCGTGCGGAGCGTCTCCAGGATGTTGCCGTCGGCGTCGACGACGCCCGCCATCACCTTCGTGCCGCCGATGTCGATGCCGACGGTCGGGACGCGGGGTGCCGTCAGATGGGACCGGCGCTCACGCGTGCCCACGGTCCGCAGAACGGTGGCTCGTGCGGAGCCGCGGTGGGCTAGGTCGCGGTAGGTGCTCATTGCCGCGATTCTGCCTCACGCCCGCGGGGGCGCGCACAACGGGCACGGGGTGCGCACCGTGGGCGGTGCGGTGTGCCCCGTCAGGGGCGCTGCTCAGCGCCCCTCCAGCTCGTGACGCAAGTCGTCCAGCTCGGAGCCGCCCGCCATCTGGCGGGTCAGTTCGTCGAGGGTGATCTCGTCGCGGGCGTAGCTGCCGAACATGGCACCCCGCTTGAGGAGGACGAAACGGTTGCCGACCAGGTACGCGTGGTGCGGGTTGTGCGTGATCAAGACCACGCCGAGCCCCTGGTCCCGCGCCGCGGCCACGTACTTCAGGACGACGCCCGACTGCTTGACGCCCAGCGCGGCGGTCGGCTCGTCCAGGACGAGGACCTTCGCGCCGAAGTACACCGCGCGGGCGATCGCCACGCACTGGCGCTCGCCGCCGGAGAGCGTGCCGATGGGCTGGTCCACGTCCCGCAGGTCGATGCCCATGCGCAGCAGCTCGGCGCGGGTCGTCTCGCGCATGAAGTCGACGTCCATGCGCCGGAAGGGACCCACGCCCTTCGTCGGCTCGGAGCCGAGGAAGAAGTTCCGCCAGACCGGCATCAGGGGGACGACGGCCAGGTCCTGGTAGACCGTCGCGATGCCGCGGTCCAGGGACTCGCGGGGCGAGCCGAGCCGGGTGTCCTCGCCCTCGATGCGGAAGGCGCCCGCGTCGTGCTGGTGCAGCCCCGCGATGATCTTGATGAGCGTGGACTTGCCGGCGCCGTTGTCGCCGAGCACGCAGGAGATCTCGCCCGCGTGCACCTCCAGGGAGACGCCCTCCAGCGCGCGGATGTTGCCGTAGTACTTGCTGACGTCGTCGAGCTCGACGAGCGGTGTGCGCTCCCCGGCCTCCGGCACGGCGTCGCCGACGTCGCCCACGTCACCGGTGTCGGTCTTGTCGGTCACTTCGTCGCCTCCGCGCGCTTGCGGACCCAGTGGTTGAGCAGGGTCGCCAGGAGCAGCATCACTCCGAGGAAGAACTTGAACCAGTCCGGGTTCCACTCGGCGAACACGATGCCCTTGCTGACCATGCCGAAGATCAGCGCGCCGACGGCCGCGCCGACCGCGGAGCCGTAGCCGCCGGTGATCAGACAGCCGCCGATGACGGCCGCGATGATGTAGATCAGTTCGTTGCCGACGCCTTCGCCGGACTGGACGACGTCGTACGAGAAGAGCAGGTGCTGGCCGGAGACCCAGGCGCCGAAGGCGACGCCCATGTAGAGGCCGATCTTGGTCGCGGCGACCGGGACGCCGACCGCGCGGGCCGCGTCCTCGCCGCCGCCGACCGCGAAGATCCAGTTGCCGACGCGGGTGCGCAGCAGGATCCAGGTGGCCACGGCGATCAGGGCGAGCCACCACACGATGGTGATCTTGAAGTCGACGCCGCCGACGGTGATCGTCGAGGCGAAGACGTCCTTGGCGGAGGCGAAGCCCTCCATGTCGGAGATCGACTTGGTGGAGACGGTGCCGCTGATCAGCTTGGTGAAGCCGAGGTTCATGCCGGTCAGCATCAGGAACGTGCCGAGCGTGATGATGAAGCTCGGTGGGTCCGTGCGGGTCAGCATGACGCCGTTGAAGACGCCGACCGCGAGGGTGGCCAGCAGGGAGACCCCGACGCCCACCCAGACGTTCGCGGTCATCTGGTAGCTGAACATCGACGAGATCAGCGCGGAGGTCGTCACCAGGACGCCCGCCGAGAGGTCGAACTCGCCGCCGATCATCAGCAGCGCCACCGGCACCGCCATGATGCCGATCGTCGAGGCGGCGTAGAGGACCGTGGCCAGGCTGGTCGCGCGCAGGAAGCTGTCCGCGACGATCGAGAAGAAGATGAAGACGGCCACGGCGCCGACGACCGAGCCGAGCTCGGGGCGGCCCATCAGCTTCTTCAGGGGCGAGGTCTTCAGGAGGCGCTCGTCCGTCGTGGTGCCCGGTGCGGGCGCGAGGTCTTTCGCGGTCATCGGGTCCCTCGCTTCGCGTATTCCTCCAGCTCGGCGGCCTGGTCCTTGGTGATGATCTGCGGGCCGGTCAGGACGGGCTTGCCGCCGCCGAGGACGTCGGCGTTGTACTTGTACAGCCACAGCAGGTCGACGGCCTCGTAGCCCTGGAGGTAGGGCTGCTGGTCGACCGCGAAGCCGAGGGAGCCGGACTTGAGGCCCGCCGCGACCTTCTCGTTCAGGTCGAACGTGTCGATCTCCGCCTTGCTGCCCGCGCCCTCCTTGGCCTTCACGGCGGCGTCGGCGAAGGGTGCGCCCAGCGTGACGACCGCGTCCACGTCCTTGTCGGACTGGAGCCTGGCCTCGACGGAGGACTGCACGTCGGGCATGTTGGTGCCCGTCACGTAGAGGTTCTCCAGCTTGCCGTCGAAGGTCTTCTTGGCGCCCTCGCAGCGCTGCTCGTGGCCGACGTTGCCCTGCTCGTGCAGGATGCAGAGCGCCTTCTTCTTCCCGCGCTTGTTGAGCTCCTCGCCGACGGCCTCGCCCGCGATCGTCTCGTCCTGGCCGATGTGGGTGAGCGCGCCGAACTGCTTGGACTCGGCGGAGCCGGAGTTCACGGTGATCACCGGGATGCCGGCCTTCTTGGCGCGGGCCAGCGGGCCCTTCATCGCGTCCGGCTTGGCCAGCGACACGATGATGCCGTCGACCTTCTTGTCGATGTAGGAGTCCACGAGCTGGGCCTGCTGCTGGGCCTCGTCGTCATGGGCGTACAGGAATTTGATGTTGTCCTTGCGGGCCGCTTCCTCGGCGCCGCTCTGGACGATGTCCCAGAAGGTGTCGCCGTCGCCCGAGTGGGTGACCATGCCGAAGGTCCAGCGCGGTGTGCTCACCGCGGCCTTCCCCTGGGCGGCCGCGGCCTTGCGGGCGTCCTCCGCGCGCTTGCCGCCGGTGCTGCTGCATCCGGTCAGGCCCGCGGTGACCCCGAGCACCGCGACCAGCGCGGCGCCCACCGCTCGTACCCCTGTCTTCACCCTTGCCACGACGCCGTGCCCTTCTTGCTCTGCTGCTCTGTGCGACCGGTCCGGATCCCCGGCCCCAGCCGCCCAAGTATCGACCACGCGCATCGCGTGTGTGTTCATCGGGGGCCGCGGCGTGTGCTCATCGGGTTCCCCGGGCGGTGTACTTCTCCAGCTTCGGTACGTCCTTCTCGGTCACGATGGCGGGTCCGGTGAGGACGGGCTTGCCGCCTCCCAGGACGTTGGCGTTGGTCTTGTGGAGCCAGAGCTCGTCGACGGAGAGGTAGCCCTGGAGGTAGGGCTGCTGGTCGACGGCGAAGCCGACCTCCTTGGCCTTGAGGCGCTTGACGACCTCGGCGTTCAGGTCGAACGTGTCGACCTCGGCCTCGCCGGCCGCTCCTCCGGCGTCCTCCTTCGCCTTCACCGAGACGGCGGCGATCGGCGCGCCGAGGGCGACCACGGCGTCGATGCCCTTGGTGGCCTGGAGCTTCGCACTGATGGACGACTGGGCGCCGGGCGCGTTGGTGCCCTCGACGTTCAGGTTCTCCACCGTGCCGTCGAAGGTCTTCTTGACGCCGGCACAGCGCTGTTCGAGGGACACGTTGCCCTGTTCGTGGAGGACGCACAGGGCCTTCTTCCTGCCTCGGGCGTTCAGCTCGGTGCCGACGGCCTCGCCGGCCACGGACTCGTCCTGGCCGATGTGGGTGAGCGCGCCGAACTTCGCGGAGAACTCGGCCCCGGAGTTGATCGTGACGACCGGGATCCCGGCGGCGGTCGCGTGGGCGAGCACCGCCTTCATCGCCTCGGGCTTGGCCAGGGTCACGACGATCCCGTCGACCTTCTTGTCGACGAACGACTGGACCAGCTCGGCCTGCCCCTTGGCCTCCTTGTCGTTGGCGTAGAGGAACTCGACGTTGTCCTTGCGGGCCGCCTGCTCGGCGCCGCTCTGGACGATGTCCCAGAAGGTGTCGCCCTCGCCGGAGTGCGTCACCATGGCGATCTTGAGGCGGGGCGTGGAGACGCCCTTGCCACCGCCGTCGTCGTTCGCCTTGTCCTCGTCGTCCTTGCCGCCGGAGCTGCTGCAGCCGGCGGCCAGCGCGATCACCGCGATCAGGACTGCGGCCGTGCGGGATGTGCGCGTACGCATGGTGGCACCACCTCTTCTCCCGGCCGCCTCGGTGCGGCTGGGGGAGTTCTAGCGGGGGGCGCGCGGCAGCGTCAATGGATTTGTCAGAACATTCTGACGACCGTTGGCGAGTTGGTATCGACGGCCGTACGGGACTCTGGGCGGCTCCGGCGCCCTACGGTCGGACGAGGAGCTGGAACTCGAAGGAGTAGCGCGAGGCCCGGTAGACGTGGCAGCCGTACTCGACCGCCCGGCCCGTGTCGTCGAAGGTCGTGCGCCGCATGGTGAGCAGCGGGGCACCGGCCGGCTCGGCCAGGAGCGCGCCCTCCTCGGCGGTGGCCGCGCGGGCGCCGACCGACTGGCGCGCGCTGTGCAGGGTGAGGCCGGCGGCGCGCATGAGCCGGTAGAGGCCGGTGGCCTCCAGACGCTCGGTGTCGAGGTCGAGCAGGCCGCTCGGCAGGTGGTTGCGCAGGTGGGCCATGGGCTCGCCGTGGGCGAGCCGCAGCCGCTCGACGAGGTGCACCTCGTCCCCCTCGGCGACCCCGAGCGCCGCCGCGACCTCGGCGGACGCGGGCTCGACGGTGTTGCGCAGGACGCGCGTCTCGGGGCGCTGGCCCGCCGCCTCCAGGTCGTCGTAGAGGCTGCTGAGCTCCAGGGGGCGCTTGACCTGGCTGTGCACGACCTGGGTGCCGACGCCGCGGCGCCGCACGAGCAGGCCCTTGTCGACGAGGGACTGGATGGCCTGGCGGACAGTGGGCCGGGACAGCCCGAGCCGCATGGCGAGCTCGATCTCGTTGCCGAGGAGGCTGCCGGGGGTCAGGGCGCCGCGCTCGATCGCCGCCTCCAGCTGCTGGGCCAGCTGGAAGTAGAGCGGGACCGGGCTGCTGCGGTCGACGCCGAGCCGCAGCGCGACGGTGGGGTCCTTGACCGGCTTGTCCTGGGCTGCTTTGGCGACTGGTTTGGACACGGGGCGAGCGTAGTCCCGGGAGATGATGACGGGAAGTTCTGTTGTCCGGACTGTTCTGTTGTCAGGACAAAGCATTGACCTGTCTCTTATACACAATCT
>NZ_LIRJ01000457.1 GCF_001419745.1 Streptomyces silaceus | reverse complement strand
CAACAGGGTCGACTTCCCGCACCCGTTGGGTCCGACGATGGCGGTGAACGCGCCGTCGGGGACGTCGAGGCTCAGCCGTGTGGACACCACACGGTCTCCGTAGCGCAGGGTGATGTCCCGCGCGGTCAGGCGTGCGCTCACGCGCGCCTCACCTCCTTGGTCAGCAGCCAGATCAGGTAGCAACCGCCGATCGCGGTACTCACCACGCCGACGGGCAGCGCGACGGGCGCGAGCAGCATCTGGGCGATCAGGTCGGCGCCCAGGAGCAGCACGGACCCGGTCAGCGCGGCCGGCAGCAGGGGGACGCCCGCGGCGCCGGCGAGCCTGCGGCCGATCTGCGGGGCGGCCAGCGCGATGAACGCGATGGGTCCGGCCACCGCGGTCACCGTGGCCGTGCAGCCGACGCCGACCAGGACCATCAGCAGCCGCAGCCGGTCGAGGCCGACGCCGGTGGTCACGGCGACGGCGTCGCCGAGCGAGGCCTGGTGCATGGCGTGCGCCCGCGTCGCCATGAGGGCGAGCAGGACGGCGATCACCGTGAACGGGATGCCCAGGTCGGACCAGCCCACGCCGTTGAGGGATCCCGCGCTCCAGCCGACCGCGGCGATCGCGACCTCCAGGTCGGCGCGGAGCACGATCCACGAGTTGATCGCGGTCACCATCGCGTTGATGGCGATGCCGATCACGACGAGCCGCAGCCCGGAGAAGCCCCGGTCGAACGAGAGCAGGTAGATGGCGGCCGCGACGACGAGCCCGCCGAGCACCGAGCCGACGGCCAGTTGGGCGGAGGTGCCCGACAGGACGGTGATGGCGACCAGGGCGCCNNTCCGCGCCGGTGAGCGCGGCGAGCACCTCCTGGGGGCTGGACCAGGACGCGCCGTAGCAGAGGCCGGTGAGGGCCAGGGCGAGCATGAGGGCGACCAGCACGGCGGCGAGGACGACCGTGCGCCGTTCGGCACGGAATCCGCGTACGTTCACAGCGACCCCGCCCCGTAGCGACGGACGGCCCAGATCAGCATCGGGCCGCCGAGGAACGCGGTCACGATGGCCACCGGCACCTCGCCGGTGGGCAGCAGGACCCGCGACCCGATGTCCGCGATGAGCAGCAGGATCGGGCCGAGCACCATCGTGTAGATCATGAGCCATGGGACCGAGCCTCCGGCGGGCTTGCGGACCAGGTGGGGCACGATCAGTCCGACGAAGAGGATGGGACCGGCCACGGCGGTCGCCGCCCCGCTCAGCACGGTGATCAGTACGAGCGTGATGGCCCGCACGCGGTTCA
>NZ_LIRJ01000456.1 GCF_001419745.1 Streptomyces silaceus | reverse complement strand
CCACGCCCCCCGCGCGCGGGGCCGCAATCCCCGCTACGACCGGCGGGGTTTCCCGATGGACCCCAAGGACCGCGCCGCCCGCCGCGACCGGCTGCGCGCGCGTGCCGTCACGACCACCGTCGTCGCCACCGTCGTGGCCGCCCCCGTGCTCGCCCTCTGGGCCGCCTACCGGGGAGCGCCCCTCACCGGCGAGGGCCGCGACGGGAGTTCGGTCACCGCGAGCGAGGGCGACGGCCCCGACGGACTCGGCAGCGACCGCGCCCGCGACAGCTACGAGAACGCGGGCAACGCCCGCACGGGCCCCGACTCCCGCTTCGACGGGAGCAGCCGCTCCCGCGACGTGTCCGTGGAGGTCATCAGCGGCGGCGGGCCCCCGTCCCACTCACGGACGGGTCCGGGCCGGCTCACCGTCGAGGCCCGGCCGAGCGGCGACACCACCCTCATCACGCTGACCGCGTCCGGCGGTTCGGCGGTCCGGTGGTCGGCGAGCGAGAGCGCGCCCTGGCTCTATCTGAGCCGCTCGTCGGGCACGCTCGCGCCGGGCGAGTCGGTCACGATCCAGGTGTACGTCGACCACACCCGCGAGCCGGCGGGCCACTGGCGCGCACGGGTCTCCATCGCGCCGTCGGGCGCGGTCATCTCGATCGACGGATTCGGCAGGGGACGCCCGCCCGGCACGCCCGGACCGAGCGATCCGGGGCCCAGCGACCCGGGCCCCTCCGACCCCGGCCCATCCGACCCGGGACCCTCCGATCCAGGACCCTCGGACCCCGGGCCCACCGACCCCGGCCCGTCCGACCCGGGACCCTCCGACCCGGGCCCCTCGGACCCCGGGCCCACCGACCCCACGCCGACGCCCACGGATCCGACGCCCACCCCGTCGGATCCGGGGCCCTCGGACTCGTCACCGCCGCCCGGCGACGGCAGCGGGGGACCGGGCCCGGGGTGAGCCTCAGGGGGCCGGGTCCGCCGGATGCGGGGCCACCAGCGGGAGCTGCGAGGCCAGGCGCTCCTCGCACAGCTCCACCAGGCGGTCGTACCCCTTCTTGCCCATCAGCTCGATCAGCTCCGGGCGGTAGGACACGTACACCGGGTCGCCCGCGCCGTGCGCCGACGTCGCCGACGTGCACCACCAGTGCAGGTCGTGGCCGCCGGGGCCCCAGCCCCGGCGGTCGTACTCGCCGATCGACACCTGGAGGACGCGCGTGTCGTCCGGCCGGTCGATCCACTCGTACGTCCGGCGCACCGGCAGCTGCCAGCAGACGTCCGGCTTCGTCTCCAGCGGCTCGCGGCCCTCCTTGATCGCCAGGATGTGCAGCGAGCAGCCCGCGCCGCCCGCGAAGCCGGGGCGGTTCTGGAAGATGCACGAGCCGTTGTACGGACGGGTCTGGCGGTCGCCGTCCTCGTCCGTCGCGACCCAGCCCGTCTCCCGGCCCACGTCGTGGTGCTGCCAGATGTCCGGCGTGAGCCGCTCCACGTACCCGGCGACCCGCTTCTCGTCGTCCTCGTCCGAGAAATGGGCCCCCAGCGTGCAGCAGCCGTCGTCGGCGCGGCCCGCCTGGATGCCCTGGCAGCCGCTCCCGAAGATGCAGTTCCAGCGAGAGGTCAGCCATGTCAGATCGCAGCGGAAGACCTGCTCGTCGTCCGCGGGATCAGGGAACTCCACCCAGGCGCGGGCGAAGTCCAGGCCCGTCTCGTCCGGCGTCCGCCCCTCCGGGCGCTTCGTCTTTTCCGGCTGCTTCGCCCGGCCGGCCTTCTCCGGCTCCTTGGGCTTCTTCTGCTTGGGCGGCTTCGTCGACGACTTCTCCGACTTCGATTTGTCGGTCTTCGCCTTTTTCGTCTTTGGCACGACTCCAGGGTATGCGTGCGGTGGACCGCCCGAGGCCAGACGAGGGCCCCACCCGGCGTAGCGTTCCGTATATGAGACTCGGTGTCCTCGACGTGGGCTCGAACACGGTGCATCTGCTCGTGGTCGACGCCCATCCCGGCGCGCGCCCGCTGCCCGCGCACTCGCACAAGACCGACCTGCGCCTTGCCCAACTCCTCGACCCGGCCGGGGCGATCGGCCCCGAGGGCGTCGAGCGGCTGGTCTCCACCGTCCGCGAGGCGATGGAGGCGGCCGAGGACAAGGGCGTCGAGGAAGTGCTGCCGTTCGCGACCTCCGCCGTGCGCGAGGCGACCAACGCCGACGAGGTGCTCGCCCGCGTCAAGGAGGAGACCGGCGTCGACCTCCAGGTCCTGTCCGGCGAGGAGGAGGCGAGACTCACCTTCCTCGCCGTGCGGCGCTGGTTCGGCTGGTCCGCGGGCAAGCTCCTCGTCCTCGACATCGGCGGCGGCTCGCTGGAGATCGCGTACGGCATCGACGAGGAACCGGACGCGGCGGTCAGCCTGCCGCTCGGCGCGGGACGCCTGACGGCCGGCTGGCTGCGGGCGGATCCGGCGGACCCCGCCGACGTGAAGGCCCTGCGGCGCCACGTGCGCGCCCAGATCGCCCGCACCGTGGGGGAGTTCAGCCGCTTCGGCGCCCCCGACCACGTCGTGGCGACGTCGAAGACGTTCAAGCAGCTCGCCCGGCTCGCGGGCGCCGCGCGCTCGGCCGAGGGGCTCTACGTCCAGCGCGAGCTGAAGCGCAAGTCCCTGGAGGACTGGGTGCCGCAGCTCGCCGCGATGACCGCGCAGGAGCGCGCGGAGCTGCCGGGCGTCTCCGAGGGGCGGGCCGGACAGCTGCTCGCGGGGGCGCTCGTCGCGGAGGGCGCGATGGACCTCTTCGGCGTCGAGACGCTGGAGATCTGTCCGTGGGCGCTGCGCGAGGGCGTCATCCTGCGCAGGCTCGACCATCTGCCGGAGGCGTAGCGGAGGCGCGGGACGCGTGCCGCGAGCGGGGCGCGACGGCTCCTGAGCAGGGTGTTGGGAGGTCACCTCCCCGGCGCCCGGACGGGGCCCGTACGCTGTCCCTCGTGGCAGAACCAGTGGTGCGCGTCCCGGATGCGAAGGTCGCCCTGTCGACGGCCTCCGTCTATCCGGAGTCGACGGCGACGGCCTTCGAGATCGCCGCGCGCCTGGGCTACGACGGCGTCGAGGTCATGGTGTGGACCGACCCCGTCAGCCAGGACATCGAGGCCCTGCGCCGGCTGAGCGACTACCACCAGATCCCGATCCTGGCCGTCCACGCGCCGTGCCTGCTGATCACGCAGCGGGTCTGGTCCACGGACCCCTGGGTCAAGCTCCAGCGCGCGAAGGCCGCCGCCGAGAAGCTCGACGCGTCGACCGTCGTCGTCCACCCGCCCTTCCGGTGGCAGCGGCAGTACGCGCGCGACTTCGTCGACGGAATCTGGCGGATGGCCGACGAGACGGACGTGCGGTTCGCCGTCGAGAACATGTATCCCTGGCGCTACCGCGACCGCGAGATGCTCGCGTACGCCCCCGACTGGGACGTCACCAAGGACGACTACCGCCACTTCACCGTCGACCTCTCGCACACCGCGACCGCCCGCACGGACGCGATGGACATGGTCGACCGCATGGGCGACCGCCTCGGCCACGTCCACCTCGCCGACGGCAAGGGGTCCGGCAAGGACGAGCACCTCGTCCCCGGCCGCGGCACACAGCCCTGCGCCGAGCTCCTGGAGCGGCTCGCCACCACCGGCTTCGACGGGCACGTCGTCATCGAGGTCAACACGCGCCGCGCGATGTCCAGCGCCGAACGCGAGGCCGACCTCGCCGAGGCCCTCGCCTTCACGCGGCTGCACCTCGCCTCCGCGGTGCGGGTGCCCCGCTCATGACCTCGGGCGCGCCGTCCGGGGATCCGGCCCCGCGCCGCCGGGGACGCCCTTCCCGTACGCAGGCGGAGAACGGTCCCGCGACGCGCGACCGCATCCTCGACGCGGCCCGCGAGGAGTTCTCCGAACGGGGATACGAGAAGACGTCCGTGCGCGGCATCGCCAAGGCCGCCGGGGTCGACTCGGCGCTCGTGCACCACTACTTCGGCACCAAGGAGCAGGTCTTCGAGGCGGCCGTCACGATCGCCTTCGCCCCCGCCCTCGAAGCGCCCGCCGCGATCGAGGAGGGCCCGCTGGAGGGGGTCGGCGAGCGCCTGACCCGCTTCATCCTCGGCGTCTGGGAGAGCCCCGCGACGCGCGTCCCGCTGCTCGCCATCGTGCGCTCCGCGGTCAACAACGAAACGGCCGCCGCGGTCTTCCGCCGGCTCGTCGCGGCCCAGCTCCTGAGCCGGATCGCGCGCCGCCTCGAGGTGCCGGACGCCCAGCTGCGGGCCGAGCTGGCCGCGGCCCAGCTGGTGGGGATCGCCATGCTGCGGTACGTGATCAAGGTCGAGCCGCTGGCGTCGGCGGACCTGGAGCAGATCGTGGCGCGGGTGGCGCCGGTGGTGCAGGGGCATCTGACCGGGCCCTGACGTGCCCCGTCGTCCGGGGCCGGTGGCCGCTCACCGAGACGGCCGTCCCGACATCCGGACGGCCTGTCCAGATCCTGGAGCGGCGGCGTACGCTCGGCAGCAAGTCTTACCCTGCCTCGAAGGTCCCTCCAGGGACCCCTGAAGGAGCGAGCGACGATGCCCGAGCTGAGGTCCCGTACCGTCACCCACGGCCGCAACATGGCGGGCGCCCGCGCCCTTATGCGCGCCTCCGGTGTACCCGGGGCCGACATCGGGCGGAAGCCGATCATCGCCGTCGCCAACTCCTTCACGGAGTTCGTGCCCGGCCACACCCACCTCCAGCCGGTCGGCCGCATCGTCTCCGACGCGATCAGCGCAGCGGGCGGCATCCCCCGCGAGTTCAACACGATCGCGGTGGACGACGGCATCGCGATGGGCCACGGCGGCATGCTGTACTCCCTGCCCTCGCGCGACCTGATCGCCGACTCGGTCGAGTACATGGTCGAGGCCCACTGCGCCGACGCCCTGATCTGCATCTCCAACTGCGACAAGATCACCCCCGGCATGCTGATGGCCGCCCTGCGCCTCAACATCCCCACCGTCTTCGTCTCCGGCGGCCCGATGGAGGCCGGCAAGGCCACCCTCGTCGACGGCACGGTCCGCAAGCTCGACCTGGTCAACGCGATCAGTGACGCGGTCAACGAGAACATCTCGGACGAGGACATCCTCCGCATCGAGGAGAACGCCTGCCCGACCTGCGGCTCCTGTTCCGGCATGTTCACCGCCAACTCGATGAACTGCCTGACCGAGGCCATCGGCCTCTCGCTGCCCGGCAACGGCTCGGTCCTCGCCACGCACACCGCCCGCAAGGAGCTGTACGAGCGCGCGGGGCGGACCGTCGTCGACATCACCAAGCGGTACTACGACGGTGACGACGACTCCGTCCTGCCGCGCAGCATCGCCACGCACGCCGCCTTCGAGAACGCCATGGCCCTCGACATCGCCATGGGCGGCTCCACCAACACGATCCTGCACCTGCTCGCCGCCGCCCGCGAGGCCGAGGTCGGCTACGACCTGAGCGACATCGACGCCGTCTCGCGCCGCGTCCCCTGCCTCGCCAAGGTCGCCCCGAACGCCGCGCCCACCACGACGTACTACATGGAGGACGTGCACCGCGCCGGCGGCATCCCCGCGCTGCTCGGCGAGCTCTACCGCGGCGGCCTGCTCAACGAGGACGTGCACACCGTCCACTCCCCCTCCGTCAAGGAGTGGCTGGACGCCTGGGACATCCGCTCCGGCTCCGCCTCCGAGGAGGCGGTCGAGCTGTGGCACGCGGCGCCCGGCTGCAAGCGCTCCGCCGAGGCCTTCTCGCAGTCCGAGCGCTGGGACACCCTCGACACGGACGCCGCGAACGGCTGCATCCGCGACGTCGCCCACGCCTACTCCGAGGACGGCGGCCTCGGCGTCCTCAAGGGCAACCTCGCCGTGGACGGCTGCGTGGTGAAGACCGCGGGCGTCGACGAGTCGATCTGGACGTTCGAGGGCCCCGCCGTCGTCTGCGAGTCGCAGGAGGAGGCCGTCGAGAAGATCCTCAACAAGCAGGTCAAGGAGGGCGACGTCGTCGTCATCCGCTACGAGGGCCCCAAGGGCGGCCCCGGCATGCAGGAGATGCTCTACCCGACCTCCTTCCTCAAGGGGCGCGGCCTCGGCAAGACGTGCGCCCTGGTCACCGACGGCCGCTTCTCCGGCGGTACGTCGGGTCTGTCGATCGGCCACGCCTCGCCGGAGGCGGCGTCCGGCGGCACGATCGCGCTCGTCGAGGACGGCGACCGGATCCGCATCGACATCCCGAACCGCTCGATCGAACTCCTCGTGTCCGACGAGGAGCTGACCGCCCGTCGCGAGGCCCTCGGCGGCGTGTACGCGCCGAAGGCCCGCGAGCGGAAGGTCTCCGCCGCCCTGCGGGCGTACGCGGCGATGGCGACCAGCGCCGACAAGGGCGCCGTCCGGGACGTGTCGAAGCTGGGCTGAACCCCCGGGGGGTTCACGGGAACCTTTGTGCGGCGCGGGTGCGTCCTTGGTGTGAGCAGCATGCCAAGGGCGGCCCGCGTCGCCCGTTACGGGGGGAGAGCACGGTGAGCGAGAACGTCATCGAGGTGCAGGACGCGGCCGGGACGACGGAGGCCGTCGAGACCATGGCGGCCGGGTCCTACCCGGTGGTCGCGGACGTCAACGTCCGCTCGGGCCCCGGCACGTCGTACGGCAAGGTCGGCCGCCTCCGCGCCGGCAGCCGCGTCACCATCCAGTGCCAGAAGGCGGGGGAGACGGTCACGGGCCCGACGGGCACGTCGAAGCTGTGGGACCGCATCGGCAGCGGCCGCTACGTCTCGGACACGTACATCCGCACGGGCAGCGACGGGTACGTGGCGCCGCGCTGCTGAGGCGGTCCGTCGGAGAGGTGCGGGAAGCCGCCGGGACCGGCTCGTCAGCGGGCTGCGGCGGCTTTGCCGTCACGGCGCCCCCGGCGTCTCCGCCGTCACCCTGCCTTCGGCGGCTTCGTCGAGTCGAAGGCGAACACCGTGTTCCTGGCGGCGGCCACGACCACCACGCTTCCGGCGACGGTCACGCGCGCGCTGGCGTTCGTCTCGCCCGCCAGGCCCTCGGCCCGCGGGTTCGTCGTCCACCGCGGCTCGCCCCTGCGCGCCGAGAGCGCGACGACCCGGCCGCTGGCCGAGCTGAAGTAGAGGGCGCCGTCGCCGTCCCCGCCCACCGGCCCGGAGACACCCTCCACGCCGGTCTGCCGGGACCACTTCTTGTGGCCGTTCGCCGGGTCGAAGGCCGTGACCAGCCCGGTCTGCCCGCTCACGAAGACCGTGCCGCCCACCATCCCCGGCGTCCCCGCGTACGTCTTCGGCAGCCGCGCGTACGTGACCTCGTGCGAGTCCCGGTCCACCCGCAGCACCCCGTCGTAGCCGACCGACTCCAGCCGCTGCTCGTCGCGGTGCAGGAAGACGAGGTCGTCGCCGGAGGTGCCGACCGGCTGCGCGGGGCCCTTGAGGGCGATGGCCTTGCCGAGCCGCCCGGAGGCCTGGTCGACGACGTGCAGGGTGGGATGGCGCACCTCGTTCGCCGAGATCTCGGCCTTCGGCGCGCACATCGCGAAGAGCAGGGTCCCCGAGGGGATCGGGGCGCACTGCGTGCCCGTGGGGAACGGCTGCTTCCAGGCGACCTCACCGCTGTGCGCGCGCCGGGCCTCGAAACGGGTGTTCGACGCGTCGACCGTCACGACCGTCGAGCCGACGACCACGGCGTCCTGCGTATGCCCGGTCACGGCCGTCGACTGGGCGCCCGACGGCACCGACCACAGTTCGTCGCCCTTGTCCGCGTCGATGGCGACCACCTCGGTGGCCGCGTCGCCCGGCGCGTCCTCGGCCGCGAAGCGGTAGCCGAGCACCGTGTCGTCGGTGGCGCCCACCAGATGCATGCCCTGCACCGGAACGCCGGGGCTCTTCTCCGTCCAGACCCGGGAGCCGTCGGAGAGTCGGAGCCGGGTCGCCACGACCCCGCCGCCCCCGCAGAACAGCGCGTCGCCCCGCGTCAGACAGCGCAGCTCGTCCGGGATGTCCTCGCGGCCGCCCGGCACGGTCTTGCGCCACGGCTCGAAGCCGCCCGGCAGCCGCGCACCGGCCGCCGCGATGTCGTGGCCCTTGTCGCCGCCGTCCGAGTCGCCGGCCCGCAGCGTCGCGACCCCGCCGCCGATCGCGGCCACGGCCACGGCGGCCGCGAGCACCGGGCGCCAACGCCGGCGCAGCCGGAGGCCGATGAGGGTCCCGGTCTCCGGCTCGGCCGCGCTCTCGCTCCCGGACGCGTTCTCGCGCTCGGCGAGGTCCGGGGCGGCGCCCGGCGCCGGGGTGTCGTCCGTCGACAGGTGGTGCTGCGTGTCCGTCTCGCGCGTGCTGCGCGAGGCCGCCGCGGGCCCCGCCGCGCCGCCCAGGTCGGAGGGCAGATCCCGCAGCCGTACGAGGAGTTCGTCCGCCGAGGGCCGCTCGTCCGGGGCCTTCGCCAGACACGGTTCGACGACCCGGCGCAGCTTGTCCGGCACGGCGTCCAGCGCCGGCGCCTCGTGCACCACCTGATAGGCCGTCATGTACGGGCTGTCCGCGTCGAAGGGGCCCTGTCCCGTCGCCGCGTACACCAGCAGCGTGCCCAGCGAGAAGACGTCGGAGCGCGGCCCCACCCCGCGCGGAGCCTGCAACTGCTCGGGCGACATGAACGGCGGCGTGCCGATCACCCGCCCCGTCATCGTCAGCGTCTGCTGGTCCGCCGCCCGTGAGATGCCGAAGTCGATGACGCGGGGGCCCTCGGGGGAGAGGACCACGTTCGACGGCTTGAGGTCGCGGTGCACGACGCCCGCGCGGTGGATGTCGCGCAGCGCCTCCGTGAGCCCGATGGCCAGCGTGCGCAGCTCGGCGCCGTCGATGGGGCCCTTCTTGGCGATGCGCTGGGCGAGGGTGGGGCCCTCGATGTACGCCGTGGCCATCCAGGGGTGCTCGGCCTCGGGGTCGGCGTCGATCACGGCCGCCGTGAAGGCGCCGCTGACGCGCCGGGCCGCGGCCACCTCCTGCCGGAACCGGATCCGGAACTCGTCGTCGTCCGCGAACTGCTGGTGGATCAGCTTGAGCGCGACCGGGCGCCCCGATGCCGTACGCGCCAGGAAGACCGTGCCCATGCCGCCCGAGCCGAGGCGGGCCTCCAGCGGGTAGCCGCCGATCTCCTCCGGGTCTCCACCACGGAGCGACACTCGCACCGACCTCCCCCGTGTTCCCCGGTTGCGCATCAGTCCCGGTGACGCCTTACGCAGCCCAAACTAGCTGCCCGGCGGGGCGGCCTGGCAAGGCGGGGGACGAATAGGGCGTGCCGTGGCCCTCGGGGGCACCGGCCCGTCCGCCCCGGCAGGCGATAATCAAACGGTGAGCGAAGAATCCGGCACCCAAGGCCCCACCGGTACGTCCGGCACTTCTGGCCCCACCGGTCTCAGCGGAGCCGCTGGCACCACCGGCCCCCTCGGCACCACCGACGCCTCCGGTGCCCCGGGTCCCACCGGCACCACGCCCGGCCCGCGGCCCGAGCCCCTCCGCTTCTTCGGGACGACCTGGCTCGCCCACGACGGCGGCTACGGCGCCCGCCGCGCCGGGGTCGCCGTCGGCTCCCTGCTCGCGGCCGCCGCCGGCTGCTTCGTGCTGCGCTTCGCCTACGAGGGCCTGACCATCGCGGACGTGGGGACGTTCGTGAACCTCCTCGTCGTCGTGATGTTCGCGATCTGCAGCGCCCTCGCCTTCCGCCGCACGTGGGAGGGGTTCACCCGCCGCCACGACCCGGCGTCCCAGGCCTCCATGCGCGGCCTGATGACGATCGGCTTCATCGGCAGCCTCCTCGCCTACTTCTTCCGCTCCCTGACCGAGGCCCCGGGCGAGAAGCTGCACCGCGAGGAGTACGAGACGGCACGCGAGCAGTACGAGAAGCGCACGGCACGCCGCACGGGCAACCCCTCCAAGAAGAAGCGCAAGCGCTGACAGCAAGCGCTGATGGCAAACGCTGACGGGCACGTACCCACGGCCGGGCACGGCGCTGACGGGATGCACCCATGGCCCAGC
>NZ_LIRJ01000455.1 GCF_001419745.1 Streptomyces silaceus | reverse complement strand
CGACGGGGGCGCGCCCGGCGCCGGCCGTCAGGCCCGCACCCGTCCCCCTGGCGATGCGCGGCACCGCCCCCGCCACACCATCACCTTCGAATCCGTGGACTTCACCTATCCGGGCACGAGCCGACCCGTCCTGAGCGGGCTCGACCTGAACCTGCCGGCCGGCGCCTCCGTGGCCCTCGTCGGCGCGAACGGCTCCGGCAAGACCACACTGATCAAACTCCTCGCGCGCCTCTACGAGCCGGACGCCGGACGCATCACGGTCGACGGCACGGACGCGCGGGCCTGTGACGCGCGGCGGTGGCGTCAGGGCATCTCCGTCGTCTTCCAGGACTTCGTGAAGTACCCGCTGACGCTGCGCGACAACGTGGCGATCGGTGACCCCGGCGCGGGGGACGACCCACGCGCACTGCGCCACGCCCTGGAACAGGCAGGCGGTGGTGCGCTGCCCCGCATGCTCCCGGCGGGCTGGGACACCGTGCTCTCCCGGCAGTTCACCGGCGGCGCCGACCTGTCCGCCGGCCAGTGGCAGCGGGTCGCGCTGGCCCGTGCGCTGCTGGCCGCGCGCTCGGGCGCCGTACTCGTCCTGGACGAGCCCACCGCCCACCTCGACGCGCGCGCGGAGGCCGCCTTCTTCGACCGTTTCCTGACGGCGAGCCGCGGCGTCACGACCCTGCTGGTCTCGCACCGCTTCTCGGGCGTGCGCAAGGCCGACCTCATCCATGTCCTGGACGGCGGAAGGATCGTGGAGAGCGGCACGCATGACGCGCTGATGGCGCTCGGCGGCAGATACGCGCGGATGTACCGGTTGCAGGCGGAGCGGTTCGCCCCCGACCTCGACGGCGACGGGGCTGATGGCGCGTGCGGGACTCCGCCGGCCGTACGTACCGTGACCGACATCCCTCAGCCGGCCGAGGTGCTCGACCCGATCGAGGTGTGCGACCCGATCGAGGCGGCTGGGCCGACTGAAGGCGCTGAGCCGGTCGAGGCGGCTGCGTCGACCAAGGTGGATGCGTCGAGCGAGGTCGCCGAGCCGCCCGCCGCCCCCGAATCCGCCCGGCGTGGCACGCTCGCCGCCCTGCGTTCCCTCCTCGCCGAGTCCTTCCGCGAGTCCTGGAAGCTGGCGGTACTGGGGCTCCTGCTCGTGCCCGCGGCGGCGGGACTCGCGGCTCTCCAGGCCCTCTGGCTGCGGTCCATGGCCGAGGGCGCCCAACTGCACGTCCTGGACTCGACGTTGACGGCGGCGTTCCTGCTCGTCGTGAGCCTCGGCGTGTGGGAGGTGGTCGAACTGGCCGCCATCGGCGCCAGGATCGGGCTGAGTGAACGGGTGGGCTTCGCCTTCGACCGGCTGTTGGCCCGGCTAGCGGCGGGCATACCCGGGCTGCGCCACCAGGAGTCGCCCGCGTTCCAGGACCGGCTCCACCTGCTGCGTGACCGTACCCTGGCGATGGGGGCCCTGCTCAACTGGGTGCTCAATCTGCTCGAACAGTTCGGCGGCTTCCTGGTGACGGCCGTCCTCCTGGCCGCGGTCCACCCGGCCCTCCTTGTGCTGCCGCTGATCGGGGCGCTCGCCCTGCGCCTGCAGATCTCCGCGCGTGGCGTCCTGGCCCGCTCGCAGGACGCCACGGCGGCCGACTACCGGCTGGCCGTCCGCCTGGCCCGCCTCGCCACCTCACCGTCGGCCGGCAAGGAACTGCGCGTCTTCGACGCGGGCCCCGAACTGCGCTCCCGGGCACGTCGGTTACGGCGCCGCGCGGACGCCGTCTCCGGCCGGGCGCAGTGGCGGGTGGCCGCGATCGGCAGCGTCGCCGGGCTGCTCAACTCGCTCGGCCTGATCGGCGCGGTCGCCTTCGTCGTGCACCTCGCGGTCACCGGCCGCACCACACTGGGCGCCGTCCTGCTCGGCGTCGTCCTGGCCGGGCGGTTCACAGGGCACGTCGGCGGACTGGTGCAGGCGACCGGGGCCGTCGTCGAACTCCTGCAGAACGCGGAACGGTTGCGGTGGCTGCGTACGTACGCGGAACGGGCGGGCGCTCCGCCGACGACGACCGCGGAGCCCGCCTCGGCGGCGCCACCGACCTGCCGCCCGGCCGCCGTGCCGTCGCGCCTGCGGCAGGGGGTCACCGTCGAGCGCCTGACCTTCCGCTACCCGGGCACGACGGCGACGATCCTGCAGGACATCGACCTGAGGCTGCCCGCCGGGGGAGTGGTGGCCCTGGTCGGCGAGAACGGCTCCGGCAAGTCCACGCTGGTCAAGCTCCTGTGCCGGATGTACGAGCCGACCCTGGGCCGGATCAGGGTCGACGGCATCCGCCTGGATGCCGTCACCCCGGAACGGTGGCGTGAGCGGCTCGGTGCCGCGTTCGAGGATTTCGTACGCTTCGAGTTCGAGGTCCGCGAGACGGCCGGTGTCGGGGACCTGCGGCGGATCGGCGATGCGCCGGCGGTCCTCGACGCCCTCGACCGGGCAGGCGCCGCGACTCTGCCCGGCAGCCTGCCGGACGGCCTCCACACGCAGCTGGGCAGCCGCTGGGAGCACGGTGTCGATCTGTCGACAGGCCAGTGGCAGAAGCTGGCCCTGGCGCGGGCCCTCATGCGCCCGGCGCCTCTCCTGCGCATCCTGGACGAGCCGACCGCGTCCCTGGACGCGGAGACCGAGCACCTCATCTTCGAGCGGTACATCGAGGCCGCACGCGGCTCCGTGCCGAACGGCGACAACCCGGGCACGGTCACCCTGCTGGTCTCCCACCGCTTCTCGACGGTACGCGGCGCGGACCTCATCGTCGTACTCGACCACGGCCGGGTGGCCGAGACGGGCAGCCACGAGGAACTCCTCGCCCAGGGAGGCCTCTACGCCCAGATGTACGGGCTCCAGGCGCGCGCCTACCACTGAGGGGCACCCCGGCACCCCGGTACCACGGGGCCGGGGCGCCGCCGCCCCGCCGACCGACGCGATCCGGATCAGATCGGCCCGTGCCAGTTCGACTCGCAGTGGATGATCCCGCCCGACGAGTCCGCGTGGCAGGCGCGCGAGGACAGGTTGCGCACCGGGTACTTGCTGTAGAAGTACTCCTTGATCACTCCGCCGGTCTCCGCACCGCCCGTGGTGCAGTCGAACACGGGAACGTCGCGATAGTGCCAGTGCCCGGCCCACTGCCCGCCGTCGTAGATCTCGTAACGGATCTGCAGCCCCGCGCAGTATCCGTCCGTCTTCGTGTCGGAGGCGTAGGTGCTGAGGGAGACCTTGTTGCCGAGCCGCCACATGGCGACCCCCTGGAAGACGCCGCTCACGTGACTCTGCGAGTCCCCGGCATACCCGTAGCCGCGTTCTCCGGGGAACTGGCTCGACAGGGCCCAATCGTCCGTCGAGTGAGCGCTCGCAGTGCCGGGCATGGCGAGCATCAGCCCTACGGCTGCGGTAAGCGCGAGCAAAGTGCGTTTCATGGATCCCCCTCCGGCGTTGTGCCCCCTGCGGTGCGCGGGGAGTCGCATCTTGCCGCAGGGGTTACCGCTGGATAGGGGACAGAACCCGCCAAGTTCGAGTTGTGCTGCGGTGTCCGGCCCTTGGCCGACTTCTCTGATGAGCCGCCGATGAGTCGCCGGCCGCTGCCCTCGCGACCGCCGTCGGTTTCCGAACAAGAAGGAGCGCCGGCCTCCGCCGGCGCTCCTCCGTGTGCGGAGGTCCCCCATGCGCGGACCTCCGTTTGTGGACCCTTACGCCGCCGCGCCCTGCGGGATCAGCCACGCCGGGTCTCGGGGCTCCACCTTGTTGGCGAACGCCACGAGCTGGGCGTACGCGGCCAGGTCGGCCATCGCGGACTGGATCCGCGGCAGCGCCGACGCGGCCTCCGGGTCGTCCGTCCGCTTCAGCCAGTCACCGATCAGCGCGGCCACGGCCACCGTGCGCTCGCGCATGTCGTGGCAGATCGCGAGCGGGCCACCCGCCGAGGCCTGCTGGGCGAACGCCTGCCAGAGCTCGGCCGTGTGCGGCACCTCGCCCAGGCTGAGCCCCGAGCGGTACAGCCGGTCGTAGTCGATCCTGCGGTACCACGAGGCCGTCTCCTCGGTGAGGCTGCTCGTGGCGAGGATGTCGGCGACCTCGGTCAGCATCCGGGCGGCACCGCCGAGCCGGTCCTGCGCCGCCCCCGCGTACACCGACGCACCGGCGAGACCGTCGCCGTGCTCGGCCAGTTCCAGGGCCCGGCACAACTCGCTGGTGGCCGCGGTCAGTTCGGTGCCGGCCGCCTGCGCGAGCTGCTTCTTGTCGCGCAGGTCCTCATCACTGAGGCTGAGGGCCTTGTTGCAGACTGCGCTCATGTCCTGTTCCTCCTTCCGTATCAGGCGCCGGCGACGGCGCTGGGGGTCATGCCGAGGATGTTGATCACGGCCAGTGCCTGGCCGTAGATGCGGATGCGGTCGAACGCAGTGAGGAACTGCCAGGCCAGGCGCTGCCAGTCGGCCGGACGCGCCTCGGCGGCATGCTCGGCGAAGCTGTCGAGCGCCACCGAGAACCTGGTCAGCTCGGCCACGAAGTGGCCGTACGCGGCCTCGTCGCCGCCCTCTTCGTAGCGGCGCGCGACGGTCTCGATGGCCGCCTGGTCCAGCTGGACCAGGTCGTCGTCGCGCGCGGCGCCGAGCGTCTCGCGCACCGGGGCGGTCCCGCCGCCCGCGACCCGCAGCCGCTCGTCGTGCACCGGGTAGAAGCCCAGTTCCTGGGCGACGCGGTGCGAGGTCCTGTACTCCACCAGGGCGGCCCGGACGGCGGCGGCCGCGCAGCGCACCCGCAGGGATGCCTGCCGCTGGTCGCTGAGTTCCAGGTCGGAGTGCATCAGGTGCAGCTCGCTGCCCGCCCGCATGAAGTGGGCCGAGCCGGTCGCGATGGGGCCGTCCACCCGCTCGTAGAGGGACTGTTCGGCGATGCTGCCGTCGGGAAGGTTGGGTGCTTTGTTGCAGACCCTGCTCATATAGGTCGTGTCTCCTTCTTCGTCCGATGCCAGTGGTGCGGTGTGCGACGCCCGGTGCCCGGGGTGCGACGGGAATCCGCACCAAACCGGCGGGCGGGCCGTCCACGAATGCCTGACGACGGCTGGTGTGGCCGGCCCGGTCGCCCGACCCGGGATCCGAGCGGTAAAGGGATGCTGGCCCGCGGATCAGGGGGCCGTGCCCGATATCGGGCGTCACCGGACAGACCCGGATGGTCTCGGTCGGGCGTCGGGCGTCAGGGGACCGGAGACGGGAGACGGGAGACGAGGGGCGTGCGGTCGTCCGGCACGAGCCGACGCGCACAGGCGCGGACCAGTGCGGAAGAGCAGCAGAGCAGCAGAGCAGCAATGCGGAAGAGTGGAGGGCGCGGAACGGTGCCAGCGGGAACGGGGGCGGCGGGACATCCGCCGGACGGGGGAGTACGAGCGGCGGGCGCGGGCATCGGTCCGGTCGACTCGGTGGACACGACCGACGCGCTGGCCGCACTGCTGCGGCAACTGCGCAGGCGCGCCGCACGCAGAGACGGCGGGGCGCAGCTCACCTATCGCCAGCTGTCGGCGCGCACCGGGTGGGCGCACGGCGTCATCGGCGACTACTTCTCGGGCAAGACCCTGCCGCCCACGGACCGCTTCGACTCGCTGGTCCAGCTGCTCGGCGCCACCGGCCGCGAGATGCGCCTCCTGGCGACGGCCCGCGACCGCGTGGAGGAGGCACGCCGCTCGCGCCAGGCCTCCAACGGCCGTGCGGACAATGGCCGCGCGGACAACGGTCGAGTGGACCCGTCGGGCTTCGACGACGACGGCCCTGACCCGCCCCCACCAGCCCCTCGCCAGCTACCGCGGGCCATCCCCGAACTCCCGGGCAGGGAGGCCGAACTGGCCGCTCTCGACGTGCTCCGCCCGGAACCGCACGGCAGCGGCCCTGTCGTCGTCGCGCTCGACGGCCCCGGCGGTGTCGGCAAGTCGGCGCTCGCCGTGCACGCGGCCCATCGTTTCGGCGAGCGTTTCCCCGACGGCCAGCTCTACGCCGATCTGAGCGGCCCGCTCCGAGGCCCGCACCGCGACGCCGCTCGCCCCGTCGCGCCCGCCGTCGTGCTCCGGCGGTTCCTCTGCGCCCTGGGTGCGCCGAGGCCGCATCCGTGCGGCGTGGCGGACGCGGCGGCGGCCTATCGCACGGTACTCATCGAACGGCGGGTGCTGATCGTCCTCGACAACGCCCGGGACGCCGCGCAGGTACGTCCTCTCCTGCCCGCCGCGCCCGGCTGCGCGGTCCTTGTCACCAGCCTCGGTGTCCTCGCTGCCCTGAACGGCGCCGCCCACCTCCATCTCTCGCCCCTCCAGCCTCCGGCGTCACTCGCCGTGCTCGGTCTCTGGGCGGGACCGGGGCGCCTGAGCGCCGAACCCGAGGCCGCCGCGGTGATCACACACCACTGCGGGCACCTTCCCCTGGCCCTGCGCATCGCCGGAGCCCGCCTGGCGGCACGCCCCCGGTGGCCGGTGCGGGAACTCGCCGCCCGGCTCGCCGACCCCGCCCGCCGTCTGGCGGAACTCTCCTTCGCCGACCTGGACCTGCACGCGGCCCTGGCCGCGGGGCACCGCGAACTCCTGGTCCGCGGCCCCCACGGCCGCGCGGCAGCCCGCGCGCTCCCCCTACTGGCCTCAGCACAGGGGGAGGTGACGGTCCCGGACGCGGCGGCGGCCACGGGCACCACACCCGCGACGGCCGAGGCGCTCCTGGAGCAGCTCGTGGACGTGCAACTCCTGGAGTCCCGCGCCCCGGGCCGCTACCGCTTCCATCCCCTCACCCGCCTCTTCGCGCTGCGACCGGTGGCGACGATGAACAAGGGCGGTGGTGCACGTTCGGCCGAGGGCGGACCTTCGACGTGAGGAGCCGGACCGCAAAGGGCCGTTCGGACCCGGCCGCTCAGCCCTCGTGAGGCTTGCTGAACTCCTCGATCAGCACCGGGTACTGCTCCGCGCCGTGCCCGGCGGCGATCGCGCGGTCCGCCATCGCCTTGATCAGCCTGGGCAGTTCGGCGTTGACGCCCAGTGCCTCGCTCTCCTCGATCAGATGCTCCATCGACCGCACGTCGGTCTCCAGTGCCGACACCTCGGCCGGGAAGGCCCCCTGGTCGATCTGCTCGGCGTACCCGGGCAGCCATTCGGCGACCCCGGCGGCGATCTGACGCGCGAAGGGAGCGTACGCCGTCGCGTCGACTCCGGCCGTCCTGAGCAGGGCCGTGCCCTGGAGCCAGGCGTTCAGGACGCTCCACATCATGGCGAGACCGGCCACGTCGTACAGGGCCGCGAGCCCATGGTCCGGGCCGAGGTGCGTGACAGTCCCGAGCGCGGCGAGCGTCGGCTCGTGCGCCTCGAAGTCGGCCTGCGGCCCGCTGTGCAGGATCACCGCCTCGGAGGTGCCGATCGACTGCGGGACGGCCATGACGGCGCCGTCCAGGTAGCGCGCGCCGCGCCGCTCGGCCCAGCGGGCGGCCTCCCGCGCCTGCGTGGAGTCGCCCGAGGTGAGATTGACCAGCACCATGTCGTCCAGCTCGACGTCGCCCGCGGCGTCGAGCAGTTCGTACAGGGCCGGATAGTCGGTGACGCAGATGACGGTGAGCGAGCCGGCCTTGAGCGCGTCGGCGACCGTGGGTGCCAGCCGCGCCCCTTCGGCCACCAACTGATCGGCCTTGGCGGTCGTGCGGTTCCACACGGTGGTGGGATGGCCGGCCTTGAGGAACGCGCCGGCGAGCGCGCGGCCCATGAGGCCGAGTCCGATGACGGTCACAGATGCAGGGGTTTTGATGTCCATGGCAGGATCGTCAACGTTCAGGCCGGTGTGAAGGTCAAGGGGGAAATCGATGCGGATCGGGGAACTGAGCCGGCGAACGGGCGTGAACGCCCACCAGCTCCGCTACTACGAGGCCCAGGGGCTGCTCGAAGCGGAGCGCCGCGCGAACGGCTATCGCGAGTACGACGAGAGCGCCGTCCTGCGCGTGAAGCAGATCAGGCACCTGCTCGGCGCCGGTCTCTCCTCCGAGGACATCGCGTACGTGCTGCCCTGCGCGGTCGGCGAGGTCCCGGAACTGCCGGGCTGCCCCGAGCTGTTGAGCGCGATGCGGTCACGCCTGGAGCGGCTGCAGGACCAGATGGACCGGCTCACGCAGTCCCGCGACGCGCTGATCGTGTACATCGACGCGGCCGAGCGCAGGGGCGGCGAGGACTACCCGCCCTTCGACGACCCCGACCGGGAACCCGTCCCCGCCTGACCTGCCGCCCCGTCAGCGGGGCTCGGACCAGCGCGTACGAGGCTGCGGACGCCACTGGTGGTACTGCGGGCGACGCACCTACTGCGCGCGACGCGCGACAATCACCGGCATGGACGTCTCTCACCCGGCAGATCCACCTGCTCTCCGACCGGATCCCCTGCTCTATCCGGAAGTGGCCGCAGCCAACGGCAGCTGGGTGGCAGCCCTTCAAAAGGCCGCCGCCGACCTACAGGTGGATCTCGGCGCGGTCAGCGCCCCGGAGTCCCCGACGGACAGCGGTCGACTCATCGTCGCGAGGGTGGAGGCCCCACGCGGCGACTTCGTCGTGACCCTCGGCCGGGACGAGCGGGCCTTCGACCTGCGGATGCGGTGGACCGAGGTCGAGGACGCGGCCTCCGGCCGAACCACCGAGCTGCGGACCGTCATCGACATCGCACACGCGTGGCGGGCGGGGGACCCACTCGGTGAACTGCGCGCCAGGTGGCCGTTCCTCAAGATGGACGAGCTCACCCTGGCGCACGAGCGAGGGGAGGCCGTTGCCTTCGAATGGCAGCGCGTGCGAAACCTCCCGGATCACCTGATCGACCACGAGATCGTCGAAGCGGCCTACGCGCACCCGCTGCTCCGGAGCCTCTTTCCGTTGATCAGCCACGGAAGTCTGCAGTTCAGCCGCTGCACCCAGCCCCCATGGACCTACGACGTCCCCGGCCTCTTCCCCCAGTGGGGAGGAGGCTGGAGGGCGATGCGCGCCATCAAGGGGCGAGACATTCCCGATCACGGCCCTCAAACTCCCCAGAAAGCGGTCGCATTCGTGGTCGAGGGCCTTCCCGACGGCTGCGGCCCGGCAGTGGAAGGCCCTGCGGACCTGCTTCCCGAAACGGACTGAAGGGCGACGTCCGTCGGCGCCCCGACCCCGCCTCACCTCTCGTCACACGCTGAACTCCTGGAGACACGCTCAGACGGTCGTCTCCTGGGCTGACGCGGCCGTGGTCCCCGGCATCGCCGAGGGCGCGGTGAACAGGGCCCGTACGGCGGCGCGGACCTGCTCGGCGACCACTTGCGGCGTCGAGCTGTCGAGCTTGCCGTCGAGGTGCAGGAACGCCAGGCCGTGGACGAGGGCCCAGATGGTGGTCGACAGTGCCGCCGGATCGTCGGCGTGGGGGAACGCGCTGCGGACGATGCCCTGGACGTACTCCCTGATGACGGCGGTCGCGGCGACCCGTTCTTCGCTGGTGGGGTCGCAGGGCTCGGCGAACATCGCCCGGAACAGCGCCGGGTGTTCGAGCGCGAACCGTACGTAGACAACGGAGAGTGCGGCCAGGTCGTCCGGCGTCGAGGGGGACGGGTGGGCCGCGGCCAGCTTCTCGGTGAGTTCGCGGTATCCCTGCGCGGCGACCCCGGAGACGAGCGCGTCGCGGTCGGCGAAGTGACGGTAGGGAGCCGTGGCCGATACGCCGGCGCGGCGGGCGACGGCGCGCAGCGACAGTCCGGCGCTGCCGTCCTCCTCGAGCAGTTCCCGCGCGGCACGCAGGCAGGCCGCCCGGAGATCGCCGTGGTGATACCCGCTGTTCTGCGGCATAGGTCACACTCTCTTATGTCTACAGCGTTTACATAGAGGCCTAATGTAAGTGGTGTACACATTGTAGGCGACGGGCATGGAAGAGGGAAACGGGATGAGCGGCGAGCTGTTCTCGCCACTGTCCCGCGCTCCGGGCAGGTGCTCGGCCACCAGCGTCAGGTCCACCGGCGGCGTCGCCGGGCCATCCGCACGCAGCAACGCGTCGATAAGCTCGGACAGTTCGTCCCCGCGCGCGCGGTCAGACAGCGGAGGTCGCCCGCGTGTCCGTTGAGCAGCCAACCAGAGATCAAGTTCGAGTGATCTTCGAACGCCGGTGGGCGCGGGAACGACACGAGCGGCCTTCTCGCAACCAGCACACCGCACGATGATCAAGCGCCAGCACCCCGCCGTGGCCGGACCGAGGTTCAAGAACAAGCTCAGCTGGTCGTTTGAGAGGGTGTCTCAGGTGGATCGGGGGCCGTGGCCCCGGCCGCCCTTTCGCTCGGTTGCGCATCAGTGTCCTGAGGTGTGGTCCAGGATCGCGGCGACGAGCGGAGTGTGCACCTCAGGTGGGAGCGCGTGTCCCTTGCCGGGGATCTCGATGATGCGTGCGCCTTGAATCGCCTGAGCGAGGTGGTGGGGGTG
>NZ_LIRJ01000454.1 GCF_001419745.1 Streptomyces silaceus | reverse complement strand
GCCGTGGTCGTGATCGGCGCGGCGGCGGCTACGGCACTGCTGCGGCTGGCGGGGGTTCCGTAGCGGCCCCCGGGCTCTCCGGCACCGCCGGTTCCGCCCGCGACTCCCCCGGCCCCGCGTAGAGCGCGTCCACCACCTTCGCGTACCGCTCGGTCACCGCCTTCCTGCGGACCTTCAGACTCGGCGTCAGGAGCCCGCCCTCCACCGTGAAGTCCTCGTCCAGGACGGCGAATCCGCGGATGCGGGCGGGCCGCGAGACCGTGGCGTTCGCGGCGTCCACGGCCTCCTGGACCAGGGCGCGGACACGGGGGTCGGCGGAGAGCGGCTCGGTGAGCGTCACCTTCTCCCGGGCCGCCCACCCGGCGACCTCCTCCGCGTCCAGCGTGATCAGCGCGACCGGGTGCGGCCTGCGGTCCCCCACCATCACGGCGCGCGAGACGAACCGCGAGTTCTGGACGGCGAGTTCGCTCAGGGACGGCGTGAGGTTCTTGCCGCCGGAGGTGATGATCAGGTCCTTCTTGCGGCCGGTGATCGAGAGGAAGCCGTCGTCGTCGAGCACCCCCAAGTCGCCGGTGTGCAGCCACCCTTCGTCGTCGACGGCCTCGCGGGTGGCCTCCGGGTCGTTGTGGTAGCCGGGGAAGACCATGGCGCCGCGCGCGAGGACCTCCCCGTCGTCCGCGATGCGCAGCTCGACGCCGTCGACGGGACGGCCGACGGTCCCGTACCGCACCGCGCCCGGGTGGTTGAGGGTGAGGACGCCCGCCGACTCCGTCATCCCGTACCCCTCGTAGACCGCGATGCCGCAGGCCCGCAGGAAGTCGAGGGTGTCGGGGCCGATGGGCGCGCCACCGGTGACGGCCCAGCGCACCCGCCCGCCGAGCGCCTGCCTGACCAGGCCGTACAGCGCCTTGTCGGCGGCTTCGTACGCGTCGCGCAGCTCGGCGGGCAGGACGCCGTCGGCGGCCAGGACCCCGATGCGTACGGCCTCCTCGAACCGCTCGCGCCCGCCTTCCTGCGCCTCGGCGAGCGACAGGACCACCGAGCGGATCTTCTCGAACAGCCGTGGCACGGACGGCAGATGGGTGGGGCGCGCCTCCGCCAGCTCACCCACGACGTCCTCGATGCGCCCGCCGAAGAACGTGAGCGCGCCGCCCTCGATGAGCGTCGTGAACTCGATGAGCTGCGCGAGGAGATGGGCCAGCGGCAGATAGAGGTACGTCGAGTCGCCGGGCCCGCCCTCGACGAGCGGCACGCTGGCGGCCTGCACGGCCAGCAGGTTCCCGTGGGTGAGCAGACAGCCCTTGGGGAGTCCGGTGGTGCCGGAGGTGTAGATGATGGTGGCCAGATCGCCGGGCCGACGGGCTTCGGCACGGGTCAACAGAACTTCTTCCGAACCGAGTTCGGCCACTCCGCCCAGCCTGCCCAGGTCACCAGGAACGCCCGCCCCCTCCGTCATGAGCGCCACGTGCCGCACCCCCGGCAGTCGGTCGCGCAGCCGCTCGACCTTCGCCGCCTGGGCCGCGTCCTCGCAGATCACCACCGTCGCGCCCGAGTCCGACAGGACCCAGGCCACCTCCTCGTCGCCCGCCGTCGGATAGACGGGGACGACGACCGCGCCCGCCGCCAGGACGCCGAAGTGGGCGCAGGTCCACTCGGGCCGGGTCTCCGCGAGGACCGCCACGCGGTCGTCCGGGCGGACGCCGAGCGCGAGCAGGGTCCGGCCGACGCGGCGTGCGGCGTCCCTGAGTCCGGCGTACGAGAGTTCCTCCCACACCCCGCCGCGCCGGTACCGCAGGGCGGGCAGCGCGCCGTGGCGGTCCGCGGCCCACTCCGTCAACAGAGCGAGACTGTGCGGGAGTTCCAGGGGCTGTTCCCGTGGCGGTTCCAGCGGTCCTGCACCGGGTACGTCTGCGTCCTTGCGCGTCTGCTCCATGCCACGACGCTAGGGAAGGCACCGCCCCCGCGGGATGACGGGAAGCGTCACCACCGCTGGCCCGAGCGCTCAGCCCGGCGTTACCGTCGTGTACATGGCCAGGCGGACCATCACCGTGCACCATGTGCGGGCCGTGCTGCGCGGCGCCGAGCGCCACGGCGTGGACACCGTGCCGCTGCTGAGGGACGCGGACATCCCGCCGCTGCTCCTCGGCGACGACCGGGCCCGCGTCACGGCCCCGCAGTTCGTGCGGCTCTTCCGCGAGCTGTACCGCGCCACGCAGGACGAGTTCCTCGGCCTCGGCTCCGCCGTCAGCAGACCGGGCACGTTCGCGATGATGTGCCAGGCCTCGCTGGGCTGCCGCGACCTCGGCGCCGCCGTGCAGCGGGGCGTCACCTTCTACGGCCTGTTCCCCGGCGGCCCCGACCTCGTCCTCGAACGACGCGGCGACGAGGCCGTGTTCGGCGTACGCAACGACCTGGAGCAGGACTACTTCCTCGCCGAGTGCCTCGTCATCATCTGGCACCGCCTGTGCAGCTGGCTGATCGGCCGCCGCATCCCGTTGCGCTGGGCCGAGTTCGGCCATCCGCCGCCCCCGCACGAGGACGAGTACGAGCTGCTCTTCGGCTGTCCCGTGCGCTTCGGTGCCGGGCGCACCGGCGCCGGCTTCCCGGCGCACTGGCTGGGCGCCCCGCTGATCAGGGACGAGGTGGCGCTCGACGAGATGCTGCGCCGGGCGCCCTTCGAACTGCTCACCCGGCGCGAGTACGGCACGACGGTCGCCGAGCAGGTGCGCCGCCTCCTCGCGCGGTCGCTGCGCTCCTCGCCGCGGCTGCCCTCGCTCGGCGAGATCGCGGCACGGCTCGCGGTCAGCCCGGCGACGCTGCGCCGCCGGCTGGCCGAGGAGTCCACGTCGTACCAGCAGCTGAAGGACGCGGTGCGGTGCGACGCGGCCATCGCGGGGCTCGCCGAGGGCGGCGAGCCGATCGCGGAGCTCGCGGCGCGGCTCGGCTTCTCCGAGGACACGGCGTTCCACCGGGCGTTCCGGCGGTGGACGGGGACGACTCCGGGGGCGTACCGCACGGAACGCCCCGGCAGCGCCCCGCCCGTCCCCTACCGCTCCTCGCCGTCCTCCGGGGAGGCGTCACCGGGCGCGGCGTCGGCCGTGTCGGAGGGCGGCGCGTCCACGGGGGCTCCGGGAGCCGTGCCCGGTGCCGCGCCCGGCGGCTGAGGCGTCGCCCCGTCGAGCACCGCGCCGTTGACGACGGCCGCGGCGCCGTTCACCGCCGTCTCCCCCTCCGCCTTGCCGAGCCGCTTGCTGGTGCGGCCGAGCGCGATCAGCACGGTGATCAGCGAGGTGGACCTGCCCTCGATGCGCCGCGTGTACCGCACGGCCTCCTCGTAGGCGGCGTGCGCCTGCGGCAGCATGTCCTGCGCGTCGTAGGCGTCGCCCAGGTCCTTGAGGACGGTGGCGTACCAGCCGGGGTCGGCCTCGCCGTCGACGAGCCCAAGCACCAGCTGGCAGGCGGCGGCACCCTGCGCGTACGCGCCCTCGAGACCCAGGTTGCCCAACTCCTCATAGGTGAGGGCCATGTTGTGCAGGACGGCGGCGCGCCGCTCCACGTCCCCGATGTGCGGCACCTCGACCGCGAGCTCTTCGAGCACCTCCCGCGCCTCGGCGGTCTCGCGCATCGTGACCAGGGTGTTGGCAAGGGCGGTCATCGTGGTGGCGAGGTCGCTCGGATTGTCGGCCCGCTTCTTGTACGAGACGGACTGCCGGAAGTGCTCGGCGGCCTCCTTGAGGTCGTGGGCGTCGCGGTAGGTGTCGGCGATGTCGTGCAGGATGACGCCGTAGACGCCCGGCGACTCCTCCGGGTCGGTCAGGTCACGGGCCTCGTGGAAGCACGCGAGCGCCTGCTGGAACCGGGCGGGCCGCCGCGGGCTGGTCTCTTCCGGCATGGTGGGACTCCGTTCGGGGTCGTGGGGCGGGTTCCCGCGGTCTTCCAGGAGTTGCCGGCCGCGGTTGATCAGGGCGTTGGCGAGATAGGAGGCGGCGCCCGATGGCTGGGCGTGGTCGGGGCCGAACAGCGCGAGCAGATCGCCGAGTTGCTGCCGGTAGGCGAGGACGGCACCCGCGAGGTCTCCCGCCTCCTCCCAGGTGAAGGCGAGGTCGCGGATGGTGATGAGCGTTTCGATGTGGTCGCGCCCGAGGACCCGCTCCATGGTGACGAGAAGCCCTTCGAGGACGTCGAGCGCATGGTGGACGCGGCCCGCCCTCCGCAGCCTGTGGGCCAGTTCGCGGCGGACGGTGAACGTCTCGGGCTGGTCCGGGCCCAGCACCCGCTCATGGTCGGCGACCAGTTCCTCGAACGCAGCCACGGCGCCGTCGGCGTCGCCCGCCTCCCCCCGGAACAGGGCGAGGTTGTCCCGGGCCAGGAACGTCTCGGGGTGATCGCGGCCGTAGAGCTGTTCCCGGTCGACGACCAGCTGCTCCAGCGCGGCAACGGCACCCACCGTGTCGCCCGCCTCGCCCCACAGCCGGGCGAGGAACCCCCGGACGGTGAGTGTCTCGGGCAGGTCGTCTCCCCCTTCGCGCAGCTGGAGGTCGCACAGCAGCCGCTCGTACTCCTCCAGGGCGCCCGGCACGTCTCCGTTCTGCCCGCGTGCGTAGGCCACTTCGTGGCGGGCCCGCAACGTCGCGATGTCGTCGGGACCGCAGACCCTCTCGTAGTCGTCGAGCACCTCCTCCAGCACGCCGAGCGACACCTGTGCGTGGCCCGACCGCCCCCACAGGTCCCCCAGGACGAGCCGCGCCTCGATGGTGTCGCGGTGGTCGGCCCCGAGACGCCGTGCGGACTCCTCGACCAGGAACCTGAAGTGGCCCATGGAATCCTCGTACCGGGCCTCCCACGTCAGGCTGTGCCCGAACACCACCAGCACGGCATGCATGCCCGCCCCCCACAGCGCGCCCTCGGCCACCTTCCTCAGGGCCTCGGTGTTCGCCCGCATCACCCCGCTCAGCACGGTGTTCCGCTCCACCTGCGGCCAGGCCCCCACCAACGCGTCGGCCGCCCGGACCGCCGCCTCCTCGACCCCCTCCCGCGACAGGGACTCACGAATGCTGCGCTGCACCAACTGGTGGACGCGGACGGCCTGATGGGGCACCCCGGGCGTGTAGTCGACCAGATGCATGCGGTGCAGGACGCGCAGCGCGTCGACCGCGTCGTCGGGCTCCACCGGCGCGTCCCGCGGCGGCTCCGCCGGCCCCGGCGGGGTGCGGTGCAGCGCGAGGTACGCGCGGGCCTCCTCCCCGGTGAGCACCGCCTCCGGGATCCCGCTGGGGTCGAGCACGGAGATGAGGGAGAGCAGCGGCCTGGCCAGGCCGCACGGCCGCAGGCGGTCGGCGCGGTCCACGGACAGCGACCAGGTCGCGGCCAGGGTGACGGTCTGCGCGTCGGGCAGCGAGCCCGGCTCGGGCACGAGCCGGGCCAGGTCGCGGGCTCGGTTCGCGAGCAGGTCGCGGTAGGCGGCGCAGTCGAGCCCGGTCTCCAGGAGGTACGCGGCGGCCTGCGACATCGCGAGCGGCAGGTCCCCGAGGTCCGCCGCGAGTTCGGCGATGCAGTCGGCGGGCCGGACGGGGTTCTCCACGAGGGCCCGCGCGTCGGACCCCACGTCGGTCCCCACGAGGGACCGCGCGCCGGACCGCTCCACCGGCGAGGCGCCCCCGCCGTCCGTACCGCCGTCCGTACCGCCGTCCGTCCCCCCGCCCCGCTCCCCCGAGAGCACCTGCGTGAGATACGCGACCGACTCCTCGCGCGCGAACAGGCCGACGTCGATGCAGCGGCGCCCGTGCCCGGTCAGGACGGCGTCGCGGCGCCGTGTGGTGACCAGCGTCCTGCCGTGCGGCCCCGCGGCCGGCGGCCACAGCCGGACGCGGAGCCGGGCGGGGTCCTCCAGCAGGTCGACCGGGTCGGTGAGGTCGTCGAGCACCACCAGCCAGCCGGGCCCCCGCTCGGCGTCGGCGGCCAGCCGCCCCTGTTCGAGCCAGGCGAGGAAGCGCGCGGCGGCCTGCTCGGAGTCGGCGAGGGAGATGCCGAGCACGTCCTCCGCGGCCTGCGCGTACGCGGCGACGACGGCCTCCCGCTTGACCGCCGTCACCCACAGGAGCAGCCCGATCTCGCCGCTGCGCAGCAGGTCGCGCGCGTAGCGGGCGGCGAGCTGGGTCTTGCCGACGCCACCGGTGCCGGAGAGGACCTGGCCGAGCACGGCGGTGCCGCCGTCGGCCATCTCCCGGGCCAGCCGACGGCCCACGTCCCGGTCCTGGAAACAGTGCGCCTCCTGGGGCAGCACTCCGACGATGTGCGGGCTGTGCCGCGAGAGCGGCCTGCTGCCCGCCGGTCCGCTCAGCCCTCGTTCGGATCCGGCGGGGAAGGGTGGCCGAACCTCACGTCCCCGTGCATCTCGGCGATGTTGACGGGGTTGCCGTAGTTCCTGACGTCCCCCACGACCGCCTGCCCGCCGGGTCCGGACGCCGTCACCTGTCCCACGACCGTCCGGCCGCGGCTGTTGAGGTCACCCAACTCGTCCACCAGGGCGCGCAGTTCGTCCGCGAGGCCCGCCCGCATACCGTCGTCCAGATCGTCCAGGGCGATCTCGAAGCGGGTGCGCCAGGAGATCTGTTCGTCGTCGCGCAGCCGCCGGCCCAGCTCGCCCTCGGTGCCGGCGAGGTTCGCGTCGGTGCGGTCCAGGCGCGCCAGTTCGGCCCGTTCGCGTGCGGGGTCGCCCCGGCCGAACCACCGGGCCACCGCCCGCCGGACGGCTCCCCAGGCGTCGGTGCCCGCCGCCTGCACGACGGCGGCCGATCCCGCGGCCGCAAGCGCTGTCATGGCGTCGTCGAGCATCGCCACACCCCCATCGTCCCGAGCCCGCGGCTCCCCCTCAAGTGAACGTAGCGCCGAGGCGGCGGCCTGGATACCTGCGAGCCGGGGTCAACGAAGGTGAGCGTCCCGGTCAGCCCCGTCCTTACTCACGGGTCACTACGGTCGGAGCCGGAACACCCCAGCCCCTGAGGACAGTTGGGATAGCCGCATGCACACACGCACCAGCCTCGGAGCGTGGGCCGTGGTCGCCGCGCTCGGCCTGTCGGCCGTCGTCCCGCTCACCGCCGCCCACGCCGACGAGCGCGGCGGGACCGGGTCCCCCGGCGACGTCGTGAGCGCCGAGCCGAGCAGCTTCCACCCCCTGCCGGGACAGCCGACCCACACCAAGGCCTGGAAGATCCACTACCGCTCGACCACGGCCACGGGTGCGCCCAACACCGTCTCCGGCACGGTCATCGTGCCCCAGGACGGCCGGACGGGCCCGCGCCCCCTGATCACCTACGCCGTCGGCACCGTCGGCGTCGGCGACCACTGCGCCCCCAGCGCCGGCTTCCCCCGGGGCACCGCCCTGGAGGCCAACCTCATCCAGCAGCTCACCCTGCGCGGCTGGGCGGTGGCCGTCACCGACTACGAGGGCCTCGGCACCCCCGGCGACCACACCTACACGGTGGGCCGCGCCGAGGGGCACGCCATGCTGGACGCGGCCCGCGCCGCGATCCGCCTGCCCGAGGCGGGCCTCGGCGAGGACACCCCGGTCGGCATCATGGGCTACTCGCAGGGCGGCCAGGCGTCGTCGTGGGCGGCCGAGCTGCACGACTCCTACGCCCCCGAGCTCGACGTCAAGGGCACGGCGACCGGCGGCGTCCCCGGCGACCTGCTGAAGGTCGCGAAGGCGAACGACGGCTCGTACGGCTCGGGGCTGGTCTTCATGGCGGCGATCGGCCAGGACGCGGCCTTCCCCGAGCTGAGGCTCGACTCCTACCTGAACCCGGCGGGCCGCACGCTGCTCGGCACGCTGAAGAACACCTGCGTGGCGGACGGCGCGGTCCTCGGCTCCTTCACGTCGATCGACTCGATGACGACGAAGAACCCCCTCGAACAGCCCGACTGGCAGCGGCGGCTGCGCGAGTCGCAGGTCGGCACGCACCGGCCGGACGCGCCGGTGTACCTGTACCACGCGCTCGCCGACGAGCTCATTCCGTACGGCGTGGGCAAGCAGGTGCGTGCGGACTGGTGCGCGCGGGGCGCGAACGTGGAGTGGCACACGGTGCCGGTCGGCGAGCACGTCAGCGGCGTGATCACGCAGTCGCCACTGGCGGCGCAGTGGCTGGCGGACCGGTTCGCGGGGAAGCCGGCCCGGAGCAACTGCTAGGAGCCGCGGGGCGGTCGGGGCGGTCCGTGGGGGGGGCGCCCCGACCGGCGTACCGGGTCCGGGATCCAGGACTACTTCCCGTACGTCACGGTGACCTTCCTGGTCTTGGCGTTCCAGGTCAGCGTGCCGCCCTGGAACCACTGCCGCACGTCACGGCCGCCGTTGACCCGCTTCTCGCCCGACCTCGGGTAGCCGAGCCTGCCGCGCTCCCAGCCGCGCTTCTGCCACGCGGTGCGGAAGGCGCCCCACACGGGCTGCATGCCGGTCTGGGGCGAGTAGTAGAGCGAGCCGCCCTGGTAGTGCTGGAAGCCGCCGCCCTTCGGCAGGGCGCGGCGGTCGGTCGTCGGGCACTTCAACCGGCCCTTGGCGCCGCCCAGTCGGTCCCACTTCTCGCGGAAGCCGCCGGTCGGCATCTTCGCGCACGGCTGCTTCGGCGGGGCGAAGCGGGCGACGAGGCGGTGTCCGGCGTTCATGGCCAGCGACATGTCCCGTGCCGTGTTGGAGTGCGGTGTGCCGTCCAGGGTCCAGCCCGCGAAGGTGTACCCGGCCGCCGGGTAGGCCCGCACGACCACGCGGGTGCCGCTCTTGTACGGCCCCCAGACGAACGCGCGCGTGGTGCCGCCCTTCTCGGGCGACGACCCGAGCGTGAGGGCGTGGCGGGCGCGCGGCGCGGCCGGGGTGCGGTAGTCGCCGACCAGGCGGGTGGTCGCCCGCAGGACGCGCGTCTGGTCGTTGTCCCGGTCGCCGAGGGGCTGCCCGTCGTAGCGGTTACGGCTGTTGGCGTACTGGTTGACCTGCTCGCACCACTTCTTGCCCGCCGCGCAGTTCCATTCGTACGCCATGATCGTGGAGTACTTCTGGTCGGGCGTGATCCAGCCGGTGTTGTACGGGTACGTCGTGCTGGGCGTGCCCCGGCCGTACTTGTCGTTCCGCAGCGTCCAACGGTCGTGGTCCAGGCCGAGGTTGTGGCCGATCTCGTGGCTGACGCCGTCGGTGAGGACGGCCTCCATCCCCTCCACGGCGAAGGCCTCGTCCTCGGTGCCGGGGCCCGGCGCGTCGGGGCGGTGGGCGAGGCCGCTGCCCCCGTTGTCCGCGAGGACCAGCACGGTGTCGGCGGCGTACCGCTTGCGCAGCGCCGCCGCGGTGGCGCCGATCTTCCTGTCCTTCGGGTCGGACAGGCGGTCGAGCATGACGCCCGGGTCCTTCTCGGCGGCGGCGTCGCGGAAGCCGGTGACCTCCTGGACGTGCACGACGTCGATGCTCGCCGTCACGCCGCTGTCCGACAGGGCGCGGTTCATGCGGGTCTCGATGGTGGAGGCGGTCGCCCGCAGGCTGCGGAACTTCAGGTCGCCGCGGGCCTTCGCCGCCTCGGTCGGCGTGAACAGGAGCAGCACGTCGACGACGGCGGGCCCGGTGCGGCCGGGCTTCGCGCGGCCGGGCACGCGGCCCGCCTTCTCGCCGGAGTCGACCGTGTCGTCCGCCGTGTCCCGGGGCAGCTTGGACAGGTCCCACTCCTCGAAGACGGCGGTGCTCGGCCGCCCCTCGGCGGGATGGACGGCGTACGCGCCCCGGGGCCCGAGGTCGGCGAAGCCCTCCAGGGCGATCGGCTTGCCGCTGTCGTCACCCGCGCAGGCGTTGGTGACCTCGACGCGCACCTGGTGGTCGGGGTGGCCGACCTCGTGCCCCTCCCAGGAGATGGTGCCCTCGCCGTCGTCCATGGAGTGGTCCTCGACGACGCGGGCGGTCACGTCGTACGGGAAGAAGACCAGCGTCGACTCCTGCGGCGGCCCCGCCTCGGGCCGGTCGCAGAGGTACGCGAAGTGCTCGCGGCGCAGGTCGACGGAGGCGGAGCGGACGACCCAGGGGTCGCGCCCGTCGTCGGCGCCGGGCGGGGGCGCG
>NZ_LIRJ01000453.1 GCF_001419745.1 Streptomyces silaceus | reverse complement strand
CCGGCCCGCCGGCGGGCCGGTCGTGACTCAGTGCAGAACCACGCAGCCCTTGGCGTGCAGGGCCCGCGTCAGACGGTCGTCGACCCACGTGCCGTTCCAGCGCAGATCCAGCTTCTCCAGGGCGGGCAAATCCGCTATCCAGTGCGGGAGTTCGCGCACCTGATTGGCGCGGAGGTCGAGGCGGCGCAGGAGCGGCAGACCGCGCAGGGCCTCCGGGACGGCCGTGAAGGCGTTCTCGCGCAGTTCCAGTTCGCGCAGCGCGCGCAACTCGCCCACGGAGGCCGGAAGGTCGTGCAGGCGGTTGCCGCGCAGCCACAGTTCACGCAGCGCGGTGAGCGAGCCGATGTCCTCGGGCAGGTGCGTCAACTCGTTGTGCTGGGCGCGCAGTTCCATCAGGTCAGTCATGTTGCCGAGTGTGTCCGGGAGCGCGGTCAGACGGTTCTCCCCGACGTTGAGATACGCGAGCCGGGTGAGGCGGCCGAGGGACGCGGGCAGCTCGGTGAGGTCGTTGTCGTGGAGGTAGAGAAAGCGGCTGAGCGCCGGCAGGTCGCCGAGCTCGGCGGGGACCGTGCGCAGTCTGTTGTGGCCGAGGTCCAGGGTGTGCAGGGCCGCGAGCGTGCCGATGCGGGCGGGCAGGCGCGTGAGCGCGTTGTCGGCCAGGAGCAGGATTTCCAGATGCGGGTGGTGCCAGACCTCGTCGGGTACGTCGGCGAGGCCGGCGCGCCAGTGGTCGAGGGTGGATGCGTCGCTCATGAGGGCTCCGGTGTCGAGGGGGCGCCATTGTGTCCCGGACGGCCGGGGCGCGGCGGGGTGCTCCGTGGCTGGTGGCACGGCCCCCGCGCCCCCGTGGAGCACGTCGGCCCCCGCGCCGGAATGTCCGGCGGGCCACGTACCATGGGCGCATGTCCTTCCTCCGCCGCCGCAGCTCCGCCACTCCCGCGGGCCCGGACTTCGATGTCCTGGCCATGGATCCCGGTGACTGGCCCGGCAATCTCGGCGCGGGCCTGCTGCCCGCCCCCGACGGCAGCTGCCAGGGCGTGTTCCTGCGCTACGACCTGTTCGGCGGCCGCGGCCCCGCGATGATCATCGGTAACCTCCCCGAGGGCTCGCCCGCGCGCGAGACCGCCGAGGGCGAGGTCCCCTTCGAGGTGGCCCAGCTGCTCGTGGCGCTGGAGAACGACGAGGACATCTCGGTGGTCTCCACCGAGGACGTGCCGGTGATGCAGGGCGACAACCTCCTGATCGTGCGTCGTCTCAAGCTCTCCGAGAGCCGGATCTCCTGCGTCCAGTTCGACCGCAGCGACAACGTCCTGGTGACCATCGCCGCCTGGGACCGCCCGATCACCGACGATCTGTACGCGCTCCTGAAGCCGCTGCCCGCGGAGCTGTTCCAGCAGGGCTGAGCCGCCCCGCGCCGGGAGCCGACCGGGCCTGGACCCGTCCGAGCCGAGAGCCGTCCGCGCCTGGAGGCGCCCGCGTCGGCGAGGCCGTCCTGCAGCCGTGCGCACTTCCGTCCAAGCACTGCCCCGTTCCGTCCAAGGAACGGGGCAGTTTTATGTCTTGCCAGCCCAGTCATCGGACTTTTAACGTGACCGGTCATGACTCAGGGGATCACGCGAAGGACCACCATGAGATCCGCGCTCGGCGGTGCGGCCGCACTGGCGGCGGGCGGAGGCGCGATCGTGGGCGCCGGCCCCGCCGCAGCGGCGAGCGACCCCTCGCGGCACGACACCTCCGATGAATCTGCGGGGTCTCCGGACGTGACGCTCTGGTACGCCGCCCCGGCGGCCGACTGGGAGCGCGAGGCCCTCCCCCTCGGCAACGGCGCCCTCGGCGCCATGGTCTTCGGCACGCTCGTCTCCGAACGGCTCCAGTTCAACGAGAAGACCCTGTGGACCGGCGGCCCCGGCTCCCGGGAGGGGTACGACTTCGGGAACTGGCGCGCGCCCCGGCCCGGCGCCCTCGACGCCGTACGCGACGAACTCGACGCCAAGGGCAGGCTCGACCCCGACACCGTGGCCACGAAGCTCGGCCAGGCGCGGCGCGGCTACGGCGCCCACCAGACGTTCGGCGACCTCCACATCGACGTGCCGGGCGCACCGGACGCGCCCGACGCCTCCTACCGTCGCGCCCTCGCCCTCGAAGAAGGCCTCGCCACCGTTGCGTACCACCACGAACAGGTGCGCCATCAAAGGGAGTTCTTCGCCTCCTACCCCGACGGAGTGCTCGTCGGGCGGCTGTCCGCCGATCGCGCCGCGCAGGTCACCTGCACCTTCCGCTACACGTCGCCCCGCGCCGACTTCACCGCGAAGGCGGCCGGTGACCGCATCACCGTACGGGGTGAACTCGCCGACAACGCGCTGAAGTTCGAGGCCCAGCTGCGCATCGCCCACCAGGGCGGCACGCGCGTCGCGAACGCCGACGGCAGCGTCACCGTGACCGGCGCCGATCACGTCTGGTTCGTCCTCGCCGCCGGAACCGACTACGCCGACACCTACCCCGGCTACCGGGGCGCGGACCCGCACGCCGCCGTCACCCGCACCGTCGACGCGGCGGTCGCCACGGGCCACGCGCGGCTGCGCGCCCGCCATCTGCGCGACCACCGCGCCCTGTTCGGCCGCGTCGCCCTCGACATCGGCCAGTCGTTGCCCGCCGATGTCCCCACGGACCGCCTCCTCAAGGAGTACGGGACCGGGGCGGGGGCCGCCGACCGGGCGCTGGAGGCGCTCTTCTTCCAGTACGGCCGCTACCTCCTCGTCGCCTCCTCGCGCGCGGGCTCCCTGCCCGCCAACCTCCAGGGCGTCTGGAACAACAGCACCACCCCGCCGTGGTCGGCCGACTATCACACCAACATCAACCTGCAGATGAACTACTGGCTCGCCGAGGCCGCGAACCTGCCCGAGACGACGGCGCCGTACGACCGCTTCGTGGAGGCGCTGCGGGCCCCCGGACGGCGCACGGCCAAGGAGATGTTCGGCAGCCGCGGCTGGGTCGTGCACAACGAGACGAACCCCTACGGTTTCACCGGCGTGCACGACTGGTCGACCGCCTTCTGGTTCCCCGAGGCCGCCGCCTGGCTCACCGCGCAGCTCTACGAGCACTACCGCTTCGGCGGGTCCACGGACTATCTGCGCACCACCGCCTACCCGGCGATGAAGGAAGCCGCCGAGTTCTGGCTCGACAACCTGCGCACCGACCCGCGCGACGGCACCCTCGTCGTCACCCCGAGCTACTCGCCCGAGCACGGCGACTTCACGGCGGGCGATGCCATGGCCCAGCAGATCGTCCACGACCTGCTCACCAACACGCTGGAGGCGGCACGGATCCTCGGTGACACGCCGGCCTTCCGCGCCGAACTGGAGAAGACCCTGGAGCGCCTCGACCCCGGGCTGCGCATCGGCTCCTGGGGCCAGCTCCAGGAGTGGAAGGCCGACCTGGACGACCGGACGGACGACCACCGGCACGTCTCCCACCTCTACGCCCTGCACCCCGGCCGGCAGATCGAGCCGGGCAGCAGGTGGGCGGAGGCGGCGAAGGTCTCCCTGCGGGCGCGCGGCGACGGCGGTACCGGCTGGTCCAAGGCCTGGAAGACGAACTTCTGGGCGCGCCTGCGCGACGGCGACCACGCGCACAAGATGCTCGGCGAGCAGCTCAAGTCCTCGACGCTGCCCAACCTCTGGGACACCCACCCGCCGTTCCAGATCGACGGCAACTTCGGCGCGACGTCCGGCGTCGTCGAGATGCTCCTGCAGAGTCAGCACGACGCCATCGAGATCCTGCCCGCCCTGCCCGCCGCGTGGCCCACCGGATCGGTGCGCGGCCTGCGGGCGCGCGGCGGCGCGACGGTCGACATCACCTGGGCGGCGGGCCGTGCCACCCGCATCGTCCTGAGGGCGACGCGCACGCGTGAACTCACCCTGCGCAGTGGACTGTTCAGCGGGGGAGCGAAGACCTTCAAGGCGCGGGCGGGAGAGCGGTACGTCTTCGACTGAGCGCGGACCTCCTGGCGCCGGACCCCCTCAGGGCGTGGCGGCGGGGACGATCCGGCCCCGGTCCAGGCGCACGATCGCGTCGGCGGCCGCGATGCCCGAGTGCTCGTGCGTGACCAGGAGCGTGGTGCGGCCGCGCGTGGCGTCGAGGACGTCGGCGAGCACGGCGGCCGCGGTCCTCGGGTCGAGGCCCTCGGTGGGTTCGTCCAGGACGAGGACGGGCGGGTCGGCGAGCAGCGCGCGGGCCAGGAGCAGGCGCCGGCGCTGACCGCCCGACATCGCGGCGCCTTCCGCGCCGAGCACGGTGTCCCAGCCGTCGGGCAGCGACTCGATCCAGTCGAGGAGCCGGGCCCGGCGGACGGCCTCGCGCAGCTCGGTGCCGGTCGCGTCCGGCCGGCCGAGGAGCAGGTTCGCGCGGATCGTGGTGTGGAAGACGTGCGCGTCCTGCGTCATGCCGGTGATCGCGCGACGGACGTCGTAACCGGCGCAGTTCCGCAGCGCGTACGTCCCGCTGTCGCTGTCGCTGTCGCTGTTGCTGTCGCTGTCGCTGTCGCGGAGGCGGATGCTCCCGGCCTCGTACGGCACGAACCGCATGAGCGCGGCGATCAACGTCGACTTGCCGGAGCCGCTGGCGCCGAGCAGCACGACCCGGCGGCCCGCCGGGATGCGCAGGCTCACGCCGTCCAGGGCGGGCGGGGCGTCAGGGCGGTGGCGCACCCGCAGGCCGACGATGTCCACGCCGAGCGGACCGTCCAGGGGGAGTGGCACGGGACGGGACGGCTCCGTGACCGGCGGCGGCGTGTCGAGCAGGTCGGCCAACCGGCGCGCCGACGCGCGTACGTCGGCCAGGTGGCGAGCGGCAACGGGCAGCGCCGCGAGCGCCTCGAAGGCGACCAGCGAGAGAACGGCGAGCACCGTCACCTGTACGGCGGGCAGCGCGCCGGACGCGTGCGTGCGCAGGGCGAGCCAGGTGACGCCGACCGTGGCCATGCCCTGCAGCAGCAGGACCACGGCCGAGGCGAGTGACGTGGTCAGCGCGGACCGCCGCTCCAGCGCGGCGATGCGGGCGGCGGCGTGGCGGGCCCGTTCGTCGGCGCGACCCCGGGCGCCGTACGCCGCGAGATCGGCCGCGCCCCGCGTCAAGTCCACGGTGAGTGCGGCGAGTTCGGCGTGCGCCGCCTTCGCGCGGGGCTCGGTCCGGCGGGACGCGATGAGCACCGTGGCGGGCACGGCCAGCCCCGCGACGGCCAGGAGTCCCCCGAGCAGGAGCCCGGCCTGCGGCAGCAGCGCGGCGGCCGTGGCGGTCGCGACCACGGCGACCGCGCAGGCCGCCGCGCCCGGGATCAGGACACGCAGGAGGAGGTTCTGGGCGGCGTCGACGTCGGCGACGAGACGGGTGAGCAGATCGCCGCTGCGGAAGGCGGGGGTGCCCGCCGGGGCGAGCGGCACCAGCGCCTCGTACACCCGGGTGCGGAACCCCGCGACGGCCCGGAGCACGCCGTCGTGACCGAGGAGCCGGTCGGTGTAGCGCAGGGCCCCGCGCCCGAGCGCGAGGGCGCGGGGCCCTGCGCTAC
>NZ_LIRJ01000452.1 GCF_001419745.1 Streptomyces silaceus | reverse complement strand
GTCCCGGAACCCGCCCCGAACCCGAACGCCCCCGAATGATCGACGGCCTCGAACGGCACCCGCTCCAGCGCCTCGGCCCATCCGTCGAGCCCCACGGCCCGCCCGTGCAGCCCCGCCAGCTCCCGCACCCGCTCCGCCCGGCCGGGCAGCCCGCCGCGGACCTCCCGCTTGCGCGCGTACGGCACCCGGTCCGGCACCCCGAGCGCCGCCCGCAGCAGTTCCTCCGTGCGCCGCGCCGCCATCAACGGCCCGCGCCCCAGCCAGCAGAAGGCCACGGCCCCCTGTTCGAGCAGCCGCGCGGGACCCCGTTCCTCCGCCGTGATCCCGACCTTGAGGAGGCCGGGACCGAACCACGCGAGATAGACCCGGTACGTCCGCGGATCGTCGGGCACCCCGTCCGCAGCCACCGAGAACGCCCGGTCGAGCCGCGCGCACTCCGGACAGCGCGCCTGCGTGGCCCGCCCCGGCACCACGGCCCGCAGCGGACACGGATTGCCACGCGCCCCCACGCACCGCCGCTCACCGACGGCCCGGAACCCGATGTCCGTCCCGTACGCGAGGGCGCTGACCCGTCCCCCCTGCCACCGCAGCACGGGCCTCCCGTCCGGCCATCCGAGCCCGGCACACCGCCACTCCACCGTCCGCGACTCCCTCAAGTCCGCGACTCCCTCACCCGCTCGGTGCCGGCACGTCTCCGCCACGGCCGCCGTCCCGTCCGTCCGCGCCGCCCCGGTCGGAGCGGGCGCCTCAGGCGGAGTAGACCAGCACCGCGCGTGCCGCATCCACCCGGGTCGGCGACAGCTCCGTGAAGGCGATGAGTTCCTTGCCGTCCGCGAAACGGCCGAGCCGCTCGCGCACGGCGACGACCTCGGCGGCCCGCTCGGCCGGCCAGCCGAGGTGGCGCACCAGTACGTCGGCGGGCACCGCGTTGACGTCGATCAGACCGCCGTCGTCGAAGGTGCGCGGCAGGTCGGGCCGCCCTATCCGCATCTCCGCGGCGGCGACGGGGTGCTCGGCCAGCAGTGCGCGGGCCTTCCTGCGCAGGTCCTCGCGTTCCATCGCGGCCCGCAGGACCTCGCGGTTGACCTCGCCGGTGCTCCGCCCGGCCGCGCCGCGCCCGCGCCGCAGCACGCTCATGACGGCGGCGGTGTGGGCGGTGCCGACGATCCACACGCAGGCGGCCAGTGCGACGGCCCAGTTGTCGGTCTCGTCCTCGGGGATGAAGACGAGGGCGAGAACGGCGGCGACCGCGTAGGCGACGGCGATGGCGGTGTTCCGCGCCCTCTTCGTCCGCCCCGCCAGCCACCCGAAGGGCACGGCGGTCAGCAGACCGACGGACAACAGCGGAACCAGGACCCACCACATGGCCCCGCGCACGGGGGCGTCTGACTTGCTCATGATGTCCAGATTTTACTTCCTTGCGAAGGTAGCCCTTATTGCCCTACCGGGTCGCCGGAGAGCCCTTCACGCGCCCTTCACGCAGAAACGACCAGAGGCCCCGACGATTTCCCGTCGGGGCCTCTGGCTCACTGTGCACTCGGCAGGATTCGAACCTGCAACCTTCTGATCCGTAGTCAGATGCTCTATCCGTTAAGCTACGAGTGCTTGTTCTGTTTTGTTTTCGTCTCCGCTCCCCGGCCTTTCGGCCCGCTCGCGGCGACAGGAAGAACATTACATGACTGCCGCCGCCATGTGAAATCCATTGGCCCGACCCCTTGTGACCTGCGGAAACCCACCCTGCGTGAACGTATGGGCGGACCCCGGACGCACCGAAGCCCCGGTCCAGACGGACCGGGGCTTCGGATCTTGGTGCGGAGGCGGAGGGATTTGAACCCTCGATGGGCTTTAAGGCCCAAACCGCATTAGCAGTGCGGCGCCATAGACCGGACTAGGCGACGCCTCCAACTTGCACACCTGCGCGAGCGCGGGGGTGCGTGCAGATGATGACACAGCCTGGTGGCGTGTCACCAATCGCGGCCTCCACGGTACTAGTCCCGCGGCCCGCAGAGCAAAGCGTCCCACGGCACCGCAACGTCGCGCGGCGCCCGGCGTTAGAGGCGGTAGAGCCACTGTCCCGGTCCTCTGTTCGCGGACCCTCTGTTCTCCTGGAGTCCCCCATGCTGCGTCGCCTCGTCCTCACCGCCGTCGCCTCCGCCGCCGCGCTGTCCGCCCTGCCCGCCGCCGCGCAGGCCGCCCCGGGGATCGTGGCGCCGTCCGACCGGCTCACGGTGACGGTCGAGGGCACGGGGGGCGCGGGAGACGGCACGTACGTACTGGAATGCCACCCCACGGGCGGCACGCACCCCGACGCGGCGGGCGCCTGCGCCCGGCTCGAAGAGGTCACGGTCTACGGCAGGGACCCCTTCGCGCCCGTGCCGGCCGACGCGATGTGCACGATGCAGTACGGCGGTCCCGCCACCGCGCACATCACGGGCACCTGGCAGGGCCGCCCCGTCGACGCCACGTACGACCGGTCCAACGGCTGCGAGATCTCGCGGTGGGACGGCCTGGCTCCTGTGCTGCCCGCGGCCGGTTCGTGACGGGTGAGTCCGGCCGGTTCGCGGTGGGGGGAGATCCGGCCGGTTCGCGGTGGGGGTCTTCGGCCGGTTCACGGTGGGTGGGTTCGGCTGATTCGTGACGGGTGGGCGCGACCGGTCGCTTCGACCGGTTCGTGCCCCGTGGCCTCGGCCGCCCCGTGACCAGGCGGTACCGAAAACTCACATCTTCTGCGTGTGACCTCCCTGTCATCCGGCGTCGCGCGCGCAACCTCTCCCCGTAGACTCCCTCCCGTGACACGCCACGGGCCGAGGGGCAAGATGGCCTGAGCGAGTCGGCAAGCAGCGGTAATCAGGGAGGAAGCGTCGTCGTGAGCAGCAGGCCATCCCGAGGCGCTGCTCGCCTCGCAGCCATACTCGACGCGCTCCCGGACGCGCTGGTCCTCGTCAACGCCAATGGCACGGTCGTGAACGCCAACGCCATCGCGCTGGAGGCGTTCGAGGCGCCGGGCACGGCGCTCGTGGGGCGCGGGCTGCTCGATCTGCTGCCGGAGTTCGACTCCCGGCTGATCCCCGGATCCATGCGGCGCCCGGACACCATCGACCAGCGCGGGCGCACCAAGCCCACGCGGATGGTCGCGCGGCGCACGGACGGCGGCGAGTTCCCCGTCGAGGTCACCAGCTCCCCGCTCGAGGACGGCAGGGACGCGTACGACAGCCACGGGTACACCGGCGACGAGCTGCTGATGCTCGTCGTGCGCGACCTGTCGGGCACCGTGGACACCGAGGCCGAGCTGGCGCGTTCGCAGCGGCAGACGGAGATGATCCTGCGCGCCGCCGCCGAGGGCGTCGTCGGCACGGACACCGACGGACGGGTCGTCCTGGTCAATCCGGCCGCCGCCCAGATCCTCGGTTTCCGCGCGAGCGACCTCGGCGGGCAGGACCTGCACGCGCTGGTCCTGCACTCCCGCTCCGACGGCGAGCCCTTCCCGTACGAGGAGTCCCCGCTCGCCGACACGCTCCGCTCCGGGCGCAAGCACCGGGTGCGCGGGCAGGTCCTGTGGTCCAAGAGCGGCGAGAAGGTGCCGGTCGACCTGACGACGTCGCCGGTGCGCGACGGGGACCAACTGGTCGGCGCGGTGATGACGTTCACCGACCGCAGGCCCTACGACGAGCTGGCCCGGAAGCACGAGGCCGCCGTCGCGCGCCACGCGGAGGAGATCCGCGCCGCCGCCGAGCGGCACGAGGCGGAGATCAAGGCCGCGGAGGAGCGGCGGGCCGAGGAGATCAAGGCCGCCGAGGAGCAGCGCGCCGAGGAACTCGCCGCCGAACAGGAGCGGTACGCGGCGCTCGCCGAGCGCGAGAAGGACCGCTTCGAGGAGCTGGCCGAGCGCGAGAGCACGCGGTACGAGACGCTGGCCGCGCGCCACGACCAGCTGCTCGCCGTCCTCGGTTCGTCCCTGCGCGGGCCCCTGGACGAGCTGCGCCGCGAGCTGGCCGCGCTCGCCTCGGACGACGCGGGTCAGCTGTGGCCGGAGGCCAACCAGGTCCTGCACCATCTGTCGGCCGGGTACGCCCGGATGACCACGCTCGTCGACAACGTCCTCGGCTTCCAGCGGCTCGACGCCGGCGACGACCGGCTCACGCTCACACCGGTGCTGCTCGACGCGGTCATCGCCACCGGTGTGGAGGGCGCGGTCGAGCTGATCGGTCCCGGGCGCGCGCAGTTCGCGGTGCACGCGCCGCCCATAGAGCTGGTGGTCGACGCGGAGCGGCTCGCCACCGCGGTCGCGCACCTCGTGGCCGACGTGGCGGGGATCGACGCGACGGGCAACACGCGCGCGGACGTCGGCGCGGGCGCCGGTGCCGCGGGCGGCTACGTGGACTCGACCATCGTCGTGGCCGCCGCCCAGCGCGGCGAGGTCGTCCGCATCGAGGTGCGGGGGCCGTACGCCGGGGGAGACCCGGTGCACGAGCCGATCGTGCGGGGCATCGTGCGGGCACACGGAGGCGTGCTGCAGACGCACGAGGTGCCCGGCATGGGCGGCAGTGCGTATGTGCTTGAGGTGCCGATCGTGGCCGCGGGTGCGGCGGGTGCGGGTGCCGGGGGTGCGGCTGCGGGTGTGGGTGTGGGTGCGGCTCCGGGTGTGGGTGGCTCTTCGGGTTCGGGGTCGGGGTCGGTTCTGGGTTCGGGTCCGGCCTCGGGTCCGGCCCCGGGCTCGGTGGTCTCTCCGGAGGGTGCTGGTTCCGGGGCGGGCTCTACAGGGGCTGGCTCTACGGGGGCCAGTTCCGGGGCGGCTGGCTCTACGGAGGCCGGCGGTGGCCTGGGCAGTTCCGTCGTGGTGCCCGAGCAGGCTTCGGCGGCCTCGGGCGGCGGGCGTCGGCGGGCCCGGCGTTCCTCTGTGGACTCCTTCCTGGAGAGCGGTCTTCCCGGAGCAGCGGATTCTTCCGGCGGTACGGAAGGCGGGACTGCCGTCCCGGCGACCGGTACGGGACGGCGCAGGCGCGCGGCGGGGGCCGCTCCGGAGAGCCCGGAGTCCTTCGGCGGCGCGGTGGCGATGGATCCGGCGGGGTCCCCGGAGGCGGGGGCGCACTCTCCGGAGACGTCCGGCGGGGCTGCCGGCGCGACGTCCGGTGGCACGGGACGGCGGCGTGGCCGCCCGAGTGCCGCCGAGGGCTCCGTGATGACGGCCGCCGAACACGCGGCCGGGTCGGCGGCGTTGGGCGAGACGGTGCCGCCGCAGGGCGTGCCCGTTCCCGCGGAGCCGACGGGACGGCGCGCACGGCGGTCCGGTGAACAGCGGGCGCTGCCCGCACTCGCCTCCGGGCCTTCGGAGACGTCCGGGACCGGCACCGACGCGGGTGCGGGTGCCGGTACGGCCCCGGGTACCGAACTCGCCGCGCTGGAGGCGGGCGGCGACGCCGCGCGTCCCACGGGACGACGGGCACGACGCGCGCTGGCCGCCGCCAAGGAGCGGGCCGCCGCGGAGGAGGCGAACAACGGGCGCGTCTTCGCGCTGCCGCCCGCCGCGGCCGACCGCGCGCCCGGCGAGGGCCAGGACCTCGTCGCCCAGGACGACACCGGGCAGCACGCCGCGGCGCCGCACGTCGGCGGGCCGCAGGGCATGGCCGGCGACCACACGCCGCCGCAGCCGCACCCGACGGAGGCCCCGACGGGCCGCCGCCGCTCCCGGCGACCGGTCGCCGAGGGGCCCGCGAGTGCCGTGAATCCGGCAGCTGCCGGGGCTCCGGCCGCTTCGGCTCCTACGGCTACTCCTACGACCGCTGGGGCTCCGGGGGCTGCTCGGACTGCGGGGGCTGCGGGGGCTGCTGAGGCTCCGGTGGACCCCGGTGCCGTTCAGCCGCCGCACGAGGCGCAGAATCATCACGAGCCGCACGAGCCACAGGGGCCGCACGAGCAGGCCGCCGAGGCCGGCCCGCTGCCCGCTCCGCAGCCGTGGCCCGACGGCACCACCCCGGCCGACGGCGTCCCGGCGCAGGGCACCCCGCACTCCGCGGGCACCCCGGCGCACGGCGTGCCGACGCCCGCCGCGGGCTCCGCGCTCCCGCCCGAGCACTGCCCGCAGTCGCGCGCGGCCCAGCCGCTGCCCGCCGAGGCCGCGCCCGGTGACCCCAACTCGACGCAGGGGCGCGCCATCAGCGTGCGTACGCTCGGGCAGGGCGTCCCGTTCGGGCAGCAGATCTCCGAGCAGCAGGGCGGTGCCGGAGCGCCCGCCCAGGGCCGTCAACAGCCGCCGCGCAACGCCCGCATCCCCCAGGCGCCGCAGCCTCCGCTGCCGCCGCAGGCGGGTGCCCAGGCCGGACCGCAGACCGGAGGACAGCAGGCCGGTCCGCAGACGGGTCCGCAGACGGGTCCCCAGACCGGTGCGCAGGCCGGACAGCAGGCAGGTCCGCAAGCCGGTCCGCAGGGGCAGGCGGCGGGTCCGATGCCGCAGGCCTCGCCGCAGTCACCTCAGACAGCCCCGGCGTCTCAAGCAGCCCAGGCAGCCCCGGCGCCTCAGGCGCCTCAGGCACCGCAGTCGCCCCAGGAATCCGCCGCCGCCCCGCAGTCGTCGTCCACGCTCGGCGGCTCCGTCAGCGGCTCCGGTCGCCGGCGCCGGCTGGCCACGCCGCCCGAGCCCGCCGCCGACGAGCGCCCCGAGGGCTCGGCCCGCCCGCACCCTCAGCCCCAGCAGCAGTCCGGGGCCCCCGGTTCGGCACCGGCGCACCCCCAGTCCCGTATCGCGTCCGCGACCGAGGGCACGGGACGTTCGTACGCCATCGGCGCGCCGGACGAGGACGCCGACGAGGGTCCCGAGCCGCTGGACGGCCCCGGCGGCGCCGTCGAGGTCTCGAACCGTCCCCAGCCCCAGCCGATGGACGACGAACTGCCGCCCGAGCCGCTGGACAACCCGCGCCGCCTCCTGGTGTGGCCCGCGCCCGACGTGCCCACCCAGCAGGCGCTCAGCGACCGCGGCTATCGTCCCGTGATCGTGCACTCCCGTGAGGAGGTCGACGCGCAGATCGCGGCGTTCCCCGCCGCCCTGTTCGTGGACCCGCTGACCGGGCCGATCACGCGTACGGCGCTCCAGTCGCTGCGGCAGGCCGCCGTGGCCGCGGAGGTGCCCGTCCTCGTGACGGCCGGCCTCGGCCAGGCGACGCGCGAGGCGGCGTACGGCGCCGACCCCGCCGTACTCCTGAAGGCGCTCGCGCCGCGCGACAGCGAGCAGCACCCGCCGCGCGTCCTGCTCATCGAGGAGCACGAGGAGATCGCGCTCGCCCTGACCGCCACGCTGGAGCGGCGCGGCATGCAGGTCGCGCGGGCCGAGAGCGACGCCGACGCGGTGACGCTCGCGGCGCAGATGCGGCCGAACCTCGTGGTGATGGACCTGCTCCAGGTGCGCCGCCGCCGGGCCGGGATCGTCGACTGGCTGCGGGCGAACGGTCAGCTGAACCGCACCCCGCTGGTCGTCTACACCGCGGCCGTCGACGAGACGGAGCTGCCGAGGCTCGCGGCCGGCGAGACGGTGCTGTTCCTGGCGGAGCGCTCCACCAGCAGTGAGGTGCAGGGGCGGATCGTGGACCTGCTGGCGAAGATCGGCACGAACTGACGGGTCGGCCGGCGGGCCGGCGGACCGGTCTTGGCGGGCTGACGCGCTGACGGGCAGCCCGGGGTGGTGGGCAGCCCGGGGTGGTGGGTGACCGGTCTCAGGCCGTGATGCGCCGCACCGCCGCCTTGATGGAGGCGCGCAGCCGCTGCCGGTCGGCGTCCTCGTCGCCGACGAGGATCCGCCGCATCTGCGGTACGGCCGTGGACCAGCCGGCCAGCGCGACGACCATGAAGAGCAGGTGGGGCGCGGGGATCTCGTCGCTGATGACGCCCCGGGCCTGCGCGTCGGCGAGCACGGCGACCTTGCGGTCGTAGTGGTCGCGGCGCTCCCGCTCGTCGGGCAGCTCGTCCGTGCCGTACTCGATGCCTTCCCAGAAGAGCAGGCGCAGCAGTTCGGGATGGGCGGCGTGGTAGTCCATCAGCCGGTCCATCCAGCCGTCCAGGTCATCAGCGTCGACCGGATTGGCGATCGCCATGTCCAGCATGCGCTTCTCGAGAACCTGGGTGAACAGCTCCGCCTTGTTGCCGAAATAGGCGTAGATGAGCTGCTTGTTGGCCTTCGCCTCGCTCGCGATGCGGTCGATGCGGGCTCCCGCGATGCCGTACCGGGCGAACTCGGCGACCGCCGCCTCGAAGATCCGCGCCTTGGTGGCCTCGGGGTCTCTCACTGCCATGGGCCCAGGGTAGGCCAACCCATTCGGGTAACCAACTGGTTGGTTGCTTGACACGGCGGCGTCGACGGGCGCAGACTTTTTCCAACCAACCAGTTGGTTGCCAACGTTTCCGCTGGTCACCGTCCTTCCAGTTGATCCTCACGCCGTCAGATCGCCCCAGTACGTCACGCCACACCACGTCACACCACGTCACGTCACACCACGTCACGCCACGTCGCGTCACGCCACGGAGCCGCGCGAAGGAGTCCTGCTCGCTCATGTCGTCATCAGCCCCGGCCTCAGCCACACCCCCGTCCACGTCTCCGTCCACGTCCGCGGCCGGCCCCTCCACCGCACCCACGTCCAGTTCCACGTCCACGCCTGTGTCCAGGTCCGGGCCTCGCGCCGTCCCGCCCGGTCTCTTCCTCCTCCTCATAGCGGTCTGCACCGCCGTGACCGCCGCCAACATCTACGTCGCCGCGCCGCTGCTCCCCCTGATAGCCCGGGACTTCGGCTCCACGCCGTCGGCCGTCGCGTGGATCGCCTCGGTGGCCCAGTTCGGGTACGCCGCGGGGCTGCTGTTCTTCGCCCCGCTCGGCGACAGCGTGAACCGCCGCAGGCTCGTCGCGGCCCTCTCCCTCGTCACGGCCGGGGCCCTCGCCCTGGGCGCGGCCGCCTCGGGGACGACCGCGCTCGCCGCCGCCGTCCTGGTGGCGTCCGCCGCGACCGTCGTGCCGCAGCTGCTCGTGCCGCTGGTCGCCGAGCGGGCGCCCGCGCACCGGCGGGCCAGCCATGTCGCGGCGCTGATAGCGGGGCTGTTCACGGGTGTCGTCGCGGCCCGCGTCCTCGGCGGTCTCGTCGGCCAGGCCTTCGGGTGGCGGTACGTCTTCGTGGGCGCCGCCGTCCTCACGGCCCTGCTCGGACTGGCCTCGGCCGCCGTGCTGCCCGCCGAGCGCCGACGCCGGTCGGGGCCGCTCTTCGCCGGGCTCGCCCAACTGCCGGGCGTGGTGCGGGGCTCCGCCGAGCTGCGGCGCGCCTGCATACGTCAGGGCGGGATGTACGGCGCGTGGAGCGCGCTGTGGACCTCGCTCGCCCTCCTGCTCACCGGGGACGGCGACGGGTACGGCATGACGACCGCCACCGCCGGGCTCTTCGGCCTCTTCGGCCTCGCGGCGTCCGTCGTGGCGCCGCTGGCGGGCGGCCTCGTCGACCGGTTCGGCGCGGCCAGGGTGGTCTCGGCCGCGTACGCCCTCGCGGCGGTGTCGGTGCCGCTGTTCTGGCTGGGCGGCGGGGCGCTGTGGGCGCTGTGCGCGGCGGCGGTCACCCTCCACATGGCGCTGGTGGCCGGCCACATCGCCAACCAGACGCTCGCCCTGACGACGACCTCCACCCCGGCCGTCGCCAACACCGCCTATGTGGTGGCCGGCTTCGCGGGCGGCGCGCTGGCGTCCGCCCTCGCCGGTACCGCGTTCACCCACTGGGGATGGACGGGCGTGTGCGCGATCGCCGCCCTCTGGCTGACGCTCAGCTGGACGACGACCGCGATACGCACCCGCAAGCCCGCCGCTGCCTGACCTCGGGCCCGAGCGACGTCGGACCCGAGAGACCCCGGATCTGCCTGGCCCCGGCTCTACCTGACCTCAGATCTGCGTGACGTCCAGCTCGCCGTCCGCGTACTGCCTGCGCAGGACCTTCTTGTCGAACTTGCCGACGCTGGTCTTCGGCACCGCCTGGATGACGGCCCAGCGCTCGGGAAGCTGCCACTTGGCGACGCTCTCCGCGAGGAAGTCCCGCAGGGCGACGTAGTCGGCGGTCGCGTTCTCCTTCAGGACGACCGTGGCGAGGGGGCGTTCGCCCCACTTCTCGTCGGGGACGGCCACGACCGCGGCCTCGGCGACGTCCGGGTGGGACATCAGGGCGTTCTCCAGCTCGACCGACGAGATCCACTCGCCGCCCGACTTGATGACGTCCTTCGCCCGGTCGGTGAGGGTCAGGAAGCCGTCCGGGGTGATCACGCCGACGTCGCCGGTCTTCAGCCAGCCGTCCTCGCTGAACTTGTCCTCGGGGCGCAGTACTTCGCCGCCCGCACCGCCGAAGTAGGCGCCCGCGATCCAGGGGCCCCGCACCTCCAGCTCACCGGCCGACTCGCCGTCCCAGGGCAGGATCTCGCCGCCGGGACCGACCAGGCGGCCCTCGACCGAGGCGGGGAAGCGGCCCTGCGTGAGCCGGTAGCCGAACTCCTCGTCGGTGCCGAGGGCGTGGGCCGGCGGGCGGGCGACCGTGCCGAGCGGCGAGGTCTCCGTCATGCCCCAGGCGTGACAGACCCGCATGCCGAGCCGGTCGAACGCCTCCATCAGCGACGGCGGGCAGGCCGAGCCGCCGATGGTGACCTGGCCGAGCGAGCTGACGTCACGCGGCTTGGCGGTGAGTTCGGCGAGCAGGCCCTGCCAGATGGTGGGGACGGCGGCCGCGTGCGTGGGCCGCTCCGACTCGATCATCTCGGCGAGCGGGGCGGGCTGCAGGAAGCGGTCCGGCATCAGCATGTTCACGCCGGTCATCAGGGTGGCGTGCGGCAGGCCCCAGGCGTTGACGTGGAACTGGGGGACGACGACCAGGGAGGTGTCCGCGTCCGTGAGCCCCATCGACTGGGTCATGTTGACCTGCATGGAGTGCAGATAGATGGAGCGGTGGGAGTAGACGACGCCCTTGGGGTCGCCGGTGGTGCCGGAGGTATAGCACATGGCGGCCGCGGTGCGCTCGTCCAGCTCGGGCCAGTCGTAGTCGGTGGGCTTCCCGGCGAGCAGGTCCTCGTACTCGTGCACCTGGGCGCGGGCGCCCGCCAGCAGGGAGCGGTCGCCGGGGCCCGAGACCACCAGGTGCTCGACGCTCGTCAGCTGCGGCAGGAGCGGCGCGAGGAGGCCGAGCAGGGAGCCGTTGACGATGATGACGCGGTCGGCGGCGTGGTTGACGATCCACGTCAGCTGGTCCGCGGGCAGCCGCAGGTTGAGGGTGTGCAGGATGGCGCCCATGCAGGGCACCGCGAAGTAGGTCTCGACGTGCTCGGCGTTGTTCCACATGAACGTCGCGACGCGCTCGTCGTCCGTGACGCCGAGGTCCTCGCGCAGCGCGTGGGCGAGCTGGGCGGTGCGCTCGCCGAGTTCGCGGTAGCTGCGGCGCTGCGGGGCGCCCTCGCCGGTCCAGGTGATGACCTGCGATGTCCCGTGCACGGTCATCCCGTGCCGCAGGATGCGGGTGACGGTCAGCGGTACGTCCTGCATCGTGCTCAGCACGGCGTCCTCCTGGGGCGACATCGCCTACGCGGCAGTAAGGGCTGCGCTGATTCTGCGCGCATACCGCGTGGTATGTCACTACTCCAGGGGATGATCGATCATTGGCCGTGTCCGGTCGGCCGCGCGGCCGTGCTCAGCGGACCGGCGTCAGTTCCGGATCCTCGCGGAGCTTGCCGAGCGCACGCGAGACCGCGCTCTTCACCGTGCCGATGGAGACACCGAGCACCTCCGCGGTCTGGGCCTCGCTGAGATCCTCGTAGTACCTGAGGACGACCATCGCCCGCTGCCGCGCGGGCAGCTTCATGATCGCGCGCCACATGGCGTCACGGAGCACCTGCTGCTCGGCCGGGTCCCCCGCCGGCGTCACATCGGGCTCGGGCAGCTCGTCGCACGCGAACTCGTCCACCTTGCGCTTGCGCCACTGCGACGTACGCGTGTTCAGGAGCGCGCGGCGCACATAGCCGTCCAGCGCGCGGTGGTCCTGGATCCGCTCCCACGCGACATAGGTCTTGGTCAGCGCGGTCTGCAGCAGGTCCTCGGCATCGCTCGGATTCGCGGTCAGCGAGCGGGCGGTGCGCAGCAGTACGGGCTGCCGCGCCCGTACGTAGGACGCGAACGACGGGTACGCCGAGGGGCCGGTGGCCCTGGCCGGACCCGTGCCCCGCGTCGCGGCCTTCGATGCGCCGGTGCACACGGACACCATGGATGCGGTCATGGCTCCACGCTAGAAGCGCCCCCTACCGCAGCGGATCGGCCGCAGGTCCCGAAGCGGTGTCCGCCTCAGGTTGTACGAATGGTGCTGGCCCCACCTCCTACAGGTGGAGGAGGCGGAGCACTCCCCTGAGGGTTCACCCCCTAGAGCCGCACCGGCGCACCCGTCGCTCGGCGCGCCGCCTAGCGCACGCGCGCCACGGGTGCGTGCACCAGATTGCGGTCGATCAGCAGGGTACGGCCGCCGTGCCGTTCCTTCACGTTCCCCGCGTACTGATGGATGCGCCGGGCCGGATGCCAGGCGCGCCCCCGCAGCTCGGGCTCGCGGTACAGGTGCGGCTTGGTGTGCCAGCGCGCGAACCACATCACCGCCGGCAGGTCCCGCACCCCCGCCCGCCGTGCCGCCTCCATGTGCCGCACGCCGGAGTCGGCACTGCTGTAGAAGCCGGGGACGTAGCCGTGCCTGCGCACCTCACGGTCCCAGGCGCGGACGAAGGAGAGCGTGGTGTGCGCGCAGCCCTGCTTCTGGTACGTATACGCCTCCATGTCCAGGTAGAGGGGGCTGAGCCGCCCCATGCCGAGTGCCTTCGCCCTGCGTACCGCGTCGCGTCCCTCCCGCTTGCCCTGGGCCCAGGGGTGCCGTCCGATGCCGACGCCCTTCTTGTTCTTCGCCACCACACAGGGCGACTGCGACCCCACGTACACCGGAAGGATCCGCCAGCCCATGCGGTTCACCGCGCGCATCCAGGCGTGGTCGAGGTGCGGCTGGCGCTTGCAGGCCCGGCCGCGGCCCGCGTAGTAGATCCCCACCGCGCGGTAGCGGGAGGAGCGCCAGCGCCGCATGGTGTCGACGGACTGGGTGAGGCAGGTGTCGAACGCCCGGCCGTGGAAGGTCGACATCCTGACGGCGGACGCGGCCGACTCGGCGGGGGCTGCGGGGGCGGCGGACGCGGCGGTGGCCTTCGCCGCGTCCCCCGAGGACGCGACGCCCGGTGGGGACGCGGCCAGGTCCAGGGTCAGGGTCGTCAGGACGAGGACAAATCCAATGATCATCTTTCGGAGTGGCATAGGGCGAGTGAACGGGCCGGACCCCCGCGCGGGCCCGGGACACGCGCCGCGTTCAGCCGTCCGACCCCAGAATCAGCCCCGATGTGGGGACCCCGGTGCCCGCCGTGACCAGGGTGCGCGCGGCGCCCGGTATCTGGTTCACGGACGTCCCCCGCGTCTGGCGGACGGCCTCCGCTATGCCGTTCATGCCGTGCAGATAGGCCTCCCCGAGCTGCCCGCCGTGCGTGTTCAGCGGCAGCCGCTCCTCGGCGACGAACGCCCCGGCCTCACCGGGCGCGCAGAACCCGAACTCCTCCAGCTGCATCAGCACGAACGGAGTGAAGTGGTCGTAGAGGATCCCCACGTCGATGTCCTTCGGCGCGAGCCCCGAGGTGCGCCACAACTGCCGGGCCACCACGCTCATCTCGGGCAGGCCGCTCAGGTCGTCGCGGTAGAAGCTGGTCATCTGCTCCTGCGCCCGGCCCGCGCCCTGGGCCGCCGCCACGATCACGGCCGGCGGATGCGGCAGATCGCGGGCGCGCTCCACGCTCGTCACCACGATCGCCTGGCCGCCGTCCGTCTCCTGACAGCAGTCCAGGAGCCGCAGGGGCTCCACGATCCAGCGCGACGCGGCATGGTCGGCGAGCGTGATCGGCTTCCCGTGGAAGTAGGCCGCGGGGTTGGTGGCCGCGTACTTCCGGTCGGTGACGGCGACATGACCGAAGACGTCCGGCGTCAGGCCGTACGCATGGAGGTAGCGCTGGGCCGCCATCGCCACCCATGACGCGGGCGTGAGCAGCCCGAACGGCAGGGACCAGCCGAGCGCGGCCCCCTCGGCGGACGGCTCGCGCTGCTGCACCCCGGAGCCGAATCTGCGGCCCGAGCGTTCGTTGAACGCGCGGTAGCAGACGACGACTTCGGCCACTCCCGCCGCCACCGCGAGCGCCGCCTGCTGGACGGTCGCGCAGGCCGCGCCGCCGCCGTAATGGATGCGGGAGAAGAAGGACAGCTCCCCGATGCCGGCCGCCTGGGCGACGGTGATCTCCGGGTTGGTGTCCATCGTGAAGGTGACCATGCCGTCGACGTCGGCGGGGGCGAGCCCGGCGTCGTCGAGCGCGGCCCGCACCGCCTCCACCGCCAGCTTCAGCTCGCTGCGGCCGGAGTCCTTGGAGAACTCCGTGGCCCCGATCCCGGCGATCGCGGCCCTCCCCCCGAGACTGTCGCGCGTCAGGACGCTCATGCGCCGCCTCCCGCGGGGAGGGTCACCGTGACCGTGCCGGTGACGTGTCTGCCGATGCCGTTGGCCCCGATGACCGCGACCGTGGCCGTGTCGCCCTCCGGGGTGGTCTCGACGCGGTCCACGGTGCCGGTCAACACCATCGTGTCCCCCGGGTAGTTGGGCGCCCCCAGCCTGATCGCCACCCTGCGCAGGACGGCGGTGGGGCCGAAGTGGTCGGTGATGTAGCGCCCGACCAGGCCGTTGGTCGTCAGGATGTTCATGAAGATGTCGGGGGAGCCCTTGGCCTTCGCGAGCTCCGCGTCGTGGTGCACGTCCTGGTAGTCGCGGGAGGCGATGGCGCCGGAGACGATCAGTGTGCGGGTGATCGGGATCTCCAGCGGCGGCAGCTCCTCGCCCTCCTTCATCCGGGCCGCTCCCTCTGCCTTCATGCCGGCTCCCCCTTCGCGATCAACTCACCCAGCTCTTCCAGAACTTCGCTCCCGCACCCCAGATACGCGTCCACCTGCCGCCCCCACAGGAAGTGCCGGTGCACGGGATGGTCGAGGTCGGCCCCCATGCCGCCGTGCAGATGCTGGCCCGCGTGCACGACGCGTTTGCCCGCCTCCGACGCCCACCAGGCGGCCGTCAGCGCGTGCGTGCCGAACGGCAGCCCCGCGTCACGGCGCCAGGCCGCCTCGTAGGCCGTGACGCGTATCGCCTCGGTGTCCATATGGGCGTCCGCGGCGCGGAGCTGGACGCCCTGCTTGGCCGCCAGAGGCCGCCCGAACTGCTCCCTCCCGTTCGTGTAGGACACGGCGCGGGCCAGCGAGCCCGCGCAGACGCCCGCCTGCAGTCCCGCGAAGGCCGTGCGCGCGCAGGCCAGCACCTCGTCGTACGCCGTCGCGTCCCCCAGGCGCTCCCCGGGGACCCCGTCGAGGACGAGCCGCCCCGCCGCCCAGGGCGCCGTCAGCTCCACCGGCTCCATCCGGGCGTCGGCGACCCGCACCAGCCACAGGCTCCGGTCGGCCGCGGCCACCAGAACCCGCGTCGCGTCCCTCAGCCACGGCACCCACGGCACCGTGCCGCTCAGCACCCCGCCCCGCGGCGCGCCCTCGGCCACCGCCACGCCGTCCCCGGCCACCGTCACCCCGCCCCGGGCCGGAAACGCGCCCGTGACGATCTCCTCCCCCTGACGCAGCACGGGCAGGAGCCGGTCCTTCTGCTCGGCCGTGCCGTGCGCGGCCACCGCCAGCAGGCCGTAGACACAGCTCGCCGCGAACGGCACCTGGGCCGTTGTCCTCCCCTGCTCCTCCAGGAGCAGCACCAGCCCGAGCAGCCCCACGTCCTCCACCGCGCCCGGCAGCCCCGCCGCGCACAGCGCCTTCCACAGCTCGGCGTCCGATCCCGTCCCCGCCGCCGCGAGCCGCTCCGGGGTCGCCAGATCACCGAAGATCTCCCCGGCGAGGTCCCGCGCCGCCGCCTGCTCCTCCGTGGGCGTGAAGTCCATGTCAGACCTCACCCCCCGACGCGCCCTCCAGGGCCCGGAACACCGGGAGCTCCAGCTCCGCGTCCACCCGCTGGAATTCGAGCCGCACCGGCATCCCGATCCGCACCTTGTCGCACGGCACCCCGACCACGTTGCTGACGATCCGCACGCCCTCCGCCAGTTCCACGAGCCCCACGGCGTAGGGAGGGTCGAAGGCCGGGAAGGGCGGATGGTGCATCACCACGTACGAATAGACCGTGCCCTCGCCGCTCGCCTCGACCGTGTCCCACTCGGGCGAGCCGCACGCGTTGCACCCGGGCAGCCACGGGAAGCGGAGGTCGCCGCAGCCGCCGCAGCGCTGGATCAGCAGACGGTGTGCGGCGACGCCGTCCCAGAAGCCGGCGTTGTCGCGGTTGATGACCGGGCGGGGACGCTTGCCCTTCGGTTTCCGCTGCGCAGGCGCGTACTTGAGGATGCGGAAGCGGTGCGTCCCCGCGAGTTCGCCGCCGGCGCGGACGTCCATCCGCGTCGTGACGAAGTGGCCCGTGCCGAGCTTGGTCGTCTTGCGCTCCGACACCGACTCGATCACCGCGTCGAAGGTGATCTCGTCGCCGGGCCGCAGCGCCCGCAGATACTCCTGCTCGCAGTCGGTGGCGACGACCGAGGTGTACCCGGCGCCGTCCAGCAGCGCGAACAGCTCGTCGTACGCCGGCGTCCGGCCCTCGTGCCCGGACAGCCCGCCCATCGTCCAGGCCTGCAGCATCGTCGGCGGGGCCACCGGATCCGCGCCCCCGTACGCGGAATTGCCCCCGTACGCGGGGTTGGTGTCGCCCATCGCCTCGCACCAGTGCCTGATCATCGGTTCGTTGACCGGGTCCTTGCCGCGCCCCTCCTCGGCCGCGGGCCTGCCCTCGAACGCCCGCAACTCCTCGTACGCGATGTCGCGCGGAGCGGCCGCAGCCGCCCTCTGCCCGCCCGTCCTCACCGTCGCTCCCTGGGTACTCGCCGTCTCCTGCGTACGTGCCGTCTCCTGCGTACGCTCCGTCCTCGCCGTCATCGCCGCCCCCTCCGCATGCCGAGCCGCATCGTCGCGACGATCTCCCGCTGCACCTCGCTCACCCCGCCCCCGAACGTGTTGATCTGCGCGGCCCTGTTCATCCGCTCCAGCTCGCCGCCCCCGAGACCACCCGGCGAACCGGCCCGCACCAGCCCGGCCTCGCCGGTGATCTCCTGACACATTCGGTACACCTCCACCGCCGATTCGGTTCCCATGAACTTCACGCCGCTGGCGTCTCCCGGGGCCAGCCGGCCCGCCCCCACATCACCCACCAAACGCCAGTTGAGCAGGCGCGTCGCCGCCAGCCGGGCATGCACCTCGGCCAGTCTGGAACGCACCCACGGCGCGTCAATCCGACGCTCGCCCGTCACCTGATCGGGTGTACGCGCACAGTCCAGCGCGGCGGCGTAGAAGTCCTCGGCCTGCATGCCGATCGCGGCGAGCGCGACCCGCTCGTGGTTGAGCTGGTTGGTGAT
>NZ_LIRJ01000451.1 GCF_001419745.1 Streptomyces silaceus | reverse complement strand
CCGAGGGGACGTGGGGGTATGTGCGCACGGAGCGCCGAGCGTCATCTGGCGTCTTTGGACTTGAGGCGGGGCGCAGGGATGGCGAGTACGCACATACCCCCCGCGGCCCCGCACCACCGACGCACCCAAGGCGCAGGCACCGCCAAGGCGCAGACGCCCACGCACCCGCCCCCGTGACGAAGGGGCCGCGCGGCACCGTTCAAGGGAGCGTTACGAAGTCGATCAGTTCTTCTACTCGGCCCAGGAGTGCGGGTTCCAGGTCCTTGTACGTGTGGACCGAGGACAGGATGTGCTGCCAGGCCGCGCCCGTGTTCTCCGGCCAGCCGAGGGCCCGGCAGACGCCCGTCTTCCAGTCCTGGCCCCGGGGGACGCGGGGCCAGCCCGCGATGCCCACGGAGGACGGCTTCACGGCCTCCCACACGTCGATGTAGGGGTGGCCGACCACCAGCGCGTGATCGCTGGTGACCTCCGCCGCGATACGGGACTCCTTCGAGCCGGGAACCAGGTGGTCGACGAGGACGCCCAGGCGCGCGTCCGGCCCCGGCGCGAACTCCGCGACGATCGCGGGGAGGTCGTCGATGCCCTCCAGGTACTCCACGACGACGCCCTCGATGCGCAGGTCGTCGCCCCAGACCCGCTCGACCAGTTCGGCGTCGTGACGGCCCTCGACGTAGATCCGCCCGGCCCGCGCGACCCGGGCCCGCGCACCGGGCACGGCCACCGAACCGGACGCGGTGCGCGTGGGCCGCGGCGGAGGCGCCGCCGCCACCGCGGAGGGGCGGACCAGCGTGACCGTACGCCCTTCGAGGAGGAAGCCCCGTGGCTCCATGGGGAAGACCCGGTGCTTGCCGAAGCGGTCCTCCAGCGTCACCGTCGGCCCCTGCGCCGTCTTCTCGCAGCGGATCACCGCCCCGCAGAACCCGGTGCTCAGCTCCTCGACCACGAGGCCGGCGTCCGCCGCCACCTCGGGCACGGCCTTCGGCTTCTTCCAGGGGGGTGTGAGGTCGGCGGAGTACTGGCGCATTCTGCCGACGATAGGAAGATCGGCCCCGGTCGGTGTCACGACACGCCGAAGCGACCGGCGAGAGCGGCACGCTGCGCACGGACAAAAGCCGCATCCACCACCGATCCGTGCCCGGGGACGTAGAGCGCGTCCTCGCCCCCGAGGTCCAGGAGCCGGTCCAGCGCCGCGGGCCAGTGCCGGGGCGCCGCGTCCGGCCCCGCCTGCGGTTCGCCCGACTCCTCGACCAGGTCGCCGCAGAAGACGACCTCCGGCCCGCCGTCGCCGTCGCGCACCAGGACCGCGAGGTCGTGCCCGGTGTGGCCGGGCCCGACGTTGGCGAGGAGCACCTGCGTGCCGCCGCCGAGGTCGAGCGTCCACTCCCCGCACACCAGGTGGTGCGGGCGGACCAGGAGGTCGGCCGCCTCCGCCGCCGCGTCCGCGGCAAGACCGTGCCGCACCGCGTCAGCGCGCAGTTCCTCGCGCCCCCTGGCGAACACCGTGTCGATGCCCACGGCGCCGTACACCTCCACGCCCGCGAACGCCGCCGCCCCGAGGACGTGGTCGAAGTGGGGGTGGGTGAGGACGAGGTGGGTGACCCGGCGCCCGCCGCCGAGGATCTCCCGGGCCCGCGTCCGCAGCCCGGCGCCCTCGGCGAGGCTCGCACCCGCCTCGATCATGAGGGCCGCGTCGTCGCCCACGACGAGCCCCGCCGTGCAGTCCCAGACGGGCAGACGGCACCGTCCCACGCGCGGTGCGAGCCGTTCCCAGCCCGCCGCTTCCCATGCCGGCTCCACGTCCATACGGTGACGCTAGCCGTTGTGTCGCAGGTCGGCAGCCGGTGCCGTACCCGTCGGCATGGCTCAGGGGGGTCCGGCCTTGCCCGGTGCGTACCCGGCGGCCGTACACTGACCTTTTGAAAGGCTGGCACTCACCCGTGGTGAGTGCCAGGCGGGGGGCTCGGGGGACACCGGAGCCCGTCGTGAACGACGGAGACAGCTGGAGGTGTGCGCGATGCTCAGTGAACGCAGGCTCGAAGTGCTGCGCGCCATCGTCCACGACTATGTGGGCACGGAGGAGCCCGTCGGCTCCAAGGCGCTCACCGAGCGGCACCGGCTCGGTGTCTCTCCGGCCACCGTCCGCAACGACATGGCGGCGCTGGAGGAGGAAGGGTTCATCGCCCAGCCCCACACCAGTGCGGGGCGCATTCCGACGGACAAGGGCTATCGGCTCTTCGTCGACAAGCTCGCCGGCGTCAAGCCGATGACCGCGCCCGAGCGCCGGGCCATCCAGAACTTCCTCGACGGCGCCGTCGACCTCGACGACGTCGTGGGGCGCACGGTGCGGCTGCTCGCGCAGCTGACGCGGCAGGTCGCCGTCGTGCAGTACCCCTCGCTGACCCGCTCGACGGTGCGGCACGTGGAGCTGCTCTCGCTGGCTCCCGCGCGGCTGATGCTCGTACTGATCACGGACACCGGCCGGGTCGAGCAGCGCATGATCGACTGCCCGGCGCCGTTCGGCGAGACGGCGCTCGCGGACCTGCGGGCGCGGCTCAACAGCCGGGTCGCCGGCCGCCGCTTCGCGGACGTGCCGCAGCTCGTGCAGGACCTGCCCGAGGCCTTCGAGGCCGAGGACCGGGGGACGGTCGCGACCGTCCTCTCCACCCTCCTCGAAACCCTCGTGGAGGAGACCGAGGAGCGGCTGATGATCGGCGGAACCGCCAATCTCACCCGCTTCGGACATGACTTTCCCCTCACGATCCGTCCCGTCCTCGAAGCGCTTGAGGAGCAGGTCGTGCTCCTCAAGTTGCTTGGTGAGGTGCAGGATTCGGGCATGGCCGTACGCATCGGTCACGAGAACGCCCATGAGGGACTCAGCTCCACGTCCGTGGTCTCGGTCGGCTACGGTTCGGGAGGCGAGGCAGTCGCCAAACTAGGCGTGGTCGGACCGACCCGCATGGACTATCCGGGAACGATGGGAGCAGTACGCGCAGTGGCACGTTACGTCGGACAGATCCTGGCGGAGTCGTAAGTGGCCACGGACTACTACGCCGTACTCGGCGTGCGCCGCGACGCTTCCCAGGACGAGATCAAGAAGGCCTTCCGGAGGCTGGCGCGTGAGCTTCACCCGGATGTGAATCCGGATCCGAAGACTCAGGAGCGCTTCAAGGAGATCAACGCCGCGTACGAGGTGTTGTCGGACCCGCAGAAGAAGCAGGTCTACGACCTCGGCGGCGACCCCCTGTCCCAGGCGGGCGGCGGAGGAGGCGCGGGCGGCTTCGGTGCCGGTGGCTTCGGCAACTTCTCCGACATCATGGACGCGTTCTTCGGGACGGCGTCGCAGCGGGGGCCGCGGTCGCGCACGCGCCGGGGCCAGGACGCCATGATCCGTCTGGAGATCGACCTCGAAGAGGCCGCCTTCGGGACCACCAAGGACATCCAGGTCGACACCGCCGTGGTCTGTACGACCTGCAGCGGCGAGGGCGCGGCCCCCGGGACGTCCGCCCAGACGTGTGACATGTGCCGCGGTCGCGGTGAGGTGTCGCAGGTCACGCGGTCCTTCCTCGGCCAGGTCATGACCTCGCGGCCGTGCCCGCAGTGCCAGGGCTTCGGCACGGTCGTGCCCACCCCGTGCCCCGAGTGCGCCGGTGACGGCCGCATCCGGTCGCGGCGCACGCTCACCGTGAAGATCCCCGCCGGTGTGGACAACGGCACGCGGATCCAGCTCGCGGGCGAGGGCGAGGTCGGCCCCGGCGGCGGCCCCGCCGGCGACCTGTACGTGGAGATCCACGAGCTGCCGCACGAGGTCTTCCAGCGGCGCGGCGACGACCTGCACTGCACCGTCACCATCCCGATGACCGCGGCGGCGCTCGGCACGAAGGTGCCGCTGAAGACGCTCGACGGCATGGAGGAGGTCGACATCCGTCCCGGCACGCAGTCCGGGCAGTCGATCCCGCTGCACGGCCGCGGTGTCACGCATCTGCGGGGCGGCGGGCGCGGCGACCTCATCGTGCACGTCGAGGTCCTCACGCCGACGAAGCTCGATCCCGAGCAGGAGCGGGTGCTGCGGGAGCTCGCGAAGATGCGCGGCGAGGAGCGGCCCACGGGGCAGTTCCAGCCGGGCCAGCAGGGGCTCTTCTCGCGCCTCAAGGACGCGTTCAACGGGCGGTAGCGCCCGGTACCGCGGGGCACCTCCCTCTCGGGGGGTGCCCCGCTTCCGTGTGCCCGGAAGGTGTGATTCGGTCGGGGCGGGAGGACGTGGCACGATGCCGTCATGTCCTCCGCACTGACCGATCTCTGCCGCCACCCGATCGTGCAGGCCCCCATGGCGGGCGGCGCGTCCGGCCCGCAGCTGGCCGCCGCCGTCTCCGAGGCCGGCGGGCTCGGGTTCCTCGCCGCCGGATACAAGACCGGCGACGGGATGTACCAGGAGATCAAACAGCTGCGGTCGCTGACGTCGCGTCCCTTCGGCGTCAACCTCTTCATGCCGCAGCCCGAGTACGCGGACACCGCCGCCGTCGAGGTCTACCGCAACCAGCTCGCCGGTGAGGCCACCTGGTACGAGACGGAGCTCGGCGACCCGGACAGCGGGCGCGACGACGGCTACGACGCCAAGTTGGCGATCCTGCTCGACGATCCCGTGCCGGTCGTCTCCTTCACCTTCGGGTGCCCGACCCGTGACGTCCTCGACTCCTTCGCGCGCGCCGGAACCTTCACCGTGGTCACCGTCACCACGCCCGAGGAGGCGCAGACCGCCCAGTGGTCGGGCGCCGACGCCGTGTGCGTCCAGGGCATCGAGGCGGGCGGACACCAGGGCACGCACAAGGACAACCCCGAGACCGACGGCGCGGGCATCGGGCTGCTGTCGCTGATCACGCAGGTCCGCGAGACCGTGCAGATCCCCCTCGTCGCCACCGGCGGGCTGATGCGCGGCGCGCAGATCGCCGCCGTCCTCGCGGCCGGCGCCGACGCGGCGCAGCTCGGCACCGCCTTCCTCGTCACGCCCGAGTCGGGCGCCCACGCCCTGCACAAGCAGGCCATGACCAACCCGCTCTTCGTGCGGACCGAGCTGACCCGCGCCTTCTCCGGGCGCCCCGCGCGCGGTCTCGTCAACCGCTTCATGCGTGAGCACGGCCCCTACGCGCCCGCCGCCTACCCCCAGGTCCACCACCTCACCAGCGGGCTGCGCAAGGCCGCGGCGAAGGCCGGTGACGCGCAGGCCATGGCGCTGTGGGCCGGGCAGGGGCACCGGCTCGCCCGGGAGCTGCCCGCCGGCCGCCTCGTGGAGGTCCTGGCCGCCGAACTGGCCGAGGCGAAGGCCTCGTCGGCCGGGGAGGGTGCCGCGTGACCGCCCCGGTCTTCGTCGTCGACCACTTCGACGCGGGCGACGACGGACGGTACGTCCTGGACGGCCCCGAGGGGCGGCACGCCGTCTCCGTGAAGCGGCTGCGCGCCGGTGAGGACGTCGTGCTGACCGACGGCGCCGGGCGCTGGGCGGACTGCGTGGTCCTGGACACCGAGGGCAAGGACCGGCTGATCGTGAAGCTCGACTCCGTCGCCGAGGAGCCCGAGGAGTCGCCGCGGATCACCGTCGTGCAGGCGCTGCCCAAGGGCGACCGCGGTGAACTGGCCGTGGAGACCATGACGGAGACCGGCGTGGACGCCGTCGTGCCGTGGACCGCGTCGCGCTGCATCACGCAGTGGAAGGGCGACCGCGGCCTCAAGGCCCTCGGCAAGTGGCGGGCCACCGCGCGCGAGGCGGGCAAGCAGTCGCGCCGGGTCCGCTTCCCCGAGGTGGCCGAGGCCGCGTCGACCAGGCAGGTCGCCGCCCTGCTCGCGGACGCCGACTTCGCGGCCGTCCTGCACGAGGAGGGCAGCGAGCCGCTGGCGACGGCCCCCCTCCCCGCGTCCGGGCACATCTTGCTGGTGGTCGGGCCCGAAGGGGGCGTGTCCCCCGAGGAGTTGGCGGTGTTCGCCGAGGCGGGCGCGAAGCCGTACCGGCTGGGCCCCAGCGTGCTGCGCACCTCGACCGCGGGCACGGCGGCCACGGCGCTGCTTCTGGGCCGCACGGGCCGCTGGAGCTGACCTTCCCGCGCCCCGCGCCCCGCCCGCCGGGGCCGCTTTCGGACACCCCGGAGCGGGCTCCGGACAAGTGGACACAGGACGCAATCCGGTCTACCGCACGGGGGTCCGTGGTGGCACCCTGCCGCCTATGGGGGCATTAAGGCGCATACGACACCGCTCGACACACCGCCCGGGCAAGCGCCCGGCGCACGGTCCGCCGTCGCGTACGCGCGGGCGGCGACTGGTCCTCGCGGCCTCGGTCGCGGCCGCCGCCGCGCTCGGGGCCACCGCGTGCGATCCCGTGGACGGCCAGATCAACACCTCCGCGGTCGCGATCACCACCGACGAGACGGGCACCAAGGAGCTGGAGCGGCAGGGCGTCGACGTGTCCTGGCTCAGCTGCACCGCCGGCTTCGAGGACAGAGTCACGCCGCAGACCGATTCGGCGACCTCCGACCCCGTGGTCAAGGTGGACTGCCAGGGTGAGACCGCCGACGGCACGGACATCACCATCAAGGGCCGGGTGTACTCCGTCGTCGACGGGGCCTGCGTGCGCGGCAACCTGACCGCCCGGGTCGGCAACAAGGAGTGGTTCCGCGTCGACGTCCTCGGCGACTGCGAGTCGGGCGGCGACAACGGCGACGGGAACGACAGCAGCGGCGGCAACGACAACGGCGGTAGCGGCAACGGCGGCAACGACGGAGGCCAGCCCTCCCAGGAGCCCTCCCACGAGGAGCCGCAACCCGGGCCCACCACGACCGTCACCGTGACCGCTCCTCCCGAGCACCAGCCCCAGCCGACCTGCAACTGCGTCCCCGGAAAGTGACCGAGCACCCCGCGCGGACGACCTCGGAGCAAGTGATCCAAACCGGTGTCGGCCCGCGCGGAGCCTGCTTAGGCTGGGCGATGTGACACAGACTGCGTACCTTCGTTTTCCGCACGTTCACGGCGAGTTGGCGACGTTCACGGCTGAGGACGACGTCTGGGTCGCGCCCCTCGACGGGGGCCGCGCCTGGCGGGTCAGTGCCGACAACATGCCCGTCAACCACCCCCGGATCTCCCCGGACGGCACGACCGTCGCGTGGACCTCCACCCGCGACGGTCGTGCCGTCCGG
>NZ_LIRJ01000450.1 GCF_001419745.1 Streptomyces silaceus | reverse complement strand
GGCCGCCGAGGCGGGCGCCGCCGTCGTGCACATCCACGTCCGCGACCCCGGGACCGGCGACCCCTCCCGCGACCCGCGCCTGTACCGCGAGGTCGTCGAGCGCATCAAGGAGACCGGCACCGACGTCGTCATCAACCTCACGGCGGGCATGGGCGGCGACCTCGTCATCGACCCCGTCCAGCCGCTGAAGGAGCTCGGCGAGCTGCCCGGCACCGACCTCGTCGGCGGCCTCGACCGCCTCCCGCACGTCGAGGACCTGCTCCCCGACATCTGCACCCTGGACTGCGGCTCGCTCAACTTCGGCGACAACCTCTACATCTCCACGCCCGACATGCTCCGCCAGGGCGCCCAGCGCATCCAGGAGCTGGGCGTACGGCCCGAGCTGGAGATCTTCGACACCGGCCAGCTGTGGTTCGCCAAGCAGCTGCTCGCCGAGGGACTGCTCGACAACCCCACCGTCTTCCAGCTCTGCATGGGCATCCCGTGGGGCGCGCCCGCCGACCCGGGCGTCCTGCAGTCCATGGTCAACATGCTTCCCGAGGGCGCCCAGTGGGCGAGCTTCGCGCTCGGCCGCATGCAGATGCCGTGGGTCGCGCAGTCGATCCTGCTCGGCGGCCAGGTGCGTGTCGGCCTGGAGGACAACCTCTACCTCGGCAAGGGCAACAAGGTCACGAACGCACAGCTCGTCGAGCGTGCGGTGCAGATCACGGAGAACCTCGGGTCGCGGGTCGCCACCCCGGACGAGGCCCGTCAGAAGCTCGGCCTGCGACCGCGTTCCTAGCACTGTGCCGGACGAAAGGAATTCCCCCCTCATGACCATCACCACCCCCGAAGAAGTCCGCCGCGTCTCCTGCATAGGCGCCGGAGTCATCGGCGGCGGCTGGGTCGCCCACTTCCTGGCCCGCGGCTACGACGTCACCGCCTGGGACCCGGCACCCGACGCCGAGCGGAAGCTGCGGCGGCTCGTCGAGGCCGCCTGGCCCGCCCTCACCCAGCTCGGCCTCGCCGACGGCGCCTCGCAGGACCGCCTCACCGTCGCCGCCACGCTCGAAGAGGCCGTCGCCGACGCCCAGTTCGTACAGGAGAGCGCCCCGGAGAAGCTGGAGCTCAAGCGGGACCTCCTGGCCCGGCTCGACGCCGCCGCGCCCGCCGGAGTCGTCATCGCCTCCTCCACCTCGGGCTACCCGATGACCGACATGCAGACGGACGCGGCCACCCCCGGCCGGCTCGTCGTCGGGCACCCCTTCAACCCGCCCTACCTCATCCCCCTCGTCGAGGTCGTCGGCGGCGAGCGCACCGACGCCGACGCGGTCGCCTGGGCGTCGCGGTTCTACGAGGTCGCGGGCAAGTCCGTGATCACGATGAAGAGCGAGGTGCCCGGCTTCATCGCCAACCGCCTCCAGGAAGCCCTGTGGCGCGAGGCCCTGCACATGGTCGCCAACGGCGAGGCCACCGTCCAGGAGATCGACGACTCCATCACCGAGGGCCCCGGCCTGCGCTGGGCGTTCATGGGCCCCATGCTCACCTTCGCGCTCGCGGGCGGCGAGGGCGGCATGGCGCACATGCTCGACCACTTCGGCCCGTCCCTGAAGTCGCCCTGGACGCGCCTGGAGGCGCCCGAGCTCGACAAGAAGCTGTACGACGCCGTGGTCGCGGGCTGCGACGAGGAGGCGAACGGCCGCACCATCGCGGACCTCGTCGCCGAGCGCGACCAGGGCGTCATCGACGTCCTGCGCGCCACCGGCCGACTCCACGGAGGCACGAAGTGACCGAGCCCCTGCCCCTGCTCCGCCGGCAGGTCCGCCCCGAGTGGATCGACTACAACGGCCACATGAGCGAGGCCTTCTACGTCCTCGTCTTCGGCTACGCCACCGACGCCATGATGATCGAGACCGGTCTGCACGCGGGCTACCGCGAGTCCACCGGGTGCTCGCTCTACACGGTCGAGGCGCACATCCGCTATCTGAACGACGTCCCGGAGGGCGCGCACCTGGCCGTCCGCACCCGTCTGCTGGGCGCCGACGCCAAGAAGGCGCGCTTCACGCACGAGATGTACGTCGTCGAGGACGCGGAGAGCGAACCGGCGCCGGACGCCGCCCCGGTGGCGACCACGGAGCTGCTCGCCCTCCACGTCGACCAGAACGCGGGCCGCTCGGCGCCCTTCCCGGACGAGATCCGCGCACGTCTGACGGGCCTCGTGGAGGACGCCCCGGAGTGGGCGGGCCGTTCGATCGCCGTGGTGGGCGGCTAGTCCAGCTCCTTGTGCGCGGTCTCCGGCAGCCGGAGGTACACCGCGGAGGAGGCGAGGCAGAGCACGGCCACGTACACGGGGAACAGCCCGGGAGAGCCGATCTCCTTGAACAGGGTGCCCATGTACGGGGCCGTGCCGCCGAACAGCGCGACGGTCAGCGAGTAGGGGAAGCCGATCCCGGCCGCCCGCACCCGCGCCGGGAACACCTCCGCGTTCACGGCCGCCGAGATCGACGTGAAGCCGGTGAGCAGCACCATGCCCGCGCACTGCACGAGCAGCAGTGAAAGGAACGATCCCGTCAGGGACTTGAGCAGCGGCACGCTCAGGGCGGCGAAGCCGATGCCGAAGAAGAGGAGCAGCGGCCTGCGGCCGAACCGGTCCGAGAGCAGCCCGCCGACCGGCTGCAGCAGCGCGAAGAAGGCGAGCGAGAGCGTGCCCGCGAGCAGCGCCTGGCTCTTGCCGATGTCGGTGTTCAGCTCGGCGTACGTCGGCAGGTACGACGTCCACGTGTAGTAGGCGATGGTGCCGCCCGCCGTGATGCCGCAGATCAGCAGCGACTGGCGCGGGTGGTGGCGCAGCGCGTCGAACAGCCGCGGCCGCTCGGCCTGTTCGTCGGGCGCCCGGTGCGTCTCGTACGCGCCCTGCCTGATCCAGAAGCCGACCAGGCTGAGCACCGCCCCGAGCAGGAACGGCAGCCGCCAGCCCCAGCCGTCCATCTGCCCCTCCGAGAGCGTGGCGACCAGGAGGGCGGCGACGCCGGACGCGGCGAGCTGGCCCGCGCTGGTGGACACGTACTGGAAGCTGGAGAAGAGCCCGCGCCGCCCCGGGCCCGCCGACTCCACGAGGAACGTCGTCGAGGCGGCGAACTCCCCGCCCACGGACAGGCCTTGGAGCAGCCGGGCACCGACCAGCACGACCGGCGCCAGTACGCCCACGGACGCGTACGTCGGCGTCAGGCCGACCAGCAGGCTGCTGCCGCCCATGAGCAGGATCGTGACGGTCAGCGCGGCCCGCCGGCCGCGCCGGTCGGCGACCGCGCCCATGAGCAGGCCGCCGACGGGCCGCATGAAGAAGCCGACCGCGAAGACGGCGAAGGTGGAGAGCAGCGGCACCAGGGAGTTGCCCGACCCCTTGGGGAAGACCTGGTCGGCGATGTACGTCGCGAGGAAGGTGTACGCGTACCAGTCGTACCACTCCACGGCGTTGCCGACCGAGGCGGCGAGCAACTGCCGTATCGGGCGCCGCTCGTGGGCGGGGGCGGTGTCGGTCACCTGCGGGTCGTGCTGTGTCATGATCACGACTTTCCCCCACCGGGCGGCGCCCCACACGTACCGTCCGTCAGCCGGACACCGGCCGCCCCGTCACCCCGTGGTCGGCTTGTACGCGTACACGGTGGTCGTCACCAGACACGGCGCGGGCGGCACCACCTCGACGCGCAGCGTGCGGCGCGCCGCGTCGTAGTCGACGCCCTCGGTCTCGAAGGCCCCCGAGCAGATGCTGCGCTGCGGCGCGGCGAAGAGGCTGGAGACGTGGCCCGTCACCGGCTTGCCGTCGAGCTTTCGCTCCAGGTCGACCTGGAGGACCGGGCGGTCCTCGGGGAAGAGCTCCTTCGACGCGTCGTTCGAGGCGCACACCAGACGCGTGTCCGAGGCGAAGTCGCAGCCCTGGATGTCCCGCACGGGCTTGTCGAGGGAGATCTGCCCGGCCTGCGGGAGGTCGCCTCCGGTGGGCGGGGTGGAGGGGTTGAGCAGCGGGGCGGGGAAGACCTGGAGGCGGTTCTGGTCGCCCCACTCGCCGGAGACCAGCCACTGCGCGTCGGGCGACACGGCCGCGAAGGAGTTGTTGAGCTTCTCGCCGGCGTCGAGCCGGTGCTCGTACACGTACCGCTTGCCGTCGGGCGTGGTGACCGCGTACATCTTCGACGTCGCGTCGTCGCCGCCCTGATAGGCGTCGAAGGTGTGGCCGTTCGCGATGTCGGGGTCGCCTATGTGGCCCCAGCCCTTGGCCCGCAGATCCAGCGGTATGGAGCCGAGGCCGCGGTACAGGAGGCTGCCGTCGGCGCGGCTCGCCAGTCCCTGGCTGCCGGTGAGCGAGTTGACGAGCGAACTGCCGGACTCCTGCCAGCCGCCGGGCGACGCGGGCGCGGCCGCGGCGGGACCACCCGCCATCACCGCCATCGTCACGGCGCCGAACAGAGCGGCGGATGCCTTGGTCGATGCCTTCCAAAGGGTCATCGGGGCGCTACCTCCGTGGGGGGGCGGAACGCTGCGGCGCCATCGTACGTAACGTGAACCCCAGGGATGTACGTAACGTGAACCCCGGCGGCACCGGTCCGACGGAAGTCCGACAGAAGGCGGTTGAGACGTGAAGCTGGCAATTCTCGGCGGAGGCGGATTCCGTGTGCCGCTCGTGTACGGGGCCCTCCTGCGCGACCGCGCCGAGGGCCGCGTCACCGACGTCGTCCTGCACGACCTGGACGCGGCACGCCTCGGCGCCATCGCCCGCGTCCTCGCCGAGCAGGCGGCCGGCGTCCCGGACGCGCCCGCCGTCACCGTCACCACCGACCTCGACGAGGCGCTGCGCGGCGCCGACTTCGTGTTCTCCGCGATCCGCGTCGGGGGCCTGGAGGGGCGCGCCGCCGACGAGCGCGTCGCCCTCGCCGAGAACGTCCTCGGCCAGGAGACGGTCGGCGCGGGCGGCATCGCGTACGGCCTGCGCACGGTGCCCGTCGCCGTGGACATCGCGCGCCGCGTCGCCCGGCTCGCCCCCGACGCCTGGGTCATCAACTTCACCAACCCCGCGGGCCTGGTCACCGAGGCGATGTCCCGGCACATCGGCGACCGCGTCATCGGCATCTGCGACTCGCCCGTGGGCCTCGGCCGCCGGGTCGCGCGGATCCTCGGCGGCAACCCGGACGAGGCGTTCATCGACTACGTCGGCCTCAACCACCTCGGCTGGCTGCGCGGGCTGCGCATCGCGGGCCGCGACGAACTGCCGCGGCTGCTCGCCGACCGCGAGCTCCTCGGCTCCTTCGAGGAGGGCCGGCTGTTCGGCGCCGACTGGCTCCAGTCCCTCGGCGCGATCCCCAACGAATACCTGCACTACTACTACTTCAACCGCGAGGCGGTGCGCGCCTACCAGGAGGCCGAGCAGACCCGCGGCGCCTTCCTCCGCGACCAACAGGCCCGCTTCTACGAGGAGATGGTGCGCGCCGACGCCCCCGCCCTGAAGACCTGGGACGCCACGCGCGCCGAGCGCGAGGCCACGTACATGGCGGAGAACCGGGAAGCGGCGGGCGTGGGGGAGCGGGCCGAGGAGGACCTGGAGTCCGGCGGGTACGAACAGGTCGCGCTCGCCCTGATGCGGGCCGTCGCGCGCGACGAGCGCACGACGCTGATCCTCAACGTCCGCAACGGCACGACCCTGGCCGCCCTGGACGCGGACGCCGTCATCGAGGTGCCGTGCTCGGTCGACGCCAACGGCGCCCACCCGATGGCGGTCGCCCCGCTGCCCGGCCACGCCACCGGTCTGGTGTGCGCGGTCAAGGCCGTCGAACGCGAGGTGCTCGCCGCGGCGGACAGCGGTTCGCTCGCCACCGCCGTCAAGGCGTTCGCCCTGCATCCGCTGGTCGACTCGGTGGCCGTGGCACGGCGCCTGGTGGACGGCTACCGGCAGGCGCACCCCGAGCTCTCCTACCTGGGGCGGGGCTGAGCCGGGCGGCCTGACATGATCACGGGATGAGTCCCGTCGTCTCCATCGGTGCCGCCGCCCGCCGCCCCTGCACGCTCGTCGTGTGCCGGGGCTGCTGCTGCGGCGACGCACGCAAGAACCCCGGCATCGACCACGCGTGGCAGCTGGAGCGGATGCGGGCCGCGGCGGCGGCCTCGCGCGGCCGGTTCGCGGTGCGCACGAGCGACTGCCTCGGGCCGTGCGGCCAGGCGAACATCGTGGTCGTCCAGCCCTCGCCCGAGGGACGCAGGCGCGGCGGCCGGGCGTCGTGGATCGGCTTCGTCACGGACGACGCGGCGCTGGAGGAGATACTCGCCTGGGCCGAGGCGGGCGGCCCCGGCGTGGCCGAGCCGTCGGCCACGCTCACCCTGCAGATGGTCGACCCCCGGGCGCTCTGAACGCCCCGGGGCGCGGCACTCAGTCGGCGAGCACCTGGTCCAGGAAGCCGTTCAGGTTCTGCACGGTGCGCGCGTTCTGCTCCTCCAGGGTCAGGCTCTCCTCGAAGCGGCGGGCGAGCGCCGTGGTCTTCTTCCCTCGTACGTAGAGGGAACAGGCCAGGTCCGCGCAGATGTACAGGCCGACCGAGTTGCCCTGACGGCCCGCCGCGCCCGCCTTCGGGGCCACGAGCAGCGTGATGCCCGAGCCGGACTGCGGCGTCACGCAGACCGAGCAGATGCTCGACTTGAGCAGGCTCTTGCGGGCGCCCGTCGAGGCGCGCAGCGCGATGCCGACCGGCTCGCCGTCGCGCCACGTCACCACATAGCCCCGCTCGGGCGCCTTCGGGTCGCGCCAGCCGAGGAAGTCCAGGTCGGACCAGGGGGTGTCGGCGAAACCGGCAGGGAGCGTGAGCCGACGGGCCTCGCCCTTCGAACAGTTCACAAAGGACGCGCGGATCTCGTTCTCACTGACGGGCTGCATGATCCGGAAGGTATCAACGGGCCCGCGGGACCGTCGTGTCATTTTTCCCCGGCGACCGCCCCGGCCGGCACCCGCGCGGCGCGGAACTCGGTGGTGCGCCGCAGCCGGAAGCCGAGCGACTCGTAGAGCCGGATGGCGCCGGTGTTCCGTGCCGAGGTGTGCAGGAACGGGGTCTCGCCGCGGGCCCGGATCCCGTGGGCCACGGCGAGCACGAGCCGGGTCGCGAGGCCCTGGCCGCGATACGCCGGGTCGGTGCAGACCGCGCTGATCTCCGTCCAGCCCGGCGGGTGCAGCCGCTCCCCGGCCATCGCGACGAGGGCGCCGTCGCGGCGCAGGCCCAGATAGGTGCCGAGCTCGACGGTGCGCGGCAGGAAGGGGCCCGGCCGGGTGCGCTCGACCAGGTCCAGCATCTCGGGTACGTCGGCGGGGCCGAGCCGCACGGCCTCGGGGTCCGGCGCGGCGGCGACCGCGTCGTCCACGAGCTGCACGCCGGGCATCTCGAAGGTCAGCTCCCATCCGTCGGGCGGGTCCGCCGTCACCCCGGGCAGCGGCACCTCCGCCCCGGCCCCGGCGAGCTCGGCGAGGTCCGCCCAGTCCGTGGCCGTCAGGTCGTCGGGCAGCGCGAGCCACGGCGACACGTCGGTGGGGTAGCGCACCACGCGCCCGTGCCACTCGGCGAGGTGCGCGTGCGGGCCGGACAGGGAGGCGTAGGCGGGGTTGTCGAGGGGGTGCGGGG
>NZ_LIRJ01000045.1 GCF_001419745.1 Streptomyces silaceus | reverse complement strand
GTGGTACCCCGCTAGCCCGTCCCGCCCCGTACCGGTCTGACGCTGTCCCGAATCACGATGTGCGTGCCCAGCACGTGGCGTTCCTGGCCCGCCCTCGGTGCGCCCGACAGGGCTCGGCGGACGGCCGTGCGGCCCATCTCCTCGGCGGGGATGTGCACGGTCGTCAGACCGGGAGTGATGTCCGCGGCCACGGGGTCGTCGTTGTAGCCGACCACCGACATGTCGTCCGGCACCCGGAGCCCGTACTCGCGCAGCGCGATGACCGCCGCCGCCGCGGCCCGGTCGTCGCCCCCGAAGACCGCCGTGAAGTCGGGCCTGCCGTCGGCCTTCTCCAGGAGGTCCCGCATCGCCCGGTAGCCGCAGTTCTGCCCGAAGCCGACCCCGTGGAGCACCGCCTCGCTCCGGGGCACGCCGTGGTCGTCGAGGGCCCGGAGGTAGCCGGCGAGGCGGTCCTCGCCGGTCGTGTTGCCCGGCTCGTAGCCGAGGAGGGCGATCCGCCGGTGCCCGGCGCCCAGCAGGTGGCTGGTGACGGCGTGGGCGCCGGCCTCGTTGTCGTACTCGACCACGAGCGCAGGCACGTCCGGCGCCGGGGCGGGGCGGCCGCACAGGACGAGCCGGGAGCCCGCCGCCGCGAGCACCTCCGCGTACCGCGCCATCCGCTGGCGGTACTCGTCGTCCTGGACCGCGCCGCCGACCAGGACGACGGCCTCGGCGGCCTGTTCGCGCATCATCTGCACGAGCGCCAGCTCGCGCGCCGGATCGCTGCCGGTGGACGCGACCAGCGTGAGGCGCCCGTGCTGGGCCGCCTCCATCTCGACGCCCTGCGCGACCTGCGCGTAGAACGCGCCCACCACGTCGTAGGTGAGCACCGCTATCGTCTTGCGGCCCGCGCCCGCCAACGCGCGCGCGTGCGCGTTGGCGACGTAGTCCAGGTCCTTGACCGCCCGCAGCACCTTGGCCCGCGACGCCGTGGACGTCGGGTAGTTGCCCGCGAGGACCCGCGAGACGGTGGCCACCGACACCCCCGCGCGCGCGGCCACGTCGCGGATCGTGACCCGCTCACCCACCTGTGTCTCCCTCACCCAGCGGCCTGTCGGCCGTCCAACCGTCCGGATCCGGGGCGGAGTTGCCCCCACGGCAGCCCCCGCCCCGGACCCATCATCCCGCGCCCGGACCCCGGCTCAGTGCGCGGCCTCGTACTCCTTCAGGAACTCCTCGGCGGACCTCTTCCCGCCCTGCGACTGCCACTTCTGGTGGATGGAGTCCCACTCGGAGAGCTTCTTGCGGCCGGAGACGACCGCCGTGACGCCGTCCTCGATGATCTGCTGCATCGAGGCGCCCTGCCGGTTGTACGTGTCCGACATCAGGCCCCAGTGGTCGTCGGGCACGAGCAGCGGGACGACCTTCTTCTCCCACGCGTGCAGCCGCTCGGTGAGGTCGGGGAAGCCGGGGAAGTACAGCGGCTGCGGCGCGTCCATGAGGTAGGGGAAGGGCAGATTGGTCTTGGAGTCGATCAGGCCGAGCTCGGTGGCGACGGGGTCGCCGTCCTTGTTGTACGTGAAGTGCGTGCCCTCCACGCCGTAGTGCATCAGCTCGTACTCCTTCGAGCCGAACGGCGAGGCGAGCCAGTCGAGGACGCGCAGCATCAGCTTCACGCGGTCCTTGGAGGCCTTCTTGATGACGGTGTAGCCGAAGCAGCCGCGGTTCTGCTGGTAGACGGGCGTGACGCCGTCGACGGCGTAGGGCTCGGCGACGTCGAGGGTGAACTCGTCCTTGATTCCCTGGGCGTTGGAGATGACGGCGCCCCAGCCGTCGGTCATCGAGCGGACCGTGCCGTTGTAGAACTGCGTCTTCAGGTCGACCTGCGAGATCGAGGTGGCGTCCGGGTTGTACGAGCCGTCGCCGCGCATCGAGGACATGTACTCCAGGGCGGCCTTGAACGCGTCGGTCCCGTACATGTCGGTGACCTTGCCGTCCTTGATCTGCCACTGGTTGGGCGCGCCGTGCCACATCGCGTGGTAGAGGTACCCGTAGAAGCCGACGGTGGACGCGCCGAGGGCGAACTTCTTGCCCCGCGAGGCCTCCTTCGCCATCGCCCGGAAGTCCGGGGCGGACATGCCGGGCTTGTAGCCCGCCTCGTCGAACGCCTCGCGGTTGATGAACATCGCGCCCTGCACCTTGGCCCGCTCGATCGGCAGCCCGTAGATGCGCCCGGCGATGCGGCCCATGCCCTCCCAGGCGTACGTGGGGATATTGGCGAGGTTCGGGTAGTCCTTGACCGCGTCGCCGGAGAGGTGGTCGCTGAGGTCGGCGCAGCGGGACTTCACGAACTGCGACTCGCGCGGCAGCACGTATCCGCCACCGAAGTTGATCATGTCGGGCAGGTCGTCGCCGGACATCAGCGTGGACATCTTGGCCCGGAAGTCCGCGTCGGGCACGACGGTGAACTCGATCTCCACGCCCAGCGCCTCGTTCACCGCCTGCCAGTACTTGTTCCGGCCGACCGGCTTCGGCGGGGTGCCGTAGGTGATGGTCATGACCTTGATCTTCTGCTTGCCGTCGCCCGGCTTCCCGGACATCGCCCGCACGAGCTTCTCCGGGTACTTCGTGTACCCGGGCTGCACGCCCTCGGCGGTCGGCGCGAGGTCGGGGACGGGGCCCTTCGCGGGGGTGTACGTCGGCCAGGGCACCACCTTCTTCCCGGCGTTGGAGACATTGCCGCCGCCGCTGGAGTCGGTGGAGCAGGCGGTGAGGACGGCGGGGGCGGCCAGGGCGGCGCCGCCGACGGCCATGGAGCGGAGCAGGGTGCGCCGCGACATCGAGGAACCGGACACGTGAAAGGGCCCTTCTGGACGACGAGTTGAGGGATCAGCTCTTGATGGCGCCGGTGAGCACGCCCTTGGTGAAGTACTTCTGCAGGAAGGGGTAGACGAGCAGGATCGGCACGGTGGCGATCACCAGGACGGCCATCTGCGTCGTCTGCGGGGCGGAGACCATGCCGGCCTCGCTCAGGCCGGTGTCGGCGATCTGGGAGCCGCCGATGACGTACGTACGCAGCACCTGCGAGAGCGGCCAGTGGCCGGACTCCATGTAGATCGAGGCATGGAACCAGGCGTTCCAGTAGCTCACCGCGTAGAAGAGGGAGACGACGGCGAGGGCCGCCTTCGACAGCGGCAGGACGATCCGCCACAGGATGTGCCAGTCGCCGGCGCCGTCGAGCCTGGCCGCCTCGTACAGCTCCTCGGGTATGCCCTGGAAGAAGCCGCGCAGCACGATCAGGTTGAAGACGTTGATGAGCACGGGCGCGATCAGCGCGGCATAGGTGTCCATCATTCCCATGCCCTTGACCAGCAGGAACGCGGGGATCATGCCGGGCGGGAAGAGGAAGGTGAACAGGATCAGGAGGAGCACCGGCTTGCCGCCGAAGACGCCGGGGCGGGCCAGGGCGTACGCGAGGAAGGTGGTGCACGCGAGCGAGAAGAGTGTGCCCACGACGGTCAGCCCGACGCTCACGCCGAGCGCCTTGGTGACGATGCCGCCGCTGAGGATGGTGCGGTAGGCGCGCAGCGTCGGATCGCTCGGCCACAGCACCCAGCCGCCGTTGTCCACGACCTCGCGGTTGGAGGCGAGCGAGGTCGAGACGATGACGAGGAAGGGGATCAGTACGAGCGCGAGGACGACCACCACCGCGACGGCCTTGGCGGCCTTGGTGGCGAACCGCGGCTTCTCCATCCAGGCAGGCCTGGTGACATGACCGGTACTCACTTGTAGACCCCCTGTTCGCCGAGCCGGTGGGCGATCCGGTTGGCGGTGAAGACGAGCGCCGCGCCGACGACACCCTTGAACAGGCCCGCGGCCGCCGCGTATCCGGTGTCGCCGCCGACGATGCCCTGCCAGAAGACGAAGGTGTCGAGGACCTCGCCGACCTCCGGGCCCACCGACTGCCGCTGGAGCAGCATCTGTTCGAAACCGACGGAGAGGATGTCGCCGAGCCGCATGATCAGCAGCAGGATGATGATCGGCCGGATGCTGGGCAGTGTGACGTGCCAGAACCGCCGCCAGGGCCCGGCCCCGTCGATGGCCGAGGCCTCGTAGAGCTGCTCGTCGACCTGCATGAGGGCGGCGAGGAAGATGATCGTCCCCCAGCCGGCGTCCTTCCAGATCACCTCGATGACCACGAGTGGGTGGTAGGCGTCCGGATTGCCGATGATGTCGACGGTGTGCAGCCCGGAGTCGCTGAGGAAGGTGTTCAACAGGCCCGTGTCACTGAGCACTTGCTGGAAGAGCGCGACCACGACGACCCACGACAGGAAGTGCGGCAGGTAGATCACGGACTGTGTGAAGCGGCGCAGCAGGTCCGAGGTCAGGCTGTGCAGCAGCAGCGCGAGGGCGAGCGGCGCCGGGAAGAAGAAGACCAGCTGGAGCACGGCGATGAACAGGGTGTTCCACGTCGCGTGCCAGAAGTCCGGGTCCCCGAACATCCGCGAGAAGTTCTCCGTGCCCACCCAGGGGCTCGCCCACAGGCCGTCGAAGGGCACGTACTCCTTGAAGGCCACCGCGTTGGCGACGAAGGCGCCGTAGTGGAAGACCAGGAAGTACACGAGCCCCGGCACCATGAGCAGCACCAGGACACGGGTGCGCCGAAACCGTTTCCACCGCTCACCACGCCCTGATTTCCTGGCATTTGACCCACTACTGCGTCCGCCGGGCGGCTTCACCGCCTCGGTTTCCGCCCGTTCCTTCGTCACCGTCGGCACGGCAACCCCTCCGTCGTCGGAATAAGGTGCCCGGAATCTAAAGCGGTTACTGCCCTTGGTCAACCCCCTTCGCCTGCCTGTCTCTTGACCGGCCTCCCGGCTTGGTCCTAGCCTCCAAGCGCTGGTGAGTAACCGGTTACTACGAGGGATGGTCACGCGTGGCAGAGCAGGCAGTGCAGGCGGATCTGCGGGAGCGGGGCGGCGAGGGGCCGCCGGCCGCGGCCCTGGCCATGGGGGCCGAGGTCGCGGACCGCGTGTTCGTCCCGGAGCTGCGCGAGCGGCTGGCCCGCAGCGTGCGGTTGGCCCCCGTGCCGCTGTCGGGGCCGCTCACGGCGCCCGAGTCCCTGGCGGTGCTCGCCGGGACGGAGATCCTGGTCACGGGCTGGGAATGCCCGCCGCTGACCCCGGAGATCCTGGCCGCCGCGCCCCGGCTGCGCGCGGTGGTCCACGCGGCGGGATCGGTCAAGCCGATGGTGACGGACGCGGTGTGGGAGCGGGGCGTCGTCGTCTCCTCGGCGGCGGACGCCAACGCGGCTCCGGTGGTGGCGTTCACGCTGGCCGCGGTCACCTTCGCGGCGAAGGGGGCGCTGTCGGCCGCGGCCGGGTACGCCGACGGGTGGCCGGCGTTCGCCGCGCGGGCCGGGGCGGACGCGCGGGTGATCGGCGTGATCGGGGCCTCGCGGATCGGGCGCCGGGTGATCGCGGCGCTGCGGGCGTCGGACGCGGGGTTCCGGGTGCTGCTCACGGATCCGTACGTCACCCCGGCGGAGGCGGCGGAGCTGGGAGCCGAGCTGGTCCCCCTGCCCGAACTCTGCTCGCGCAGCAGCATCGTCACGGTCCACGCGCCCCAACTCCCCGAGACGCGCGGCCTCGTGAGCGCCGAGATGCTCCGCCTCATCCCGGACGGCGGAACGCTCGTCAACACGGCGAGGGGGTCGCTCGTCGACACGGAGGCGCTGGCCCGGGAGTGCGGGTCGGGGCGGCTCGACGCGTTCCTGGACGTGACGGATCCCGAACCCCTGCCCGCGGGGCACGCGTTGCTGCGGCTGCCGAACGTCCTGGTGACCCCGCATGTCGCGGGGGCGCAGGGGAGCGAGGTGCGCCGGCTCGGTGAGTTCGCGGTGGGCGAGGTCGAACGCTACGTCTGTGGACAGCCGTTGAGGGGCCGTCTGCTGCGCGAGGACCTGCCCCGGCTGGCCTGATCGGCCCGCCGCACGGGACTTTTGGCCGCCGATGCCCCTTCTGCGGGGACTGCTGGGCGGATTATTCAGTAGTCGTGAGGAGGATGTCCCAGGTACGGAGAAGTGCAGTCGGTAGTCATATGCCGTCGGTAATCTGGTCGTCACCTGCCTTCGAGTAGATGGGTGGTGGGGATCCGCGCCAGTGGGTTCCAGATCGATGGTCTCCTTGCCCGAGCAGAAGCGCTCTTGTGGTGTAGGACCTGCCGCGCAGCACGGTGCCCCGTACCCGGTGCTGACAGTGGACGCGGCCGGCATCGTGCTGTCCCACAACGACCGGGCCGCCGTCCTGCTGCCCCGGCTCGGTGCCGGCGTCGCCCTGGGCGATGTCGCGCCCCCGTGGCTGGTCGAGGCCCATCTGCGGCGTGTCGGCGCCGCGGGGGAGGCGCTGCCGGCCTGGGCGGGCGGCCGGATCGACGGGCGCCGCGTGAAGGCCCTCGCGGGACCGGACGCGGACGGCGCGGTGACCTGGTGGCTGGTCGGCGACACCACCCGGGCGGGCGCCGTGCAGGAGTTGGCGCGCGAGCGGGCGCGAGCGGGACTGCTGCAGGAACTCTCGTCGGAACTCCTGGCCTCGCTGAACGTCGAGCGCTGCACGGAAGTGGCCGCGCGCCAGGCAGCCCGGCATCTGGCGGACGCGGCGGTCATCGTCGGGACGGGCGACGGACGCAGCTTCCCCGTGACGCGGTGCGTCACCGACGGCCCGGTGGTGCGGGAGCGGATCGCCCTCGACCCGGGTGAACTGCCCGGCCTGGCCGAGGCGTTGCTGGGGCTTCCCGCCGTGTCCTCCCGCTGGATCGACCCCCGCGAGGTGCCGTCCTGGGCCCTGCCCAAGGGGTTCGTGGGCGATGCCGCCGACATCGGTTCGGTCGTGGTGGTGCCCTTGCCGGGGCACGGCGTGCCGGCCGGCTGCCTCATCCTGCTGCGCCACCGCGGGGAGGCGGCGTTCACTCCTACGGAGGAATCCTTCGCCCAGCTCTTCGCCGCACGCGCGGGCGCCGCCCTGTCCGTGGCCCGCAGCCACGCCCGCCAGGCGTACAGCACCGAAGTGCTGATGCGCGGCCTGCTGCCGCCGCCGCTCGGCCGGGTGCACGGCATCTGCTTCTCCGGCCGCTATCGCGCCTCGGTGGCGGGCGAACGCATCGGCGGCGACTTCTACGACCTGTATCCGGCCGACACCCCGGAGGCCGAGACGGTCGCGGTGCTGGGCGACGTGTGCGGCAAAGGACTCGAAGCCGCCGTCACAGCCGGCCGGATCCGCACCGTGCTCCAGGCGCTGGTGCCGTTCGCCGCCGACCACACCCGCCTGCTGACCCTCCTCAACGGCGCGCTGCTGTCCTCGGACCAGACGCCCTTCGTGACCCTGGTCCTCGTCTCCGCCGTGCGCCAGGGCGCACGGATACGGCTGCGCCTCTCCAGCGCGGGTCACCCCGCCCCGCTCGTCGTGCGCACCGACGGCCAGGTGGAGGAGGCCCGGACCGGCGGAACGCTGATCGGCGTGTTCGACGACCTGGAGATCAGGACAGCCGAGGTCGTCCTGCGGCCCGGTGACACCTGTCTGCTGTACTCCGACGGGATCACCGAAGCGCGCGGCGGACCGCTGGGCGACGTGATGTTCAGCGAGGAACGGCTGCGGTCCGTGCTGGCCCGGTGCGCCGGGATGCCGGCGGAAGCGGTCACCGAACGCGTGCAGATGATCATCGCCCAGTGGGTGGGGCAGGGCCCGCACGACGACATGGCCGTCCTGGCGATCGGCGCGCCCCACGACGGCCGTCCGACGCCGGTGAACGGCCTGACGACGGTGAGTGAGCCGACGGCGGCGAACGGGCCGACGGCAGGAAACGGGCCGCCGACAGTGAGCGGGCCGAGCACGATCAACGACCCCCAACGATGAACGGACCGTCGTCGGCGAACCGGCCGACGACGGTGCACGAGCCGACCCGGGAAAGGTGATACGGGTGAACGGTGGCGAAGGAACTCTCTCCCTGACCGAGCCACGCGATCAGCTGTGGCAGGCGCTCGACGAGTGCGACGAGGCCCGCGCCGTCGCGATCGTGCGCCGCACGCTCCACGCGCTCCACGCCCTCCACGCGCAAGGGCCCCGACAGGCGGCAGTCGTGGGCACCTCGGACGCGGAACGGACCCTGGCCGCGGGCGAACAGGTCCTGCTCGAACTGATCGCCCCGGCCCAGGAGCGGCTGGGGCGGGCCTGGGCGGCCAACGACATCACGGTGGCCCAGGAGCACGCCGCCACGGCGATCAGCGAGCGGTGCGTGGCCGCCGTGGCCGACACCACCGCCCACGCCCTCACCGGCCCCTTCGTGGGACGGGTCCTGGTGTCGTGCGTCGACGGCGAGTGGCACGCCCTGCCCGCGCGGCTGGTCAGCGAGGTGCTGCGGCTGCGGGGCTGGCGGGTCGACTACCTCGGGGCGCAGGTCCCCACCGAGCACCTGGTCGCGCACGCGCGGCGCACCCGTGCGCAGGCGGTGCTCCTGTCCTCCTCCATCCCGACGCTGCTGCCCGGCGCCCACAACGCGATCAGCTCCTGCCAGGGCGCCGGTGTCCGGGTGCTCGCCGGAGGAGCCGGGTTCGGCCCCCGGGGCCGCTACGCCCGGATGATGCGCGCCGAATGGGCCGCGGACGCGCGCGGCGCGGCCACCCTCCTCGGCCGGCGGCCGACGCCGCCCGCGCAGGCGGCCCGCCTGCCCGATCTGGACCTGCCGCACCTGGGCGACCAGGAGTACACGATGGTCCGCCGGACCAAGCTGCAACTGGTCAAACAGGCCCTCGCCGACGTCGAGGAGGGCTTTCCCGAGATGCGCCGGTACAGCGAGTACCAGTGGGACCGCACGGTCGAGGACATCGACCACATCGTCAGCCATCTCGCCACGGCCCTCTACGTCGACGACCCCGACCTCTTCACGGGGTTCACCGCGTGGACCGCGGACATCCTGGAGGCCCGTGACGTCCCGCCGTGGTGCCTGCTCCCCGCTCTGGACTCGCTGCTGAACCGGCTCAAGGACTTCCCCCGCGTGGTCGGCATCCTCACCGCCGCCCGCGACCTCCTCGAACCGCACCGGCCCGCGTGACCGCCTCGCGGTGCCCGCACGGGAGGCCCGCCCCGCACGTCACGGCTTCGCGCCGCGGGCCTTCAGCATCGTCGACATCAGCGCGATCTCCGACTCCTGCGACTCCACCATCCCCTTCGCCAGGCGCCGTTCCACCGGCACCTCGCACCGCTGCACGCAGCCCTCCGCCATGTGTACCCCGCCCCGGTGGTGCCGCGTCATCAGCCGGAGGTACAGGACCTCCGCCTTCTTGCCGCTCAGCTTGCCGAGGCGGTCCAGTTCCGTGCGCGTCGCCATGCCCGGCATCAGCGCGCCGTCCTCACCCGCCGGCATGTCGCCCATGCCCATCCATGCCATCGGCGCCCCCTCGGGCACCTTCGGCAGCTCCCACAGGTCCAGCCAGCCCAGCAGCATCCCGCGCTGGTTGGCCTGCGTCTGGGCGATGTCGTACGCGAGACGCCGCACCTCCTCGTCGTCGGTGCGGTCCCGCACGATGTACGACATCTCCACCGCCTGCTGATGGTGGACGGCCATGTCCTGCGCGAACCCCGCGTCGGCCGACGAACTCGCGGGCGTACCACTGCCCGAGTCGGAGTCCGTGGCGGCCACCGCCGCCGTGATGCCGCCCGCGAGGATCACCGCTGCCGCGGCGGACCCGACCAGCCATTTCGTACGCGCCGCCACCGGCCTGTCGCGTCGACTCAGCCAACTCACCACTCACGCCGCCTTACTGAGCGAGCCCGTTGGTGCACGCCGCACCCGGCTCCGGGGTCTGCTTGCCCTGGACGTACGTCGAGAAGAACTCCTTGACCTTCGGGTCGTCCGCGCCCGAGACGGTCCGCTGGTGCGCCCACGCGGTCAGCATGACCGGGTCCTTCTGGTCCTTCACCGGGCTCATCAGGGAGTACGGCGTGGCCTTGACCTTGGCCTCCAGCTTCTTCAGGTCCGCCGGCTTCGCCTTGTCGTTGTACGTGACCCACACGGCTCCGTGCTCCAGGGAGTGCACGGCGTTCATCTCCGGGATCGCCTTCTTGTAGACGTCGCCGTTGCAGTTCATCCACACCTGGTTGTGGTCGCCGCCCACGGGCGGCGTCATCGGGTAGTCCACGGTCTTCGTGACGTGCGTACGCCCGAGTTTGCCCCAGACCTTCTCGCCGTCCTCGGTGACCTTGTACTTCGGCCAGGCCTTCGCGTCGTCCTTCGAGCCGTCCGACGCCTTGTCGTAGAGGAGGAATCCGCCCACGCCCAGCGCCGCGACGACGACCGCGCTCACCGTGATCATCAGGGCCCGGCCCCGGCGTTCGCGTGCGCGGTCGGCCCGGCGCATCTCCTCTATCCGGGCCTTGCGGGAGGCGTTGCTCGTGTTCTTGGCGGAACCCATGGTGTGTCCTTCTGGGGAAAGGGACGGACGGGACGACGAACGAGAGTCCGCTGATCGTAAGGGGAGAGCACCCCCGCACCACAGGGCGTCCGCGGGGTTCTTGGGCCCGGTGCCGGATTCGGCCATCGTCCGTCGAGGACCCGCCGTCGCGCGCCCGGATAATTTGAGGCCCGGATGCGCATTACCTAGGCTCGACGCATGCGGCTCATGCGATCCACCGACCTGGCACTGCGCACGCTCATGCGCCTGGCCGTCGCGAGCGGGACGGCCCCCACGACGCGCGAGGTGGCGGCCGACATGGCGGTGCCCTACACCCACGAGGCCAAGGTCGTCGCCGAGCTCCAGAAGATGGGCCTGCTGGAGGCCCGCCGGGGCAGGGGCGGCGGGCTCGCGGTGACGGAGGCGGGCCGCACGGCGTCGGTGGGCGCGCTGGTGCGGGCCTTCGAGGGCGTCGGCGACGTGGTGGAGTGCGAGGGCACGACACCGTGCCCGCTGAACGCGGCGTGCCGGCTGCGGGGCGCGCTGCGCACGGCCCAGGAGGCGTTCTACGCGTCGCTGGACCCGCTGACGGTGGCGGACATGGTGGCGGCGCCGACGGGTCCGCTGCTCCTGGACATCACGATGCGGGACGACGGGTGAACGCCGCCCCGCGTGGCGGCGTGTCCCCGACTACCCCTGGGCCAGCCAGAGATCGGGTCCGAACACCTCGTAGTGGATGTCGGCGGCGGCGACCCCGCACCCCAGGAGCTGCGTCCGCACGGCCCGCATGAACGGCAGCGGTCCGCACAGGTACGCGCGCGTGCCGGCCGGCAGCGGGGGCAGCGCCGTCAGGTCGGCGAGCCCGGTGAGCTCGGCCGGGTGGCCCTCGTCCGGCCGCTCGTAGAAGAAGTACGCGGCGCCGTGCGGGAGTTTGCCCGCGTAGGCCGCGTGGTCGGCGCGCAGGGCGTGCTCGGCGGGGGAGCGGTCGGCGTGCACGACGGTGACGGGGCCGCGGTGCCCGGTGGCGGCGAGCTGTTCCAGCATGGCGGTCATCGGGGTGACGCCGATGCCGGCGGAGGCGAGCAGCAGCGGCGCGTCCTGGTCGGCGGCGTCCAGGACGAGGTCTCCGTAGGGGGCGGAGAGCCGCAGCACGTCACCTTCGCGCACGCGCGCGTGCAGGTGGTGGGAGACCTCGCCCTCGGGCGTCCCGGCACCGGCCGTGACCCGCTTCACGCTGATCTGCCGTACCGATGACCCGGTCCCGCCCGCTCCGGAGAGGCTGTACTGCCGTATCTGCCGGGCGCCGTCGTCCAGTTGGACCTGCACGGACACGTACTGCCCCGCGCGAAAGCCCGGCGCGGGCGCCTCGCCGAGGGGCCGCAGCTGGAAGGTGGCGACGTCGGCCGTCTCCTCGATGCGGCCGACGACCTCCCACTCCCGCCAGGTGTCGCAGCCGACGGCGCCCTGCTCGGCGTACAGCCGGGCCTCGATGGCGATGAGGGCGTTGGCCATGAGCCAGTAGACCTCGTCCCAGGCCGCGCCGACCTCGGGGGTGACCGCGTCGCCGAGCACCTCGGCGATGGCGGCGAAGAGGTGCTCGTGGACCGTCGGGTACTGCTCGGGGGCCACGCCGAGCGAGGCGTGCTTGTGGGCGATGCGGTGCAGCATCACCTCGGGGCGCTCGTCGGGGTGGTCCACGAGGTACGTCGCGAAGGCCGCGATGGAGCCCGCCAGGGCCTGGCGCTGGGTGCCCGCGGCCTGGTTGCCGCGGTTGAAGAGGTCGCGCAGGAGCTCGGGGCGGGCGGTGAAGAGGCGCTCGTAGAACCGCTCGGTGATGTCGCCGATGGCGGCCCCGACGACGGGAAGGGTGGCGCGGACGGTCGCGGCGGACTGCTCGGACAGCAACGGGACTCCTCAGTGCCGGAAGCCGGGAAGCCGGAAAGGCCCGAGAAGCCGGGAAGGCCGACGGGGGGCCTTACGTCTCCCTTGTCTGTGTTCTGACGGTAGAAAACTTGCATCTAAGATGCAAGTTAAGAAGAGGAGGCGGGGGTGTGGGCGGGGCGGGACCGGCCCGCCGTTACAGAGCCGCCCATCAGCAGGCACTATGGGCACAGAACGGCAAGCGGAGCGGCCCGCGGCGCGGCGCGGAACGCGGTGGCACGGGGCGCGCAACGCGCTCGAAACCGCGGAGTGGGATGCTCGGTGCCCGATGTGTCCCGCTGCGCGGGTGCAGGCGGCCTGACCAGCAAGGATGGGTGGAAGCGGAAGATGGACAAGCAGCAGGAATTCGTGCTCCGTACGTTGGAGGAGCGCGACATCCGGTTCGTACGCCTGTGGTTCACGGATGTCCTCGGCTTCCTGAAATCGGTGGCCGTGGCCCCGGCCGAGCTGGAGCAGGCCTTCGACGAGGGCATCGGGTTCGACGGCTCGGCGATCGAGGGATTCGCCCGGGTGTACGAGTCGGACATGATCGCGAAGCCGGATCCGTCGACGTTCCAGGTGCTGCCCTGGCGCGCGGAGGCCCCCGGCACCGCCCGCATGTTCTGCGACATCCTGATGCCGGACGGCTCGCCGTCCTTCGCCGATCCCCGCTACGTACTGAAGAGGGCCCTCGCCAAGACCTCAGACCTCGGCTTCACCTTCTACACCCACCCCGAGATCGAGTTCTTCCTCCTCAAGGACAAGCCGCTGGACGGCTCGCGGCCCACCCCTGCGGACAACTCCGGCTACTTCGACCACACCCCGCAGAACGTGGGGATGGACTTCCGTCGCCAGGCGATCACGATGCTCGAATCGATGGGCATCTCGGTCGAGTTCAGCCACCACGAGGGCGCGCCGGGCCAGCAGGAGATCGACCTGCGGTACGCGGACGCGCTCTCCACGGCGGACAACATCATGACGTTCCGTCTGGTCATGAAGCAGGTCGCGCTGGAGCAGGGCGTGCAGGCCACGTTCATGCCGAAGCCGTTCTCGGAGTACCCGGGCTCGGGCATGCACACGCACCTCTCCCTCTTCGAGGGCGACCGCAACGCCTTCTACGAGTCGGGCGCCGAGTACCAGCTCTCCAAGGTCGGCCGCTCCTTCATCGCGGGCCTCCTGAAGCACGCCGCGGAGATCTCGGCGGTCACCAACCAGTGGGTGAACTCCTACAAGCGCATCTGGGGCGGCTCCGAGCGCACGGCGGGCGCGGGCGGCGAGGCGCCCTCGTACATCTGCTGGGGCCACAACAACCGCTCGGCGCTCATCCGCGTCCCGATGTACAAGCCCGGCAAGACCGGCTCGGCGCGCGTCGAGGTCCGCTCCATCGACTCGGGCGCGAACCCCTACCTGACGTACGCCGTCCTGCTCGCCGCCGGCCTCAAGGGCATCGAGGAGGGCTACGAACTGCCGCCGGGCGCCGACGACGACGTGTGGGCGCTGTCCGACGCGGAGCGCCGCGCGATGGGCATCGAGCCGCTGCCGCAGAACCTCGGTGAGGCGATCGCGCTGATGGAGCGCAGCGAGCTGGTCGCCGAGACGCTCGGCGAGCACGTCTACGACTTCTTCCTGCGCAACAAGAAGCAGGAGTGGGAGGAGTACCGCTCCGAGGTCACGGCGTTCGAGCTGCGGAAGAATCTTCCGGTGCTGTAGACCCTCCCGTCGGGAAGGCCCCGTAAGGGGCGCGGGGAACTGCGCGAGCGACCAAAGACAGAGCCGCAGTCGCGTCTGCCGGGGCACTGGCAGACGCGACTGCGGCTTTCTCGCGCGCCGAGCGCGCACGCGGCGGAGCCGCGCGTCGAAGCAGTCCCGCGCCCCCTACGGAGCGCTCACGATCGCGTCCCGCAAAGGCGTCGTCGCACGGACCCGGTACTCCTGGATCGCCCAGCCGTTGCCGTCCGGGTCCTTGAAGTACATGAACGTGCCGCCGTCCTGCGGTGCGTGGGCCACCGGCTCGGTGACGTCGAGGCCCCGCGCGACCAGCTCCGCGTGTGCCGCCTTCGCGTCGGCGACGCACAGCTGGAGGCCCTGGTAGGAGCCGGGCTGCGGTGTCGGGCCCTCCATGGTCTCCCAGAGCGTGTCGGCCAGGGCGATGGAACAGCCCGAGCCCGGCGGGGTCAGCTGGACGATGCGCAGGCCCGGCATGACCTCCGTGTCGATGTCGACGTGGAAGCCGAGCTTGTCGCGGTAGAACTCCTTGGACCGTTCGATGTCGCTCACCGGCAGCGGGATCACTTCGAGGGTGTATTCCATGGGCGCAGTACACCAGGCGGTCGGCCCCCCTGTCAGCGCTGTCTGCGCCATCTGTGCGCCCCGGCCCGCCACAGCCCGCGCGGCGCTCCCGTACCCGCGCTCAGTCCTCCGCGCCCCCGAAACGCCACCGCGTCTGGCTGAACGGCTCGCCCTTGCCGAAGCCGAACGCCGTGCGGGGCGCCACCGCGAAGACGTACGCGTGGCCGGGGCCGTGGTGGAAGCAGCCGTCGCGCACCTCGTAGTGCCAGAAGCTGCCGTACTTGTCCTCCCAGGCCACCGCCAGGCGCCGCAGCCGCGCCTCGTCGGCGACGCGCACCGCCGTGCCCTCCACGACCAGGTCGTAGCCCTTGTCCCAGAGGTTGGTCCCGGTGGTCAGGACCGTCTCCGGGTTGGCCGCGAGGTTGCGGGCCTTGCGCTCCTTCGGGCCCGTCGCGAAGTGCAGGGCGCCGTCCAGCCAGACGGCGGGCAGCGGGGTGACGTGCGGGCGTCCGTCGGGGCGTACCGTCGAGATCCAGAACAGCTCGGCCGTCCTCAGCCGGGCCACGGCCTCGTCCCACGGCGTCGGCTCGGCGCCGGGGGTGCTGTACCTGGCGTCGAGTTCCGTACGCGGTTCTCCGCTCGGCATGGTCCGTCCTTCCGTCGCTGACTCAAGGCTCCGTGTGAAGCATGGACCGCGCACGCGGGCGGAACTCATCGGTGAGGCCGTAGGCTCGGGGCCAGGAGTGATCGAACGGAGGCGCGAGGCCATGACGGTGCCGCAAGGGCGCAGGAGCAGTACGTTCACGCGGCTGCTGCGGCACGGTTTCACGGACCCGTCCACGGCGGAGCGGCTCCTCGACGACCCCGCCCTGAGCGCCGTCCGCTCCGACCCGCTGCTCCTGGACGCCCTCGGCGCCACCGCCGACCCCGACCTGGCGCTGCTCGGCCTGGTCCGCCTGGTCGAGGGGCAGGAGGACGACCTCAGCCGGCGGGAGCTGCTCGACACGCTCGTCACCGCCAAGCCCCTGCGCGACCGCCTCCTCGGCGTGCTCGGCGCCTCCGAGGCCCTCGCCGACCACCTCGCCCGCCACCCGCGCGACTGGCGCGCCCTGGTCACGTACGAGGCGGCCGATCTGCACCCCGGCGTCGAGGAGTTCGAGCGGGGCCTCGCGGACGCCACCGACCCCGTCTCGCTGCGCGTCTCCTACCGCCGCTGCCTGCTGGCCATAGCGGCCCGTGACGTGTGCGGCACGACGGACGTCGCCGAGGCGGCGGCCGAGCTCGCCGACCTCGCGACCGCCACGCTGCGGGCGGCGCTCGCCATGGCCCGCGCGGCGGCGCCCTCGGACGCGGCGCAGTGCCGGCTCGCGGTCATCGCGATGGGCAAGTGCGGCGGCCACGAGCTGAACTACGTCTCCGACGTCGACGTCATCTTCGTCGCCGAGGCCGTCGAGGGCGCCGACGAGGGCAAGGCGCTGCGCGCCGCGACCCGGCTCGCCTCGCACATGATGCGGATCTGCTCGGAGACCAACGTCGAGGGCACCATCTGGCCCGTCGACGCCAACCTCCGCCCCGAGGGGCGCAACGGCCCGCTGGTGCGCACCCTCTCCAGTCACCTCGCGTACTACCAGCGCTGGGCGAAGACCTGGGAGTTCCAGGCCCTGCTCAAGGCCCGCCCCGTCGCGGGCGACCTCGCGCTCGGCGAGGAGTACGTCGCCACGCTCGCGCCGCTGGTCTGGCAGGCCGCCGAGCGCGAGAACTTCGTGGCGGACGTACAGCGGATGCGCCGCAGGGTCGTCGAGAACATCCCGGCGGGCGAGGTCGAGCGGGAGCTGAAGCTCGGCCCCGGCGGGCTGCGGGACGTCGAATTCGCCGTGCAGATGCTCCAGTTGGTGCACGGGCGCAGCGACCCCTCGATCCGCAGCGGGTCGACGCTCGTGGCGTTGCAGGCCCTCGGCGAGGGCGGCTACGTGGGCCGCGTGGACGCCGTCCAGCTCGACGACGCGTACCGCTTCCTGCGCTCCCTGGAACACCGCATCCAGCTCTACAGGCTGCGCCGCACCCACCTCGTGCCCGAGGACGACGCGGACCTGCGGCGCATCGGCCGCTCCCTGGGAATGCGCACCGAGCCGATCACCGACCTGAACCGCGCCTGGAAGCGGCACACGTCCGTGGTCCGCCGGCTGCACGAGAAACTCTTCTACCGCCCGCTGCTCGACGCGGTCGCCCAACTCGCGCCGGGCGAGGCACGGTTGAGCACCGAGGCGGCCCGCGAGCGCCTGATCGCCCTCGGCTACGCCGACCCGAGCGCCGCGCTCAGGCACCTGGAGGCGCTGGCGTCCGGGGTCACCCGCAAGGCGGCCATCCAGCGCACCCTGCTGCCCGTGCTGCTCGGCTGGTTCGCGGACTCGGCGGACCCGGACGCGGGCCTGCTGGGCTTTCGCAGGGTGTCCGACGCGCTGGGCAAGACCCCCTGGTACCTGCGGCTGCTGCGGGACGAGGGCGCGGCGGCGGAGAACCTCGCGCGCGTCCTGTCCGCCGGGCGGCTCGCCCCCGACCTGCTGCTGCGGGCCCCCGAGGCGGTCGCCCTGCTCGGCGACGCCCGGGGCCTCGAACCGCGCGGGCGGGCCCACCTGGAGCAGGAGATCCTCGCGGCGGTGGGCCGCGCGGACGGCGCCGAGCAGGCGGTCACGGCGGCCCGCGGGGTCCGGCGCAGGGAGCTGTTCCGCACCGCGGCGGGCGACCTCATCGGCTCGTACGGCACGGAGGACAGCCCCGCCGAGGCCGACCCGGGCGCGCTGGTGGACCGGGTGGGCGACGCCGTCTCCGATCTGACGGCGGCGACGATCGCCGGCACGCTGCGCGCCGTGGTCCGCGACGGCTGGGGCGACACCCTGCCGACCCGTTTCGCGGTCATCGGCATGGGCCGCTTCGGCGGCCACGAACTGGGCTACGGCTCGGACGCGGACGTCCTGTTCGTGCACGAACCGCGCGAGGGCGCCGACGAGCAGGAGGCCGCCAAGGCCGCCGCGAAGGTGATCGCCGAGATGCGCAGGCTGCTCCAACTGCCCTCCGCCGACCCGCCGTTGCTCATCGACGCCGACCTGCGCCCGGAGGGCAGGAGCGGCCCGCTGGTGCGCACCCTCAAGTCGTACGCCGCGTACTACCGCCGCTGGTCGCTGGTCTGGGAGTCCCAGGCGCTGCTGCGTGCCGAACCGGTCGCGGGCGACGAGGAGCTGGGGCGCGCCTTCATCGAGCTCGTCGACCCGCTGCGCTATCCGGCCGAGGGGCTCGGCGACGACGCGATCCGCGAGATCCGCCGCCTCAAGGCCCGCATGGAGTCGGAGCGGATGCCGCGCGGCGCCGACCCGACGCTCCACACCAAGCTGGGCCGCGGCGGCCTCTCCGACGTCGAATGGACCGTCCAGCTCCTCCAGTTGGGGCACGCCTGGGCCGAGCCGGGCCTGCGCACGACCCGTACCCGCGAGGCCCTCGCGGCGGCCTGCGCGGCGGACCTGATCCCGACGGAGGACGCGGCGACCCTCGACGAGGCGTGGGTGCTGGCGACCCGCGTGCGCAACGCGGTGATGCTGGTCCGCGGCCGCGCGGGCGACACGTTCCCCTCCGACGGCCGCGAACTGGCCGCGGTGGGCCGCTACTTGGGCTACGACCCCGGACACGTCGGCGACATGCTCGACGACTACCGCCGCATCACGCGCCGGGCGCGGGCCGTGGTGGAGGAGAGGTTCTACGGCGCGTAGGAGGCGGCTTCGGGGGAGGGGTCAGCGGGGCGCGTCGTACGCCTTCAGCATCTCCCGCGCATGCTCCAGGAACCCCTCCAGTGCCAGCTCGAACGCCCGGTCCGCCCGTCCCGGCGGCACCGCGTCCAGCGCGCGGGCCAGAGCGGGCGTCGCCGTCTCGTCCGCCAGGACCCACATCGCCTCCGGCGCCGCGAGGTCCAGCGCCGAGCCGAGCACCACGTTCTCCAGGGCGATGATCACGGGCATCACGTCCGGCAGGGCGAAGCCGGCGTCCAGGAGGAGGGTGACGGCGCGCTCGTACTGGGCGAGCACCCGCGGCGCCCGCACCGGTGAGGCCATCAGGAGCGGGATCACCTTGGGGTGGGCGGCGAAGGCCGCGCGGTAGGAGCGGGCCCAGGCCGCCAGGGCCCCGTCCCAGGGCCCCGTCAGCGTCGCCGTGTCGATCGCCTCGGCCACCCGCTCGCGCAGCAGCTCGACGATGCCGTCGCGGCCGTCCACATGGTGGTACACCGAGCCCGTCTGCACGCCGAGCCGCCGTGCGACCTGGGGCACGCTGAAGTCGCCCCGCTCGTCGACGAGTTCGAGCGTGGTCGTGGTGATGCGCTCCCGGTCGAGGAGCGGTGTGCGCGGCCGGCCCATGGCTCTGATCTCTCTGTGAAGTCTTCCCGAACTGCCCAGGGTGAGGCTACATTGCCGAAACCGAAAGCCTTTAGGTTTTCGGGTCCCCCGCCCCATGCCCTGCTCCCGCCTGCCGCAGAAGGGCTGCCTCCCCATGGCCAGCACGCTCCGCACCGGCTCCCTCGGCACCGCCGACATCGCCTTCTTCGTGGTCTCCGCCGCGGCCCCGCTCACCGTCATGGCGGGCGTCGCCCCCATCGCCCTCTCGCTCGGCGGCATCGGCGCCCCCGTCGGCTACCTCCTGGCCGGCATCACCCTCACCGTCTTCGCCGTCGGGTTCACCACGATGAGCCGCCACGTCCGCAGCGGCGGCGCCTTCTACGCGTACATCACCCGGGGCCTCGGCCGCCCCGCCGGCATCGCCGCAGCCCTGCTCGCGATGCTCGGCTACAACGGCATGGAGATCGGCGTCTACGGCCTGCTCGGCACCGCCACCCAGGACACCGCGCACGCCCTCCTCGGCGCCGACATCCCCTGGCTCCCGGTCTCCCTCGCCGGCCTGCTGCTCATCTGGTACGGCGGCTTCCGGTCCATCGACTTCGGCGCCAAGCTCCTCGGGGTGCTGCTCGTCGCCGAGACCGGCATCCTCGTCCTGCTCGCCGGCGGCGTCCTCCTCAAGGGCGGCGCCGACGGCCTCGGCCTCGCGAGCCTCGCCCCCGGCAACGTCCTGGTCCCCGGCACCGCGGCCGTCCTGGCCTGCGCCTTCGCCGCCTTCACCGGCTTCGAGTCCACCGTCATCTACCGCCGCGAGGCCCGCGACCCCGACCGCACCGTGCCCCGCGCCACCTACATCGCCGTCGCCTTCCTCGGCCTCTTCTACGCCTTCGTCGTCTGGACCGTCGTCCAGGCCTTCGGCGACGAGGAGGTCGTCAAGGCCGCCGGGTCCGACCCCGCCGGGCTCTTCTTCACCGCCATCACCACCTACGTCGGCGCCTGGGCCGCCGACCTGATGCACGTCCTCATCGTCACCAGCGTCCTCGCCTCCCTGCTCGCCTTCCACAACGCCATCAACCGCTACACCCTCTCCCTCGCCGAGGAGGGCGTCCTGCCCCGGGCGCTCGGCCGCGTCCATCCCCGCCACCGCTCCCCCTACCTCGCGGGCGCCGCCCAGACCGTGCTCGGCGCGGCGGTCGTCCTCGCCTTCGCCGCGGCCGACGCCGACCCCTACCAACAGCTCCTCCTGTGGGTGAACACCCCCGGAATGGTCGGCCTGCTGGCGCTCCAGCTGCTCGCCGCGATCGCCGTGCCCTGCTACTTCCGGCGCGTCAGCCACCAGGAGGGCACCCTGCGCACCGTCGTCGCGCCCCTCGCCGCGACCGTGCTGCTCTCCGCCGCGCTCGTCCTCGTCGTCACCCACATCGACCTCTTCACCGGCGCCTCGCCCCTGGTGAACACCGTCCTCGTCGCCCTCGTCCCCGCGGTCCTCGTCCTCGGC
>NZ_LIRJ01000449.1 GCF_001419745.1 Streptomyces silaceus | reverse complement strand
GCCCACCGCAGATCGGCGTCCGTGCGGTCCTCGGCCCCCTCCCACGCGGACGCGGGCGGCCCGAGCACGGCGTCCACGGCCGCTCGCTCCTCGTCCGTCGGCTTGCTGTCGCCGAAGCGCAGATCCACGTCACGTCACCCCACCGGTGTGGTCAGCTTGTCGATCCGGATCGCCGAGGCCTTGAACTCCGCCGTCCCCGCGATCGGGCAGTTCGCCTCGATCGTCAGCTGGTTGGTGTCGACCTCGTCGGGAAAGTGCATCGTCATGAAGGCGAGGCCGGGCCGCAGCCCGGGGTCCACCCACACCGGCGCCACCACCGCGCCCCGCCGCGAGGAGACCCGCACCTCCTCGCCCACCACGACGCCGTACCGCTCCGCGTCCTCCGGGCACAGCTCGACGTACTCGCCGCGCCGCAGCGGCGACGCGTAACCCCCGCTCTGCACCCCGGTGTTGTAGGAGTCGAGCCGACGGCCCGTGGTCAGGCGGATCGGATACGCCTCGTCGGTGAGGTCGACCGGCGGGTCGTGCGCGACGAGCCCGAAGGGGGCGAGCGGGCCCCGCCGCGCCGGGTCCGCGTCCCACAACCTCCCGTGCAGATACGTCGGTTCGAGCCGGTCCTCGTCCGGGCACGGCCACTGGATGCCCTGGAGGGCGTCCAGGCGTTCGTACGTCATGCCGTGGTGGTCCGGCGACACCGACCGCAGCTCGTCCCAGACCGCCCGCGCGTCCGCGTACTTCCAGTCGTGCCCGAGCAGGCCCGCGAGCTCGCACAGGATGTCGATGTCCTCGCGCGCCTCGCCGGGCGGCCGCACCGCCTTGCGCACCCGCTGCACGCGCCGCTCGCTGTTGGTCGTCGTCCCCTCGGTCTCCGCCCACGCGGCGGTCGCCGGCAGCACCACGTCGGCCAGTTCGGCGGTCCTCGTCAGGAAGATGTCCTGCACGACCAGGAAGTCCAGGGCGCGCAGCCGCCGCGTCGCCTGTTCGCTGTCCGCCTCCGACTGCGCGGGGTTCTCGCCGATGCAGTAGACGGCCTGGAGGGCGCCCTCCTCCATCGCCTCGAACATCTCGGTGAGGTTCAGGCCGTAGCGGGGCTGGATGACCGTGTCCCAGGCCGACTCGAACTTCCGGCGCGTGTCCGCGTCGAGGATGTCCTGGAAGCCGGGCAGGCGGTTGGGGATGGCGCCCATGTCGCCGCCGCCCTGGACGTTGTTCTGGCCGCGCAGCGGCTGCAGCCCCGAGCCGTAGCGGCCGACGTGGCCGGTCAGGAGCGACAGATTGATCAGCGCGCGGACGTTGTCGGTGCCGTTGTGGTGCTCGGTGATGCCGAGCGTCCAGCACAGCTGGGCCCGCTCGGCGCGCGCGTACGCGTGCGCCAACTCCTTTATCGCCGCGGCCGGTACGCCCGTCACCTGCTCGGCGAGCGACAGGGTCCACGGCTCGACGAGGGCCGCGTACTCCGCGTACTCCGTCGTCGCGCGCTCGACGAACGCGCGGTTGGCCAGGCCCGCGTGGATGATCTCGCGGCCGATCGCGTGCGCGAGGGGGATGTCCGTGCCGACGTTCGGGCCGAGCCAGCTCTCCGCCCACTCGGCGGTCTTCGTGCGGCGCGGGTCGACCGCGTACATCCGCGCGCCGTTCCTGATGCCCTTCAGGACGTGCTGGAAGAAGATCGGGTGCGCGAAGCGGGCGTTGGAGCCCCACATCACGATCACGTCCGTGTGCTCGACCTCTTCGTACGACGACGTCCCGCCGCCCGACCCGAAGGCGGCGGACAGACCGGCGACGCTCGGCGCGTGACAGGTGCGGTTGCAGGAGTCGACGTTGTTCGTGCCCATGACGACGCGCGCGAACTTCTGCGCCACGTAGTTCATCTCGTTGGTCGCGCGGGCGCAGGAGAACATCCCGAAGGCGCCGCGCGCGGCCCGCAGCCCGGCCGCCGTGCGGGCCAGAGCCTCCTCCCAGGTGGCCCGGCGGAACGGCTCGTCACGTGAGTCGCGGATCAGCGGGTGGGTGAGTCGGGTGTACGTCTTGGGGGTGCGGGCGCGTGGGCTCATGATGCGGTCCTCGACGCGAGCAGGTCCGAGATGGCGTGCACGGTGCGGAGCGTGGGCATCGGGACCCCGGTGGCGTCCGCCAGTTCGACGACGGCCGCGAGCAGCACGTCCAGTTCGAGGGGCTTGCCGCGCTCCAGGTCCTGGAGCGTGGAGGTGCGGTGGTCGCCGACGCGTTCGGCGCCCGCGAGGCGGCGCGCCACGGAGACGCCGGGCTCGCAGCCGAGGGCCGCGGCCACCGCGAGCGTCTCGTTCATCATGATCTCGATGACGCGCCGGGTGCCGCCGTGCCGGCACATCTCGCGCATCGTGGCGCGGGCCAGCGCGCTGATCGGGTTGAAGGAGATGTTGCCGAGCAGCTTGATCCAGATGTCGCCGCGCAGCTCCGGTTCGACCGGGCACTTCAGACCGCCCGCGACCATCGCCTCGCTGAACGCGGCGCAGCGCGCCGAGCGGGACCGGTCGGGCTCGCCGACGGAGAACCGCGTGCCCTCCAAGTGGCGCACCACGCCGGGACCTTCGAGCTCCGTCGCCGCGTAGACCACACAGCCGACGGCCCGTTCGGGCGCGAGTACCGCGCTGACCGTGCCGCCCGGGTCCACGCTCTCGACCCGTCGGCCGTCGTGCGGGCCGCCGTGCCGGTGGAAGTACCACCAGGGGATGCCGTTCTGCGCGGCGACCACCGCGGTCCCCTCGTGCAGGAGCGGCTCGATCAGCGGCCCGCACGCCGCGTACGCGTTGGCCTTCAGGCCCAGGAAGACGAAGTCGACGGGGCCGATCTCGGCCGGGTCGTCGGTGGCGCGGGCCCGCGCGGTGAAGTCGCCGCGCGGACTCAGCACCCGTACGCCGTGCTGCCTCATGGCCGCCAGATGCGGTCCACGGGCGACGAGATGGACGTCGGCGCCCGCGCGGTGCAGCGCGGCTCCGACGTAGGCGCCGATCGCACCGGCACCGAGGACTGCGACTTTCACGGTGGACGCTCCATTCGGTCGAGGGATCCGAGGAACGAAGGACGGAGAACGACGAGCGAGGGGCGAAGGCCGAGGAGTGCGGGCCGAGACGCCGGGGATCAGGAACGTATGGAGAAGACGTCGACGGAATATTGTCTACAGTATGGAAGTTGGGTCAGCAAGAGGTCGCGCACCCTTCCCAAGTCCCGGCCGTCTTCTTATGGTTCGGGATCATGAGGCCCCTCGTCGCGCCGCCCGGCTGGAGCCGCTGGCTCGTGCCGCCCGCAGCCCTTTCGGTGCATCTGTCCATCGGCCAGGCCTATGCCTGGAGCGTCTTCAAACCGCCCCTCGAATCCGCGCTGCACCTCAGCGGCACCCAGAGCGCGCTGCCGTTCCAGGTCGGCATCGTCATGCTCGGCCTGTCCGCCGCGTTCGGCGGCACCCTCGTCGAGCGCAACGGCCCGCGCTGGGCGATGACGGTCGCCCTGGTCTGCTTCTCCTCGGGCTTCCTGGTCGCCGCGCTGGGCGCCGCGATCAGCCAGTACTGGCTGATCGTGTTCGGCTACGGCTTCGTCGGCGGGATCGGCCTCGGCATCGGCTACATCTCACCCGTCTCCACGCTCATCAAGTGGTTCCCCGACCGCCCCGGCATGGCCACCGGCATCGCCATCATGGGGTTCGGCGGCGGCGCGCTCATCGCCTCGCCCTGGTCGGCGCGCATGCTGGACGCCTTCGGCACGGACTCCCACGGCATCGCGCTCGCGTTCCTCGTGCACGGCCTCACGTACGCCGTCTTCATGGCGCTCGGCGTGTTTCTGGTGCGCCTGCCGCGTACGGAGGGCGCGCGCGGCCCCGGCGCGCCCGGAGTGCTCGACGGCCCCCAGGTCTCCGCGCGGACCGCCGTCCGCACCCCGCAGTTCTGGTGCCTGTGGGTCGTCCTGTGCATGAACGTCACGGCGGGGATCGGCATCCTGGAGAAGGCCGCCCCGATGATCACGGACTTCTTCGCGGACACCTCGACGCCCGTGTCGGTCTCCGCCGCGGCCGGTTTCGTCGCGCTCCTGTCGGCCGCCAACATGGCCGGGCGCATCGGCTGGTCCTCGGCCTCCGACCTGATCGGCCGCAAGAACGTCTACCGCGTCTACCTCGGCGCGGGCGCGCTCATGTACCTCCTGATCGCCCGCTTCGGCGACACCTCGAAGCCGCTGTTCATCGTCTGCGCGCTGGTGATCCTCTCGTTCTACGGAGGCGGCTTCGCGACGATCCCCGCGTATCTGAAGGACCTCTTCGGCACCTATCAGGTCGGCGCCATCCACGGCAGGCTCCTCACCGCCTGGTCCACGGCCGGTGTCCTCGGCCCGCTGATCGTCAACCGCGTCGCCGACCACCAGGAGGAGGCGGGCAAGCACGGCTCCGCGCTCTACGGCCTCTCCTTCACGATCATGATCGGGCTGCTCGTCGTGGGCTTCGTCGCGAACGAGCTCGTCCGCCCCGTCCACCCCCGCCACCACATCCCCGCCCCGAAGGAGGCCGCCGATGACCACACCGCCGAGCGCACCGCCCCGTGACCGCCGCGCATTGATCGTGTTCGCGTGGCTCTGGGTGGGTCTGCCCCTCGGCTACGGCCTCTATGAACTCGTACACAAGGTCACACAGCTCTTCAGAGGGTGACGGCATCATGAGAAGCATCCAAACGACGCACCCCATTCCTGTTGCTTTACGTGCACTGTTACTCATGAGTCGCTGACCAGACTGGACGGTCCCGCATCTCCGGCAACAAGGGGGACCCGTCCATGCACGGCTCACGCATCGCCGCCGTCGGCCACTACCAGCCCGCCCAGATCCTCACCAACGAGGATCTCGCGGGCATGGTCGACACCAGCGACGAGTGGATCCGCTCCCGCGTGGGCATCCGTACGCGGCACATCGCGGGCCCCGAGGAGCCCGTCGACGAGCTGGCCGCGCACGCCGGCGGCAAGGCCCTGGCCTCCGCGGGCCTGTCCCCGGACGCGATCGACCTGGTCCTGGTCGCCACCTCCACGGCCATCGACCGCTCGCCGAACACGGCCGCCCGGGTGGCCGCGCGCCTCGGCATCCCGTCGGCGTCCACGATGGACGTCAACGTCGTCTGCGCGGGCTTCACGCACGCGCTCGCCACCGCCGACCACACCGTGCGGGCCGGCGCCGCGACGCGCGCCCTGGTCATCGGCGCCGACAAGATGTCCGAGGTCACCGACTGGACGGACCGCACCACCTGCGTCCTGACCGGCGACGGCGCCGGCGCGGCCGTCGTCGAGGCGTGCGCCCCCGGCGAGGATCCCGGCATCGCCCCGGTGCTGTGGGGCTCGGTGCCCGAGATGGGCAACGCCGTCCGGATCGAGGGCCTGCCGCCCCGCTTCGCGCAGGAGGGCCAGAGCGTCTACCGCTGGGCCACGACCCAGCTGCCGCCGCTCGCCCGCCGGGCCTGCGAGCGCGCCGGACTCACCCCGGCCGACCTCGCCGGGGTCGTCCTGCACCAGGCCAACCTCCGCATCATCGAGCCCCTCGCCGAGCGCATCGGCGCCGTGAACGCCGTCGTGGCCCGCGATGTCGTCGACTCCGGCAACACCTCGGCGGCGAGCATCCCGATGGCGCTGTCCAAGCTCGTGGAGCGCCGGGAGATCCGGCCCGGCGACCCGGTGCTGCTCTTCGGCTTCGGCGGGAACCTCTCGTACGCGGGACAGGTCGTGCGCTGCCCCTGACCGCGGCGAACGCGTCACCCGCGGTGGTGTGACCGGCTCAACTCCCCCTGGTGCTGGCCCCTGTAGCTCGTAGACTGTAGACAAAAGGCAATCGTCGAGGAGGGGACCGCGATGTTGTCCACAGGACTGCCGCAGGGGGCGGTGCCCCGGCTCGAACGCCCCGGACCGCTGAGGGAGCGGGTCTACGAGGCGTTGCTCGAACTCATCACGACCCGCGCGCTGCAGCCCGGTCAGCACCTCGTCGAGAGCGAACTGGCCGGGCACCTCGGCGTCTCGCGCCAGCCGGTGCGCGAGGCGCTCCAGCGGCTGAACACGGAGGGCTGGGTCGACCTGCGGCCCGCCCAGGGCGCCTTCGTGCACGAGCCGACCGAGGAGGAGGCGGACCAACTCCTCACGGTGCGCACGCTGTTGGAGGCCGAGGCCGCCCGGCTCGCCGCCGCGAACACCGGCACCGCGGGCATCACGGCCCTGGACGAGCTGTGCACCCAGGGCGAACAGGCCGTGGCGGACGGGGACGTGGAGCGCGTGGTCGCCCTCAACGCCGCCTTCCACGCCAAGGTGATGGAGCTCGCGGGGAACGTGGTCCTCGCCGAGCTCGCCGCGCAGGTCGACCGCAGGGTCCGCTGGTACTACACGCCGGTCGCCCGGCAGCGCGGCCGCCAGTCCTGGCTGGAGCACCGCGAGCTGATCGCTGCGATCGCCGAGCGCGACGAGCGGAGCGCCACGGACATCATGCGCGCCCACACCGAGCACACCCGGCAGACGTACCACCAGCGCGAGCGCGCCTGACCCCCGCGGGTGGGCCGGGCCGTGTCGGGTGGATGGGCTGAGCCGTGTCGGGTCGCCCGTCCCGGCCGCGGTCACCCGTCCCGCCGTTCACTCTCCTCGCGGGGCCCGTACCGCCTGCGTCTGCGTGGTCTGTCCCACGAGCCGCCCCTCGCCGTCGAACACGTCGGTCTGCACGGTGACGAGAGTGCGGCCGACGTGCAAGGGGCGGGCCACCGCGCGTGCCGTGCCCGCGCGCACGGCGCGGAAGAAGTTGGTCCTGGACTCCACCGTCGACGTGGCCGCCCCCGCAGGCAGGCCCAGGAACGCGCACACCGCGCCGACCGTGTCGGCCAGCGTCATCAGCGCCCCGCCGTGCAGCACGCCACCCGCCGTACACAGTTCGGGTGACCAGGCGAGGGTGCCCTCGACCCGGTCGGGGCCCGCCTCCTCGAAGGCGATGCCGAGGTGCGCGGCGAAGGGGACCGCATCGAGCAGGTGGGCCGGCGGTTCGTTCTGGGGCAGGGTGTCCGACATGGGGTGACCTTCCGTCGAGGGGCCGGGGCGGCATCGGTGGCACCACCGTGCGGCACCGGCCCCCGAAGCGTCGATTACCCCGGAGGTAAGCCAGTGCCGCCGGACGACGGGAGAAGAGACATGGCCACCCACCACCGCATACGCCCCGTGATCATGGAAGACGTGCCCGTGGCCGTGGACACGCTCGCGCGTGCCTTCGCCGACTACGCCTTCACACGCCACGTCGTCGCGGCCGACGGCCACGAGGAGCGGGTGCGCCGCTTCCAGGAGCTGTTCCTGACCCGCATCGGCATGGTGTACGGCAGAGTCTGGGTCGCCGGGGCCGGGCGCGCGGTGGCCGTGTGGACCACGCCGGAGCGCGACCCCGCGCCGGGCTTCGCCGCGATCGGCCCGCTCATCGACGAACTCGCGGGCGACCGCGCGGCGTGGTTCGCGTCGGCGGACCACGCGCTGCGCCCGCACCGGCCGCGGCGCCCCGCGTGGTTCCTCGCCACGGTGGGCGTCGACCCCGAGGCGCAGGGCCAGGGGCTCGGCAAGGCCGTGATCCTGCCCGGCATCGAAGCCGCCGACCGCGCCGGGCACCCGTGCTTCCTGGAGACCTCCACCGAGCGCAACGTCGCGTTCTACCAACGGCTCGGCTTCCGCGTCACGGCCGACGTGACCCTGCCCGACGGCGGCCCGCGCACCTGGTGCATGCTCCGCGAACCGGCCTAGAAGGGCGGCCCACCCCCTCTTTGTCCTGTGACTGGAGAAAGTCATGGGTAATTCGCGCGCAACTTCTTCCCACTCCCGGCAGGCACTGCTACGTTCCCCTCGAAAGCTTGAAGGAAGCCCGACGGCGCCGACGTTCGCGCCTGAGGGCAAGGCCACGGGAAGCCCGAAGAGGCGGGGAGGGGCGCGTGAGACGTATGACGGCTCGACCCGCCAACGCGCACCAGGCGCGGCTGCTGCGGCTGTTGCGCGACGGGGGCCCCAACTCCCGCGCACAGCTGGGTGATCAGGTCGACCTCTCGCGGTCCAAGCTGGCCGTCGAGGTCGACCGGCTCCTGGAGACCGGTCTCGTGGTCGCCGACGGACTCGCCGCCTCGCGCGGCGGCCGCCGCTCCCACAACATCCGTCTGGCCCCGGGCCTGCGCTTCCTCGGCGTGGACATCGGCGCGACCTCGGTCGACGTCGCGGTCACCAACGCCGAGCTGGAGGTCCTCGGCCACATCAACCAGCCCATGGACGTGCGCGAGGGGCCGGTCGCGGTCTTCGAGCAGGTCCTCGCCATGGCGGCCAAACTGAAGGCCTCCGGGCTCGCGGAAGGGTTCGACGGGGCCGGCATCGGCGTCCCCGGCCCCGTCCGCTTCCCCGAAGGCGTGCCGGTCGCGCCGCCGATCATGCCGGGGTGGGACGGCTTCCCCGTCAGGGAGGCCCTCAGCCAGGAACTGGGCTGCCCCGTCATGGTCGACAACGACGTGAACCTCATGGCGATGGGGGAGCAGCACGCGGGCGTCGCACGCTCCGTGGGCGACTTCCTCTGCGTCAAGATCGGCACGGGCATCGGCTGCGGCATCGTCGTCGGCGGTGAGGTCTACCGCGGTACGACGGGCAGCGCAGGCGACATCGGGCACATCCAGTCCGAACCGGACGGACGCCCCTGCGCCTGCGGCAACAAGGGCTGCCTGGAGGCCTACTTCAGCGGCGCGGCGCTCGCCCGCGACGCCGAGGAGGCGGCCCGGGAGGGGCGTTCGCAGGAGCTCGCCGCGCGGCTCGACGAGACGGGGCGGCTCAGCGCCGTCGACGTCGCGGCGGCCGCCGCAGCGGGTGACGCGACCGCGCTCGACCTGATCCGCGACGGCGGAAACCGCACCGGCCAGGTCATCGCGGGCCTCGTCAGCTTCTTCAACCCCGGTCTGGTGGTGATCGGCGGCGGTGTGACCGGCCTCGGCCACACGCTGCTCGCCGCGATCCGCACTCAGGTCTACCGCCAGTCGCTGCCCCTGGCGACCGGCAATCTGCCCATCGTGCTGGGCGAGTTGGGCCCCACCGCCGGAGCCATCGGCGGGGCGCGGCTCATCAGCGACCACCTGTTCTCACCGGCGTGACGCGGTACGCGCGGCGTGACGTCGTCCCGAGAGCAGGAGTCGTACTCCCGCGCGTAGAGCATCTGTTGTACCTCTGCACGTAGAGCACGAGTCGTACCCCCGCACGTAGAGCACCAGTCGCCATTCCGTACGTAGAGCACCACGTACCACGCACGTAGCACCGTCGCGCCGCCCTCACCCAGTACAGCGCCCTGCTCTGCCCTGCCCTGCTCCGCAGGCGTACCCACACCCGCACTCGCACCACCCCGTATCGCATCGCACCACGTTCCGCACCACCCCCAGCCCTTGATCCGCCCTGCCCTGAATCCGCCCTGCCCTGCTGCGGCCGCCGCCGAGGGGAACCGTCATGGCACCAGAACCACCGCTGCTCACCATGTCCGGCATCACCAAGTCGTTCCCCGGGGTCCGGGCCCTCGACGGCGTCGACCTCCAGGTCCAGGCCGGGGAGGTGCACTGCCTGCTCGGCCAGAACGGCGCCGGGAAGTCCACCCTCATCAAGGTCCTCGCGGGCGCCCACCAGCCCGACGACGGCGAGATCACCTGGCGCGGCGAGCGCACCACGCTCCGCTCGCCCATCGCGGCCATGCGGCTCGGCATCGCCACCATCTACCAGGAACTCGACCTCGTGGAAGGCCTGTCCGTCGCCGAGAACGTCCACCTCGGCCACGAGCCGACCACCGCCGGCTTCGTCGTCCGAGGGCGTGCGGCGAGGGCATCAACTGCCGCTCTGCTCAAGCGACTTGGGCATGCGGAGATCGATCCGGGACGACTCGTCGGCGATCTCTCCGCCGCCCAGCAGCAGATCGTCTCGATGGCTCGCGCCCTCTCGCACGAGGTGCGCCTCATCGTGATGGACGAGCCCTCCGCCGCCCTCGACCCCGACGAGGTCGACAACCTCTTCCGCATCGTCGCCGACCTCACGGCCGACGGTGTCGCCGTCGTCTACATCTCGCACCGCCTTGAGGAGATCCGCCGCATCGGCGACCGCGTCACCGTCCTCAAGGACGGCCGCGCCGTCGCGGGCGGGCTGCCCGCGAAGTCCACGCCGACCAAGGACGTCGTCGCGCTGATGACGGGCCGCAACGTGGAGTACGTCTTCCCCGACCGCCCGGTCCGACAGGCGGACGCGCCACCGGTGTTGACCGTCCGGGGCCTCGCACGGCACGACGAGTTCGCACCCCTCGACCTGGACCTGCGCCCCGGCGAGATCGTCGGCCTCGCCGGGCTCGTCGGCTCGGGGCGTTCCGAGATCCTGGAGACCATCTACGGCGCCCGCAAGCCGAGCGCCGGTGAAGTGGCCGTCGACGGAAAGGTGTTGCGCCCCGGCAGCGTCCGCGCCGCCGTCCGCGCGGGACTCGGCCTCGCCCCCGAGGAGCGCAAGGCGCAGGCCCTCCTCATGCTGGAGTCCGTCACCCGCAACGTGTCGGTCTCCTCCATGTCCCGCTTCTCGCGCGGCGGTTGGCTCGACCGGAGCGGCGAGCACGCGGCCGCGCACGCCGCGACCCGCGAACTGTCGCTGCGTCCCGACGAGCCGTCCGTGCCCGTGCGCACCCTCTCCGGCGGCAACCAGCAGAAGGCCGTCCTGGCCCGCTGGCTGCTGCGCGGCTGCCGCGTCCTGCTGCTCGACGAGCCGACCCGCGGCGTCGACGTCGGCGCCCGCGCCGAGCTGTACGCGGTGATCCGCCGGCTCGCCGACGACGGCCTCGCCGTGCTCCTCGTCTCCAGTGAAGTGCCCGAGGTGCTCGGCCTCGCCGACCGCGTCCTGGTGCTGCGCGAGGGCCGCGTCGTCCACACCGCACCCGCCCGTGACCTCGATGAACACCGCGTACTCGACCTCGTCCTCGAAGGGAGCCCGGCGGCATGACCCAGCCAGCCCCGGCGGCCGAGGCCGCCACCGGCAAGAGAACCCCCGCCGACGGCGGCAGCCCGTGGCGCGCCGTGCTGTTCCGCGCCGACGTGCGCACGCTGTCCCTGCTCGGCGTGCTCGTCGCGCTGATCGTGATCGGCGGGATCACCCAGCCCGACGCGTTCCTCGACACCGACAACGTCCAGCTGGTCCTCACCCAGGCCTCCGTCATTGGCGTCGTCACCGTCGGCATGACGTTCGTGATCATCTCCGGGGGCATCGACCTGTCGGTCGGCGCGATCGTCGCGCTCGCCTCGGTGTGGGCGACGACGCTCGCCACCCAGGAGTACGGCTTCGCGGGCATCCTCTTCACGGCCGTGGTCGTCGGCATGGGGTGCGGTCTGGTGAACGGCCTGCTCATCGCGTACGGCGGGGTCGTGCCGTTCATCGCGACGCTCGCCATGCTGGCCTCGGGCCGCGGACTCGCCCTGCAGATCACCGACGGCAAGACCCAGATGGTCACCGTGGACAGCGTCCTCGACCTCGGCCTGCGCGACTCCTACGTCCTGGGCATCCCGCCGCTCGTCCTCGTCTTCGCCGCCGTCACCGTGGTCGGCTGGCTGCTCCTGAACCGCACCACCTTCGGCCGCCGCTCCCTCGCGGTCGGCGGCAACGCGGAGGCGGCGCGCCTGGCCGGCATCGACGTCCGCAGGCAGCGCCTCTATCTGTATCTGCTCTCCGGTCTGTGCTGCGGCATCGCGGCCTTCCTCCTGATCATCCTGTCCGGATCGGGCCAGAACACCAACGGCAACCTCTACGAGCTGGACGCCATCGCCGCGGCGATCATCGGCGGCACCCTGCTCAGCGGCGGCCGCGGCACCATCACGGGCTCCGTGCTCGGCGTGCTGATCTTCACCACGATCCAGAACATCTTCGCCCTCAACAACCTGGAGACCGCGACCCAGCAGATCGCCAAGGGCGCGATCATCGTCGCCGCGGTGCTCGTCCAACGGCGTACGGCCACCACCTCTTGAGCTGAGGAGTTCATCCATGCCAACCCACACGAGCCGCAGAGGACTCCTCTTCGGAGCCGCCGCCCTGTCCGGCGGAGCCCTGCTCGCGGGCTGCACCAGCAACGAACCGGAGGACGAGGGGTCCGACGACAAGTCCCAGCAGGTCGCTGACGACAAGTCGGGCAAGAAGGTCACCATCGGCTTCGCGGGCCCGCAGGCCGACCACGGCTGGCTGAACGCCATCAACGACAACGCCAAGAACCGGGCGGAGAAGTACGAGGACGTCACGCTGGAGGCCACCGAGGGGTCCAACGACACCGCGGCGCAGATCGGCCAGGTCGAGACGCTGATCAACAAGAAGGTCGACGTCCTGGTGGTCCTGCCGGCCGACGGCAAGGCGCTCACCCAGGTCGGCCTGAAGGCCATGAGGGCGGGCATCCCCGTCGTCAACCTCGACCGTGTCTTCGCCTCGCCGCAGGCCTACCGCTGCTGGATCGGCGGCGACAACTACGGCATGGGCCTCAGCGCCGGGCACTACATCGGCGAGAAGCTCAAGGACAAGAAGAACGCCCGCGTGGTGGAGCTGGCCGGGCTCGACAACCTGGAGCTGACCAAGCAGCGCAGCAAGGGCTTCGACGACGCCCTGAAGAACTACCCGAACATCAAGAAGGTCGCCCGCCAGGCCGCCGAGTTCACCGTCGAGTCGGGGCAGTCGAAGATGTCCCAGCTCCTCCAGGCGCAGAAGAACTTCGACGCCCTGTGGAACCACGACGACGACCAGGGCGTGGGCGCCCTGCGCGCCATCAAGCAGGCGGGCCGCGACGACTTCCTGATGGTCGGCGGCGCGGGCGCGCTCTCCGCCTTCCAGGCCATCGAGTCCGACGACAGCGTCCTGAAGGCCACCGTCCTCTACCCGCCGACCATGGCCGCGTCCGCCATCGACCTGGCGCGCGCCCTCGGACAGGGCAAGGGCGTGAGCGGCATGGCCGAGTTCGAGATCCCGTCCTTCGTCACCTGCTACTCGGCCGTGGTCGACAAGGACAACGTCGGTCAGTACATGTCCACCGGCTTCAAGTGATGTGTGTGTTGACACCCCCCACCGAGCGTCGACGAGGAGGAGTACCGCATGCGTGAGACGGGACCCGAGGCCGGGGCCGAAGGCGAGTCCGGGACCGCCGCCGAGGCGGGCGCCGGTGCCGGAGCGGGAGCCGGCGCCGGCGCGGGCACCGGTGCCGGCGCGGCGGACAGGCGGCCGCTGGGCGTGGGCATGATCGGCTACGCCTTCATGGGCGCCGCCCACTCCCAGGGCTGGCGCACCGTGGGGCGCGTCTTCGACCTGCCGCTGCGGCCGGTGCTCTCGGCCGTCTGCGGCCGGGACGGCGCAGCCGTGCGCGCCGCCGCCGACCGGCTCGGCTGGGCCGCCGCCGAGACCGACTGGCGGGCCCTGATCGCCCGGGACGACGTCGACCTCGTCGACATCTGCACCCCCGGCGACAGCCATGCGGAGATCGCCGTCGCCGCCCTGGAGGCGGGCAAGCACGTGCTGTGCGAGAAACCCCTCGCCAACACCGTCGAGGAGGCCGAGGCGATGGCCGAGGCCGCCGAACGCGCCCGCGCGCGGGGGCAGGTGGCGATGGTCGGCTTCAACTACCGCCGCGTGCCCGCCCTCGCGCTCGCCCGGCGGATGGTCGCCGAGGGGCGGCTCGGCGCGCTGCGTCACGTACGCCTGACGTACCTTCAGGACTGGCTGGTGCCCGAGGACTTCCCGCTCACCTGGCGGCTGCGCAAGGACCGTGCGGGCTCCGGGGCGCTCGGTGACCTCGGGGCGCACATCGTGGACCTCGCGCAGTACCTGGCGGGGGAGCCGGTGGCCGGGGTGTCCGCGCTCACCGAGACCTTCGTACGCGAACGGCCGGTCCTGGAGGGCGCGTCCAGCGGTCTCACCGCGGCGGGCGGCGCGCGGCTCGGCGCGGTCACGGTGGACGACGCGGCCGTCTTCACAGGCCGGTTCGCGTCCGGCGCCCTCGCCTCCTTCGAGGCGACCCGGTTCGCCGCGGGCCGCAAGAACGCGCTGCGGCTCGAACTCAACGGCTCCGACGGGTCGCTGGCCTTCGACCTGGAGCGGCTGAACGAGCTGTCCTTCCACGACCACACCGAACCCGCCGAGTCGTCCGGCTTCCGCCGCATCCTCGTCACCGAGCCCGGACACCCCTACCTGGACGCCTGGTGGCCGCCGGGGCACGGGCTCGGCTACGAGCACACCTTCGTGCACCAGGCCCGCGACCTGCTGCACGCCATCGCCACCGGTACGGTCCCCGAGCCGTCCTTCGCCGACGGCCTGTCCGTGCAGCGGGTCCTCGCGGCGGTGGAGGAGAGCGCCGCGAAGAACTCCGTGTACACGCCGATCCCCGCCTGAGCCGTGACCCGCCGCACCCCCGCCCGCCGCACTCCCGCCCGAGCCACCACCCGCCGCATCCCCGCCCGAGGAGGCCTGGCCATGCCACGCCAGTTCACGCTCTTCACCGGCCAGTGGGCCGACCTGCCGCTCGAAGAGGTCTGCGGGCTCGCCCGCGACTTCGGCTACGACGGCCTCGAACTCGCCTGCTGGGGCGATCACTTCGAGGTCGACAAGGCGCTCGCCGACCCCTCCTACCTGGACGGCCGGCACGCCCTGCTCGACAAGTACGGACTCAAGTGCTGGGCGATCTCCAACCACCTCGTGGGGCAGGCCGTCTGCGACGCCATCATCGACGAGCGGCACCAGGCGATCCTGCCGTCCCGCATCTGGGGCGACGGCGAGGCGGAGGGCGTGCGGCAGCGGGCCGCGGCGGAGATCAAGGACACCGCGCGGGCGGCCGCGGCCTTCGGCGTCGACACGGTCGTCGGCTTCACCGGCTCGTCGATCTGGCACCTGGTCGCGATGTTCCCGCCCGCGCCCGACTCCATGATCGAGCGCGGCTACGAGGACTTCGCCGAGCGCTGGAACCCGATCCTGGACGTCTTCGACGCCGAAGGCGTCCGGTTCGCCCACGAGGTGCATCCGTCCGAGATCGCGTACGACTACTGGACCACGCACAAGGCCCTGGAGGCGGTCGGCCACCGCCCTGCCTTCGGGCTGAACTTCGACCCCTCCCACTTCGTGTGGCAGGACCTCGACCCGGTCGGCTTCCTCTACGACTTCCGCGACCGGATCTACCACGTGGACTGCAAGGAGGCCCGGCGCCGCCTGGACGGCCGCAACGGCCGCCTCGGCTCCCATCTGCCCTGGGGCGACCCGCGCCGCGGCTGGGACTTCGTCTCGGCGGGCCACGGCGAGGTCCCGTGGGAGGACGTCTTCCGCATGCTGCGCTCCATCGCGTACGAAGGACCCGTCTCGGTGGAGTGGGAGGACGCGGGGATGGACCGCCTCCAGGGCGCCCCGGAGGCGCTGAGGCACCTGAAGGCGTTCGACTACGAGCCGCCCACCGCGTCGTTCGACGCGGCCTTCGGCTCCGACTGACGGCGGCGGCTCGCCGCGGGGGCCGGTCCCGACCGGGGCCGGCTCCGCCCCCACGTTTGTCCAGTGACGGGAAGAAGCTGAACTCAGGTGCTGCGTAAGGGGTTTCCGCCCCGGACAAACGTGGCTACCGTCGCTGATGTGTACAGGACATGAACTGTCCGGGGTGACGGCGCACCCCGGCGCACGGCGCACAGACCCGCGTACGACCGTCCCCCCTCCGGAGGAACCCCCGTGCACAGGAAACGCCACAGACTCCGCAGATCCCTCGCCCTGCTCACCGGCACCGTGCTCACCGGCGCGGGCCTGACCCTGGCCGTGCCCCGGGCGGGCGCCGTCCCCGCGGACC
>NZ_LIRJ01000448.1 GCF_001419745.1 Streptomyces silaceus | reverse complement strand
AGCGCGAGGTCGCGCTCCAGCATGCCGGTGGCCTCGGGGTCGCGCCCGGCGAGCTCGACGGTGGTGTTGACCGTGAGGCAGCCGATGCTGTGGCCGTCGCGGCGCTGCTCGAACTCGCCGTCGATGACGCGGGCGAACAGCGCGCGCAGCCGGTCCGTCGCCGACCGCTCCACGTCCTCCAGGATCGCGATCTGGGCGGTGTTCATGCTGTCCATGTAGCGGGCCAGGGCCCGCCGGAACAGGTCGTGCTTGCTGCTGAACGTGTTGTAGATGCTGCTGCGGCCCAGTCCGGTGGCTTCGCACAGGTCCTGGGTCGAGGTGGCCTCGTAGCCATTCGCCCAGAAGGCGCGCATCGCCGCGTCCAGGGCCCGCTCCTCGTCGAAAGTCCTCGGTCGGGCCATGTCCGGTACCGTACAGGTTTTGGAACGGTCGGTGCAATACGTGTCGTGTGCGGCCGGAGGCCCGTCCTGGCGGAGGTGGGACGAGCCGGAGCGCCGGAACGTCACGTGCCGGGGGCGTTCCGGCGGCGGTTCACGCACGATGTGCGCGCGAGGGCTTGCCCCGGTGTCCCGCGGGTTCACCATGAACCTCCTCCCACTGGCACTTCGAGGAGGTCACGATGCGTCGACTCATCGCAGCCGTCGTCCTCTCGGTCCTGACGTTCGGCGGCACGGTCGCGTGCGGTGGCGACGACGGCGACGTCGTCACGAAGCCGAAGACCAAGTCACCCGCTTCCAAGGACGGTTCGAAGTCCGCGAAGCCCGACGGCGGGGGAGAGGCGCCGGATCCGGGCAAGGCCCGGGTCGGCGACACCGTCTCGCTGCAGGGCCTGAAGCGCGGCTCGCGGATCGACGCGACCGTCGAGGACTTCGTCGACCGGGCGAAGTCCGCGAACGCGGTGCTCGAGCCGGCCGCCGGCAAGAAGTGGGTCGCCGCCCGGCTCAAGCTGGTCAACAAGGGGGCGAAGGTCTACGAGGACGCGCCGAGCAACGGGGCTCAGGTGGCCGACAAGACGGGCCGGCGCTTCCCCGCGACCCTCGGGGAGATCACGGCGGGACCGGCCATGGCGACCCCGGTCAAGATCCCGCCCGGCGAGGCGGCCCGCGGCTGGCTGACCTTCGAGGTCCCGCAGGATTCCGCCGTCACCAGCGTGCAGTGGACACCCGATTCGGGCTTCGCCGCCGACACCGGCCAGTGGCAGGTCGGCTGACGGAGTGTCGGGTGCCTCGGGTACCGGCGGAGCGGCTTCCTACGGCCACTCCACCCCGAACGCCCGCCCGGGGTTCACCGTCAGGATCCGCGTCACCGTCTCTTCGCCCACGGCGAGTTCGAGGCGGGGGCGCACCCTGCGCAGGAGGTGCGGCATCCCCGGCCCGCCGTGCACCGACCGCGCCGCCGACGTCGTCGTGTCCCCGCCGAGCAGGATGCGGTCACCGAAGCCCGCCTCCGTCAGCGAGCGGACCGCGTCCGGCATGCGCCAGTCCGTCGCGTGGTGGGCGCGCGAGGGGCCGTCGAAGGCCAGGTGGGCGCCCGAACGTGCGGCCTGGAGGTGCGTGTCGAGGTCGGGGCTTCGGTTGAGGTGGCCGAGGATCACCCGGTGCGCGGGGACCGCCAACTCGCCGCAGAGCAGGTCGAGTACGTCGAGCGCGCCCGTGCCCAGCTCCAGGTGGACGGCGATCGGCGCGCCCGTGGCGTGGTGCGCCTCGGCCGCCGCCTCCATGGTCCAGCGCGCGTGGGCGTCGAGCCCGTGGAAGCCGCCCGCGACCTTGATCATCCCGGCGCGTACGCCCGAGTCCCCGATGCCTTCGGTCAGTTCGCGCACGAAGAGCTCCGCCAGGCCCTGCTCGCGCAGCCGGTCGAGCAATTCCGTCGTGTAGTGGGCGGCTTGGTGCAGGCCCGTCGACGCGACGAGGCGCACCCCCGCCGCCCGCGACAGCTCGGGCAGCAGCTCGGCGCGGCGCCCCATGCCGTGCGGGGTCCACTGGATGACGCTCTGCCCGCCCACCGCGCGGAACGCGGCCAGTTCACCGGCCGCCGCGTCCGCCGAGTCCATTTCCTGGCCCGGGAGTTGAGGACTGCGGATGAAGAGGTGGTCGTGGGCGTCGCAGACGCCGAGGTCCCCGGGGGCGATGTCACCGAGGACCGTCCGAACGCTCGCGGAGGAGGTCTCCTGCGCCGCCCTCTCTGAAGAGGTCTCGTCCGCCGGTCTCCCGGAAGAAGTCTCGCGCGTCACCACTGCCGCCCCCGCCCCAGCTCCGCCCGCTCCGGTGACGACACGTGCAGCACCTGGAAGACCTCACCGGTCCCCGCGGGCGACGCGTGGTCCCAGAGGGAGAACGTCACCGCTTCCCAGGTGCGCGGGTCCACGGCGGCCAGCGCGCCCACCGCCCCGCCCTTGCTCGCCAGCACTCTTGCCTCGTCGGCGAGTTCGGCGGCGAACTCCGGCAGTCGCGCCGACACGGGAACGCGCCGGCGGTGTCGGACCGCCGCCCGCGCCACGGCCCCGGCCGCGTCCCCGTCCTCGTACGCGAGCGCCGTCCAGTGCCGCACCTCAGGCCGTCCGAAGTCGTCGGAGAGCCCCTGGAAACCAGGACCCCAGAGGAAGGAGTTCATGCCCTCGGGGGTGTTCCAGAGGTAGAACGGCGCGTACTGGTTCACGGGCGAGCCGTCCCTGCCCCGCTCCCGCATCAGGTACGCCTTGAAGCCGAGTCCGGGGAAATCGTCCAGGAGGTGGCCCTTCGAGGCGACACGGTGGCGGATGATCCCCATGTCGTAGTCGGCGGGCAGGGTGATGTCGTACTGCATGGCATGCATCGCGAACTCCTGCGGGCGCGGGCTCAGTTGGGGTAGGTCTCGGCGTCGACGTGCGCGCCCCAGTCGACGGTCGCCCCGTCCTCGGCGGCCTCGACCGTCGCCAGATGCGTCATGAACGTCCGGGGTCCCGCGCCGTGCCAGTGCGCCTCGCCCGGCTCGATCCAGACGGTGTCGCCCGCGCGGATCGGCTCCACCGGACCACCCTCGCGCTGGACGAACCCCTCGCCCTCGGTGACGTGCAGGACCTGGCCGTGCGGGTGGGTGTGCCAGGCCGTGTGCGCTCCGGGGGTGAAGTGGACGCTGAACATGCGCAGCCGGGACGGAGCCGGGGGAGCGGCGATCTCGTCGAGCCAGACGCTCCCGGTGAAGTGCTCCGCGGGGCCCTGCGCGCTGTCGGGACGGTTCCGGGTGATGTGCAACGTACGGATCCTTGTCGTGTGGTGGTGGACTGGGTGCTGGTGGGGGGGCTACGTGGTGGTGCGGGCGGCCGCGAGGAGCGCGAGCAGACCGCGCACCGCGGCGTCGAACGCGGCGGGGGACGCGGACGAGCGGGCCAGGACATAGCCGCCCTGGACCGTGGCGACCACCGCCGAAGCGGTCTCGCGCGGGTCGATCGAGGCGATGAACTCGCCCTGTGCGCGGCCCTCTTCGACGATTCCGGCAAGCCGCTCGCGCAGCCAGTCGAGCGTCTCGGTGACGGGCGCGCGCAGCTCGTCGCTGGCGATGACGTCCGGGTCCATCGTGAGCCGCCCGACCGGGCAGCCCCTCAACACGTCGCGCTCGCGCAGCAGATACGCCTCGACGCGCTCGTACGCCGACCCGGAGCCGCCGAGGACCGCCTCCGCGGTGGCGCGCATCTCCTCCGCGGTGCGCCGGATCGCCGCGAGCGCCAGGTCGGGCTTGCCCGCGAAGTGGTGGTACATGCTGCCCTGCCCCGCGCCCGCGTGCTGCTGGATGGCCTTGGGGCTCGTACCGACGTAACCCCGCTCCCACAGGAGCTCGCGGGTGGACTCGATCAGACGCTCCGGAGTGCTCATGCGCTCACTGTACATACTAGTAGGTACAGAGATCCACCGGTTGCGGGAGCAGGCGCGTGCGCCGCACGTACTCCCGGGGTGGTACGCGGGGTGCCGCTGGCCGTACGACGACGTGAGGGGGGTGCCGGGGCGAGGTTGGAGGCATCGCGGAAACCGCTTCGGAGGAGATGACTTCAGATGCAGACCCTGGCGCAGTGGGACGGCGGGCCCGGCCCGTGGATCCTCTTTTTCCCGCTCATCTGGGCCGCCGTCGTGATCGGCGCGGTCACCCTGCTCCGCCGCACCGTGGGGCGCGGCCGACGCGGACCGTTCCGCTTCGGCGGCGGCCCCGGAACGGCCACCGGTGTCGACGCGAACTCGCCCATCGCCGTGCTCGGCCGGCGCTTCGCCTCCGGTGAGATCGACGAGGACGAGTACTGGCGCCGCCTGAGCGTCCTCGACGCGGAGTTCGGGCGTTCCGCCAAGGGCGGTGCGGCATGAGCACCGCGACCGGCCCCGCCACCCGGACCGTGCGCACCGCCGCCGCCCGCGTCACCGACGCCGTGAAGGTCTACGGCACCGGCGACACCGCCGTACGGGCCCTGGACGGGGTGAGCGTCGGCTTCCCGGCCGGACGCTTCACCGCGATCATGGGCCCGTCGGGCTCGGGCAAGTCCACCCTCATGCACTGCGCGGCGGGCCTGGACACGCTCACCTCGGGGGCCGCCTTCATCGGCGACACGGAGCTCGGCACGCTGGACGACCGGCGCCTGACGCTGCTGCGCCGCGACCGCATCGGCTTCGTCTTCCAGGCCTTCAACCTGGTGCCGACGCTGACCGTGGCCGAGAACATCACCCTGCCCATGGACCTCGCGGGTGTGCGCGGCGACCGCGACTGGACGGACGCCCTCGTCGACGTCGTCGGGCTGCGCGACCGGCTCCACCACCGGCCCGCCGAACTCTCCGGCGGACAGCAGCAACGCGTCGCCGTGGCACGGGCGTTCGCGGGCCGGCCCGATGTCGTCTTCGCCGACGAACCGACCGGCAACCTCGACTCGCGCTCCGGCGAGGAGGTGCTGAACCTCCTCGGCCGCGCGGTGCGCGGGATGGGCCGGACCGTCGTCATGGTCACCCACGACCCGGTGGCCGCCGCCCACGCCGACGAGGTCGTCTTCCTCGCCGACGGGCGCCTCGTGGACCGGATGGAGTCGCCGACGGCGGACCGGGTCCTCGACCGGATGAAGGCCTTCGACGCGCGGCCGCCCGCCGCGCTCCCCGACGGCCACTCCGCCACGCGCCCCGACGCCGGACCCGGCACGCGCCCCGGCGCGCGTCCCCACCGGAAGGAGCCGTCGTCATGAGCTCCCTGAGGGCCTCCACGCGCATCAGCCTGTCCTCACTGCGCGGCCACAAGCGCCGCTTCGCGGGCACGTTCCTCGCCGTCATGCTCGGCGTCGCCTTCCTGGCGGGCACCCTCGTGATGGGCGACACCCTGCGCGCGAGCTTCGACACCATGTTCGGCAACGCGACCAGCGGCACCGACGCCGTCGTCCGCAGCGCCGACAGCATCACCACCCCCGACGACAGCCAGGGCACGCGTGAGCCCGTCAGCACGGACCTCGTCGCGACGATCGAGAAGTCCGACGCGGTGGCCGCCGCCGCGCCCAGCATCCAGGGCGCGGGCCAGCTGCTCGGCAAGGACGGCGAGCCCATCGGCGGCCAGGGCCCGCCCACCCTCGCCGGCAACTGGATCGACGACACCGAGCTCAACGCGTACCGACTGGCCGAAGGCCGCGCCCCGGAGAAGTCCGGCGAGGTCGTCGTCAACCGCGGCGCCGCCACGTCCGGCGACCTGAGGATCGGCGACACGACGACGCTGCGCACCCCCGACCCCGTCGAGGTGAGGATCGTCGGCCTCGCGACCTTCGGCGGCGAGGACGGCATGGCGCAGACCACCTTCACCGGAATGACCCGGGCCGACGCCGAGAAGTACCTCACCCCCAAGCCCGGCGAGGCCTCGACCATCCAGGTGCGGGCGGGCCCCGGCGTCAGCGAGCAGGAACTCGTCGACGCGCTGACTCCCGTCCTGCCCAAGGGAGTCGAGGCCATCACGGGTGAGGCGTCGGCGGCCGAGAACACCGACAACGTCTCCGGCCAGTTCCTGACGCTGTTCACCAGCTTCCTGCTGGTGTTCTCCGGAGTGGCGCTCCTCGTCGCCACCTTCAGCATCCACAACACCTTCGCCATCGTCGTCGCCCAGCGCACCCGCGAGAACGCCCTGCTGCGCGCGCTCGGCGCCTCGCGCCGCCAGGTCACCGCGGCCACCCTCGTCGAGGCGAGCGCCGTCGCCGTGGTGGCGTCGGCCGCGGGCCTCGCCGCCGGCATCGGCATCGCGGCGGGCCTCCAGGCGCTCTTCCCCGCGATCGGATTCCCCTTTCCCGAGGGCGACTTGGTGATCAGCGCGCCGTCCATGCTGCTGCCGCTCGCCGTCGGCGTGCTGGTCTGCCTGGGCTCCGCGCTGCTGCCCGCGGTACGGGCCGGACGCACCGCGCCCCTCGCCGCGCTGCGCGAGACCGCGGTGGACCACTCGGGCGCCTCGCGCCGTCGCGCCGTCGTGGGGGCCGTCCTCGCGCCGGCGGCTGTGGGGGTCGCCCTGACCGGCGTCCTGGTCAGCCCGTCGATCTGGCTGGCGGGCGTCGGCGCGGTCCTCGCCCTCGCCTCGTTCGTGGTGCTCGGTCCGGTCGCCTCCACGCGCGCCGTACGCGTCCTCGGCGGACCTCTGGACCGGCTGCGCGGCGTCACGGGCGGTCTCGCGCGCCGCAACGCCCTGCGCAGCCCCAAGCGGACCGCCGCCACCGCGAGCGCGCTGATGATCGGCGTGGCCGTCGTCTCCCTCTTCACGGTCTTCGGGGCCTCGCTGAAGGCCACGATGGACCAGACGGTCAACCGCTCCTTCGCGGGCGACGTCGCGGTGAGCACCCCCGGCTTCGGCGCGGGCGGCAGCGGACTCAGTCCGAAACTGGCCCCCGCGCTCGCCGAGCTCCCCGAGGTGGAGACCGCCGTCGGCCTCGGCAAGGGCGCCGCACGGGTCAACGGCGAGGGCCGCGCCCTGACCGTCACCGATCCCGCTCCCTTCGCCGACTCCTTCGCGCTCGGCAGGATCGAGGGCTCCCTCGACGCACTCGGCGACGACGGCATCGCGATCACCCGCTCCGAGGCGGACAAACAGCACCTCACGGTCGGGTCCCGCGCCCTGCTGGCCTTCGCGGACGGCACGAAGGAGACCTTCACGGTCCGTGCCGTCTACGGCCGCTCGGAGCTCGCGGGCGACTACGTCATCAGCCGTGCGGCCTGGGCACCCCACCGCACTCAGGACGCCGACAGCCTGGTCTCCGTCACCTTCAAGGACGGCGTGAGCACGGCGGACGGCAGGGCCGCCGTGGCCGAGACCGCGCGGGACCACGGAAATCCGGACGTGCAGACCCGCGACGAGTACGCGCGGTCCGCGGCGGGCGGCATCGACATGATGCTCACCCTCGTCTACGCGCTGCTCGCCCTCGCCGTGCTCATCGCGCTGCTGGGCATCGCCAACACCCTGACCCTCGCGATCCACGAACGGACCCGGGAACTGGGCCTGTTGAGGGCCGTCGGGCAGACCAGGGCCCAGCTGCGGGCCATGGTCCGCTGGGAGTCGGTGCTCGTGGCCGCCTTCGGCACGGTGGGCGGGCTCGTGCTCGGCGGGTTCCTCGGCTGGGTGCTCGTCAAGGCGTCCGACGGGGCGAGCGACAGCGCGTTCGCGTTCGCCGTCCCGCCGGTGCAGCTCGTGGTGGTCGCCCTGGTGGGCCTGGCCGCGGGTGCCTTGGCAGGCCTGCGGCCGGCTCGTCGGGCGGCGCGCCTCGATGTGCTGCGGGCCATCGCCACCGAATGACGTACGGCGAAGTGGCGTACTGCGTAGTGCCGTACTGCGTAGTGCCGTACGACGACTCGGCGTACCGCGAAAGGAGCACAGGACACGTCACCGCCCGGTCAGCCGACAACGGCCGACCGGGCGGGGGTCTTCGCGATCGCCCCGCACCAGGGGTACGAGGGCAGGGCCACCGCGGGGGAGGGGGCGGAGAGCGTGAACCAGACGGTCTTTCCCGCGTCGCCCAGAGGGCGCACTCCCCAGTTCTCGCTGACCGCCGCGACCATCGCGAGGCCCCGGCCGCAGGTCGCGAAGGGGTCCGCGTCGCGGAGCTGGGGGAGCCGTGGGTCGTGGTCGTGGACGGAGACCGTGAGATGGTCGAGCAGGAGCTCTATCTCCACGGTGCACACTTTGTCCGGCTCCGCATGGCGGTGAACGTTGGTGAGCAGCTCGGTCACACCGAGGGCGGCCTGGTCTATCAAAGGATCGAGATGCCAGTAGCGCAACTGCGCAGATACGATTCTGCGGACCTGGCCGATCCGCGACGGCAGGGCTTGGAGCTCTACCGTGCAATGCCTGCTTGGCTGGCTGATCACGGTTGCGACTCCCCGAAATGAGGTCCGGAAGAAGACGACGTTCGGATCCAGCAGGGGCCGCGTGGTCTGCCGCCTGCTGTGTGGTCGGCGGGCTGGTTCGCAGCGTCATCGCCGATAAACCCAGAGTGATGTGAGACCAGAGTGACCCAGGGGATGCGGGCGTGCAAGTCGCGCGTGGCGCCGAGGGGTCCGCTCAGCCGCGCGGACGGACGTGTTCCGTTGCGCTGCGCACCGCCTCGATGAAGCGGCGCACCGTCGGCGGTCCGGCCTCGCCGGGACCGGGATCGTGATCGCCGAGGGTGAGCAGATAGCGCCTGCCGTTCACGTCCGCGAGAGCCCGGTCCTCCGCCGCGAACCACGGCTTGCCGGTGCGCACCGCCTGGACCGGAGCGCTGTCGATCTCCGTGCCGTAGCTGGTCAGCAACTCCAGCCGTCCGTCGGTGATACGGACCTGCCCGGCCCGTGTGAGGGAGCGCAGCCGCCGCCCGATCCGCACGCCCGTGGCCGTGAATTCCGGCTCCGCCATGACGCTCTGCCCCCTTGCGCTCGTGTGCATCCGTCCGATCGGGACTGCGTCCCGTGCGGTGCAGTCTGCACGCACGCGGCGTCGAGCACCAGTGCGCATGTAGACGCCGCCCCGGAGCGCGGACCGGCGCACGGTGGCCCGCCGAAGCGCTCGTACGGAGCCTGCGCCAGCAGTGTCTTTGAGGTGCTCAAAGGTGTGTTTATGCAGGTGAGAAGCGTGCGGAGGGTGTTTAAGATCGAGGTGTACGGCCGCGTCGAATCGCGTCCGGCACGACGCGAAGGAGCCCCGCCGTGAGCACCACACAGCAGCATCGGGCCGACGAGCCGATGCCCACACTCGACGTAGACCACAGCGACGCCGAGTACCGCGCCTGGCTCAAAGAGGCCGTCCGCAAGGTCCAGGCCGACGCCAACCGTTCCGCCGACACCCATCTGCTGCGCTTCCCGCTGCCCGAGCAGTGGGGCATCGACCTGTACCTCAAGGACGAGTCGACCCACCCCACCGGCAGCCTCAAGCACCGCCTGGCCCGCTCGCTGTTCCTCTACGGCCTGTGCAACGGCTGGATCAGGCCGGGCCGTCCGGTGATCGAGGCGTCCAGCGGCTCGACGGCCGTCTCCGAGGCGTACTTCGCGAAGCTGATCGGCGTGCCCTTCATCGCGGTGATGCCGCGCACGACCAGCGCCGAGAAGTGCCGACTGATCGAATTCCATGGCGGACGGTGCCACTTCGTGGACGATCCGCGCACGATGTACGCCGAGTCCGCCGCCCTCGCCGTCGAGACCGGCGGCCACTACATGGACCAGTTCACCTACGCGGAGCGGGCCACCGACTGGCGGGGCAACAACAACATCGCCGAATCGATGTACCAGCAGCTGCGGCTGGAGCGCTACCCCGAGCCCACCTGGATCGTCGCCACCGCCGGCACCGGCGGCACCTCGGCCACGATCGCGCGCTACGTCCACTACATGCAGCACGACACCCGCATCTGTGTCGCCGACCCGGAGAACTCCTGTTTCTTCGACGGCTGGACGAAGGACGACCCGGACGCGACGAGCGACTGCGGCTCCCGCATCGAGGGCATCGGCAGGCCCCGCATGGAGCCGAGCTTCGTGCCCGGCGCGATCGACCGCATGATGAAGGTGCCCGACGCGGCCTCCGTCGCCGCCGTGCGCGCCCTGGAGGGGGCCATCGGCCGCAAGGCGGGCGGCTCGACCGGTACGGGCCTGTGGAGCGCCCTGAAGATCGTCGCCGAGATGGTGGCCGCGGGCCGCACCGGCAGCGTCGTCACCCTGATCTGCGACGGCGGCGACCGTTATCTGGACAAGTACTACTCGGACGCGTGGCTGGCCGAACAGGGCCTGGACATCGCGCCCTATGAGCAGGCGATCGAGACGCTGCTCACCACGGGGGCGTGGCCCCGCTAGCGGTTTCGGCGGTTTCGACGGTGGCGGTGGCCGGGTCGGGGCGGGCCTCAGGCCTTGGTCGCCGCGAGCCGCTTGTCCAGGGCCGTGACGGCGTCGCGGAACGCCCGGCCCAGACCCGGGCGCCCGACCCTCAGGGCGCCGCGGAACAGCGCGGGGCCGTCCGCGGCGAAGGTCCACTGGACGCGCGTACCGGTACCGGCCGGGGTGAGGCGCCACTCCTCGACGAGGGCGCGCAGCGCGGGCGCGTTCGTCACGTCCACGCGATAGGCGTACCGCGTGGACTCCTCGCTCGCGAGGATCGACTCCTGGAAGCGGGTGCCGCCCTTGAGGCGGACCTCGCGGCCCTTGCCGCCGTCGGTCGGCCGGCACAGGGTGACGGCGGTGAACCACTGGGGCCAGCCCACCACGTCGTCGGCGAGCGCGCGGTAGACCGCCTCGGGCGGCGCGCTCACCTCGCGGGCGAAGACCAGACGCAGCGGAGCGGATGCGACGAAGTCGAGCCCCACGGGACTCAGTCGGCGTGCCATCGGACTCTGCCCCCCAGCGGAACGGGACGGTTGACGTGGCCGGCCGCGGTCCTCAGGAGCCGCCGGACCGGCCACCGACACTGTAGCTGTCGGACCGTCAGATGTCTGTGGTGGCCTCGGAGTTGGTGACCGCGCCCGAGGCCGTGGCGGCGTCCGGGCCCACCGTGCCCGCGGCGCCGTCCGTGCCCGTGCCGTCGGCTTCGCCCGCCGTGCGCTCGCCCGTCACCACCAGGCGGTTGAGGTGCTCCGAGATCTCCACACGCGCCTCCGCGGGCAGCCCCGCGTCGGTCACCAGCGTGTCGACCTGCGCGAGCGTCGCGAACGAACTCAGGCCCACCGTCCCCCACTTGGTGTGGTCCGCGACCACCACCACGCGCCGCGCCGACTGCACCAGGCGCCGGTTCGTCTCCGCCTCCGCGAGATTCGGCGTCGACAGGCCCGCCTCCAGCGATATGCCGTGCACACCGAGGAAGAGCACATCGAAGTGGAGCGCCCCGATCGCCTGGTCCGCGACCGGGCCCACCAGCGAGTCCGAGGGCGTGCGCACACCGCCGGTCAGGACGACCGTCGCCGCGCCCTGCCGCTGCCCGGAGGTGCGCTGCGCGGAGTGGAAGACGTCCGCCACCCGCACCGAGTTCGTCACCACCGTCAGGTCCGGGACGTCCAGGAGGTGGTGCGCAAGCGCGTACGTCGTCGTGCCGCCGGAGAGCGCGATCGCCGTGCCCGGCGACACCAGGGTCGCCGCGGTCCGCGCGATGTCCTCCTTGGCGCTCAGCTCCAGGCCCGACTTGGCCTCGAACCCCGGCTCGTGCGTGCTCGCCTCGACCACCGGCACCGCGCCGCCGTGCACCTTCTCCAGCACGCCCTGACGGGCCAGCGCGTCCAGGTCGCGGCGGACCGTCATGTCCGACACGCCGAGCTTGCGGGTCAGTTCATTGACGCGGACGCCGCCCCGGCGGCGCACCTCGTCGAGGATCAGGGCACGGCGCTGCTCGGCGAGGAGGTTCTGATTGTCGCTCACGCCCTGTCCGGCCCTTCTGCCTCGTCACGCCCGGCGCGCCCGCGCGGCGCGCTGCCTCATCCTCGCATGTGCCGCCGACAGCCGTGCCACCGCCCACGACCGCGCGCACCGCCCCCTGGCCGGTGAACCGTGCCTCCCGGAAAGGGGAGATTGCGTGACGAGGGGTGCGCGCAGCGCCACGACCCGAGATCCTTGTTCTCCCACAACGCGCAGCTCGGGGGAAGCGAAACAGTGGAGCGTGCCACTCAGGACGAGACCGCCCTGGAACTCCTGGTCCACGGAGTCGGCGGAACGACACCGGAGAAGATGCTGGACGACCCGCGCACCGTGCGGATCTCCGGCGACGACACGGCGGCCGTCTTCCGCCGCACCGAGGACGCCGACGCCGAGCGGCGCCCCGACGACTACCGGGGAAAACCGGTCCCCGAGGCCTACGTCTGGTGCAACCTCACCTCCGGCAACGGCTCCCGCGCCCTGTGGCTCCTGCTGCTGCCCTTCATGGTGGTCAACCTCGCCCACTGGATGCGCCCCACCTCGCGCCACCGCAAACGCCTCGTCCGCACCTACGGCCTGCTGGTGCGCCTGGTCGGGCTCACCCTGACCGTGCTCCTGGTCGCCGCCGCCTGCGAGGTCGCCCTCGACCTCACGGCCTGGCAGTGCGCGGGCACCCCCGCGTGCGCCGCTGACCGCGCCTGGCTCGGCTTCCTCGCGACCGACGCGTCCGGCGACGGCGGCTGGTGGTCCCAGCCCGGCCGCCGCCTGGCCCTCGCCGCCGCCGTGCCCACCGCGCTCACCGGCCTGCTCTGGTACCTCTCCCACCGCACCTGGAGCGCGTACGAGTCCCAGCAGCCGCTGCCCCACCAGGACGACCCGGAGGAGGAGACCAGCCGCACCGCGCTCGGCAGGCCCGGCTTCTGGTATGGCCGGCGCCTGGTGGCCCGGCTGCGCGCCGCCCACACGGCCGCGGGGCTGCTCACCGTCGCCGCGGCGGTCGGCACCTCGGCCGCGCGGCACGACCGACGGCCCTCCGGGCCCGCCCTGCTGGACGCCCTCGGCTGGGCCCTGGACGCGACGCTCGTCCTGGGCGGCGCCGTCGTCGTCTGGGTGGTGTGCCGCAGGGGGCGCAGCGAGAACAGGCTCGACCGCAGGCTGGACCGGACGCTGGTGCGCCGGCTGCCGCTGAGCGCGCTCGTCGTCCTCGTGCTCACCCTGCTGTATGCGGGCTGGTCACGCCCCGACTGGCGCTCCGCGGGCAGGCTGCCGGGCGACGCCACGTTCGGCGGCATCGCGCTCGTCCAGGGACTGCTGGTCGTCGGCCTTGCGGTGGTCGCCCACCTGCTGCACCGCACCTCGCCCGACGCCCGCACCGCGATCCGCGGCTTCGGCGGCCCCGCCGTCGCCATGCTCTCCTGCGCGCTCGGCGGAGTGATGTCCGGCGGCGGCGCCCAGCGCGTCGCCGACTGGCTGGACGGCACCCAGGGCTCGATCGACGGGCCGCCCGTCCTGCTCACCTGGCAGGCGTCCGTGATCCCGCCGCTCCTGGTGGTCGTCGCCGTGCTGTGCGCCTGGTTCGGCGTCCAGACGGTGCGCCGCAAGCGCCGCGAGCTGACGCGGATCCCGCTCGACCACCCCGGCGAGCCCGAGGACTCCACGCGTACCCGCCGCATCGCGGGCACCCGCGCCCGGGCCGCCCTGACCGACCGCGCGCCCCTGCTCGTCGGCATCATCTCCGCCGTGACGCTCCTGCTCGGCGCCGCGGCCCTCACGGGCGCGTGGCTGTCCGGCACGACACCCGAGCAGGCCGCCCAGGGCACCCCCGACGTCGTGGAGGGCGCGGCCGAGACCGCACAGGCCCTCGGCTCCTGGCTGATCGGCTTCGGCTTCATACTGTTCGTCACCTGGGGCCGCCGCGCCTACAAGGACCCCTCGGCCCGCCGCACCATCGGCATCCTCTGGGACGTCGGCACGTTCTGGCCGCGCGCCGCCCACCCCTTCGCCCCGCCCTGCTACGCCGAGCGCGCGGTGCCCGACCTGACCTGGCGCATGGCCGCCTGGACGCGCGCCACGCAGGCCACCGGCGGCCGGCTCGTCCTCTCCGGCCACTCCCAGGGCAGCGTCCTCGCGGCGGCCGCCGCCTGGCAGCTGCGCC
>NZ_LIRJ01000447.1 GCF_001419745.1 Streptomyces silaceus | reverse complement strand
CCCGAAGGCAATCCCCAGCCCCCCGCCCACTCCCACCCCGTCGGCCGGCTCGTCGACCGGTTCCTCCAGCGGCGCGGGCACCGCCTTCGCCTGGCTGTTCGTGATCGCCATGGTGCTCGTGATCCTGTACGCCGAGAACGAGTCCTTCGCCAACCGGGTCAGCGCCGACCTGAACGGCGACATCGCCTCCGCCCAGGTCGACGACTGCGTGCACCTGGTCGAGCAGGACGAGGACCACGCCTCGGAGTGGGTCCAGGTCCCCTGCTGGTCCGCCGCCACCCGGTTCTCCGTACAGCAGCGGAAGATCGGGCAGGCCTGCGCCACCGATCCCTTATGGAAGAACGGCATCGGCGACCGGCGCGACGTCTACTTCCAGGTCGACCAGGCCTGGACCGGCCACCTGTGCGTCATCCCGAAGTAGCCCGCAGCCGCTCCCGCTGGGCCCGCGCCCACCCGTACCCGGGGTCGATGCGCAGGGCCTCGTCCAGGGAGGCCAGCGCCTCCGCGGTGCGGCCCAGGGCCTCCAGGGACAGCGCCCTGCTGCCCCACGCCCAGGCGTAGCCGGGGTCCAGGGCGAGCGCCGCGTCGAACTCCGCGACGGCCTCCTCGTGGCGGTCCACGGAGCGCAGGGTGTCGCCGCGCTCGCCGCGTACGCCCGGCGCGCCCGGGTCCAGTTCCTGGGCGCGGTCCAGGTCCGCGAGGGCGCCGGGGACGTCGCCCAGGTGCCGTCTGACGTGCGCCCTGCGGGCCAGGGCCCAGGGGTAGTCCGGCCACAGGGCGATCGCGCGGTCCAGGTCGTCCAGGGCCTCGCGGGGGCGGCCGAGGCCGTACTTGACCTGGCCCCGGCTGCCCAGCGTCAGGGGCTCCCTGGGGGCCAGCGCGTGCGCGCGGTCCAGCCAGGGCAGGGCGTCCTCCAGACGGCCCATGCGGCGGTACGTCTCGCCCCGGTCCCGCGCCACCCATTCCGCGCCGGGCACCAACTCCTCCGCGGCGGCCAGGTGTTGGAGCGCCGTGTCGAACTCGCCGAGCGCCCGGTGGGTGACGGCCAGGCCGTGGTGGCCCCACGGGTCGCCGGGCGCGAGCACCTTGGCGCGCTCGTGGTCGTCCAGGGCCTCGCGCAGCCGCCCGAGGTGGAAGAGCTGGAGGCCGTGCGCGTTGTGGGCGGCCGCCCTGCCCTCGTCGTCCAGTTCGGGCCGGGACAGGAGCAGCTCCAACACCCGCAGCGCGCCCGTCCGTTCGTCGGACAGCGCCCGCCGGCAGTCCGCCGACCACGCCGCGAGGTGCTCGGCCTCGGTGTCCTCGGCGGCGTCGGCCACCGCGAGCGCCCACTCGCGGGCCACCGCCGTGCCCATGCGGCACGCGTCCACCCCGACCCGCAGCACGGCGGGCAGCGCGGCCCGCGGGCGGGCGCACAGGCCGTGGTACAGCTCCTCGACGCGCAGCGCCCGCCACGCCGGGCGCTGCCAGGGGCGCCCCACCGCGTGCCGGGTCTCCTCCTCCAGGACGGCGCGCCGCTCCCCGTACAGCCCGGCCAGGCGCGTGTGCACGGACCTCCAGTGGGAGGGAGCGGAGTTGCGGCGCAGCCGCAGCATCGGGGTGCGGACGACGTCGTGGTAGCGGGCCACGCCCTGGCGGTCGGCGCGCACGAACGGCATGGCGCGCAGCCACGCGTACAGGCCCGCCGGGTCGTCGCGCCCGTCCAGCGCCGCGCGCACGACGTCCTCGTCCAGGCGGCGGGGCAGCGCGCAGTCCAGGGCGGCGGCGCGCCGCACGGGGTCCTGCTCCCACTTCAGGAAGCGTTCCACGGCGGTGGCGCTGGGGTCGCCGACGTCCTCCGGGCCCGCGGGGCCGGTCTCGGCGAGGGTGGAGACCAGGACGGGCAGCCGGCCCGAGAGGCGCAGCACCTCGGCGACGACCGGCTCGTCGGTGACGCCCTTGGCGGCGAGCAGGCCGCGCGCCTCGGTCTCCGTGAAGGGCCGCAGCGGCAGCTCGGCCGCGAAGTCCGCGGCGCCCTCCCAGCGGGCCGGGTCGAGCGGGCGCTGACCGGCCGTCACCACCACGACGTTGGCCGGGAGTTCGCCGTGGCGCTCGGTCGTCATGACGTCGTGCAGCCACCGGTCGAGGTAGGGCGCCGTCCGTTCGTACGTGTCGAAGAAGAGCACGATCCAGGGCGCGGCGTCGGCGGCACCGGAGAGTTCGTCGAGGAACACGGGGGTGAGCACGCGCTCCGGCTCCAGGACCAGACGGGCGTCCTCCTGGCTGCGGAAGCGGGCCCGCAGCCGGTCGGCGCCCACCGCGAGGCGCTCCGCGTCGACCAGCCCGGCCAGCGCGCCGACGACCGGGACCGTGCCGAGCGCGACGACCCCGGCGCGGGCCGCCAGCGCGCTGCCCGTCGACGGAGCGTCCGGCTCCGGTTCCCCCAGGGCGGCCACGACGGCCTCGTGGCTGCGCTGGCGGTGGACGGCGAGCGCCCGGTCCACGGTCTTCAACGAACGCCCCTGCTGGGCGAATTGTGCCGCTATCTCCGCGAGGACGTCGGGGATCCCGGCCGCCCCCTCGTCGACGTGCGCGACGAGGGCGCCGCGGTCCGCGGCCAGCTGCCCCATCTCCCGCACCAGGGACGTCTTGCCGACGCCCGCGTGGCCGTGCACGTGGAAGAGGAAGCGGTGCCGGTCGTCGTCCACCGGCAGGTCGAGGTTGGCGCGGAACGCCGTCAGCTCCTCGCGCCGCCCCACGAACCCCGCCCGGCGCCTGCGCCGGATGAGCTCCTGCATCGACACCCTCGCCCGCGCCATCCGCCCCTCCCGTGCCCCGGCCGTCGCCCCCAGTCTTCCGTACGCCCGCACCCCTTGTGATGAACGGAAGTTGGCATCCGTGGAACCGCGACCCCACTCACGGAAGTCCCTGGGGTATACAACCTTCACCTCCGGACACCCGTCTTCACTGATGCCACAGACTTTCCCCACAGGAGGAACAGTGCGCCGCAAGCTCATCACCGCACTCGCGGTCACCTCGCTGGCCACGCCGCTCGTGCTGGCCGCCACCGCCGGGTCCGCGTCGGCCGCGCCCACGCCGCCCCGCACCCCGGTCACCGACTTCAACAAGGACGGCTACGCCGACCTCGCGATATCCGCCCCGGGCGGCCTCGACGGCGGCACGCCCGGCCAGGTCTCGATCGTCTACGGCTCGGCGAACGGCCCCGACACGGCCCACGCCACCACCATCGACCGCGGCACGCCCGGCGTGCCCGGCGAGCCGGAGGACGGCGGCCGGTTCGGCAGCCAGTCGGCCGCCGCCGACCTCGACGGCGACGGCTACACCGACCTCGTCGTCAACGGCGGCCCGAAGGCGGTCGTCCTGTGGGGCTCCCCGCAGGGCCTGACCGGCCAGGGCAGCACCGAGCTGGAATCCAACGGCGCGCACGTCACCGCCGGCGACTTCAACGGCGACGGCAAGCGGGACCTGGTCACGGCCGAGTACCCGGAGCCCGAGGACCCGATGGACAACGACGACGCGGGCATGACCATCTCGTACGGCCCGTTCAAGCGGGACGGGAAGGCCGCGAGCACCCAGCAGATCGTCACGAGCCAGACCTTCGGCCCCGGTGACTTCGTCGTCGGCGACATCACGGGCGACGGCGCCGACGACATCGTCACGAGCCACGGCTTCGAGGAGATGGCGTACAAGAGCCAGTTCTGGAAGGGCGGCAAGGACGGCGTGGCCACCACGTCGCAGAAGCTCGCGCCCTCCCTCGGCGGGGCGATCGCGGACGTGGACGGGGACGGTTACGGCGACCTCGTCGTCCGCGACATCGGCGGCAACTTCGAGGACATGCCCTACCAGAAGGGCACGGTCCTCGTGAAGTACGGTTCGGCGTCCGGCCCTTCGGCGACCCGCACCGCGAAGATCACCCAGGACACGGCGGGCGTGCCCGGCGTCGGTGAGGAGGGCGACGAGTTCGGCGCCTCCATCAGCGCGGGCGACGTGAACGGCGACGGCTTCGCGGACATCGCCGTCGGCGTGCCCGGCGAGGACATCGAGTCGATCGCGGACGCCGGTTCCGTCGTCCTGCTCAAGGGCGCGTCCAAGGCGAACGGCGGCCTGAGCGGCAAGGGCGCGCAGGCCTTCGACCAGTCCAAGCCCGGCGTGCCCGGCGCCTCCGAGAAGGGCGACAAGTTCGGCAGCCAGGTCCTGCTGTCCGACACCAACAAGGACGGCAAGGCCGACCTGACGGTGACCGCGCCCCTGGAGGACGGGACCTACAAGGACTCCGGCGCCGCCTGGCACCTGCGCGGCTCCGCGAGCGGCCTGACCGTCACGGGCATCACGTCCTTCGGTCCCGCCGCGGTCGGCGCCCGCGAGAAGGCCGCCCGCTTCGGCGACTTCCTCGCCCCGTGACACCCGCCGCGGGGCGCCTCACCCCGTGAGGTGCCCCGCGCCCGGTGGGACGCCCCGCCTCAGCTGTCCAGTACGGGCAGCAGCTCCGGCAGGTGGCCGTCCGAGGCCGTGGCCGCGCGCTGCCGCTCCTCCGGGACCTCCCCGTAGAGCGTCGTGCGCGGCTTCGCGGGCCTGCCCGCCGCGTCCGCGATGGCGACGAGGTCCTCGATCGAGCGGTACGAGCCGTAACTGGAGCCCGCCATCCGGGAGATGGTCTCCTCCATCAGCGTCCCGCCCAGGTCGTTCGCGCCGGACCTGAGCATCTCGGCCGCGCCCTCCTGGCCCAGCTTCACCCAGCTGGTCTGGATGTTGGGGATGTGCGGGTGCAGCAGCACGCGCGCCATCGCCGTGACGGCGCGGTTGTCGCGGGTCGTGGGGCCCGGCCGGGCGATGCCCGCGAGGTAGACCGGCGCGTTCGTGTGGATGAAGGGCAGGGTCACGAACTCCGTGAAGCCGCCCGTCTCCTGCTGGATCGCGGCCAGCGTGCGGAAGTGGCCGAGCCAGTGCCGGGGCTGGTCCACGTGCCCGTACATCATCGTCGAGCTGGAGCGGATGCCCAGCTCGTGCGCCGTCTTGACGACCTCGATCCAGGTGGCGGTCGGCAGCTTGCCCTTGGTGAGGACCCAGCGGACCTCGTCGTCGAGGATCTCGGCGGCCGTCCCGGGGATCGAGTCGAGGCCCGCCTCCTTGGCGGCGGCGAGCCACTCGCGGATCGAAAGGCCGGTCCTGGTAGCGCCGTTGACGACCTCCATCGGCGAGAACGCGTGCACGTGCATGCCCGGCACCCGCTCCTTCACGGCCCGCGCGATGTCGAAGTAGGCGGTGCCCGGCAGGTCCGGGTGGATGCCCCCCTGCATGCAGACCTCGACGGCGCCGACGTCCCAGGCCTGCGCGGCCCGGTCGGCGACCTGGTCCAGGGAGAGGGTGTAGGCGTCGGCGTCGGTCCTGCGCTGCGCGAACGCGCAGAAACGGCAGCCGGTGTAACAGACGTTGGTGAAGTTGATGTTGCGCGTCACGATGTACGTGACGTCGTCGCCGTTGACGCTCTTGCGGATGTCGTCCGCGATCCCGCACAGCGCGTCCAGCGCGGGCCCGTCGGCGTGCAGCAGCGCGAGCGCCTCGTCGTCGGTGAGCTTCGTCGGGTCGTCGGCGGCCTGCTTCAGGGCCGCGCGCACGTCGCCGTCGATGCGGGACGGCACCATGCCGGGCGCGGCCTGCTCGCGCAGCGCCTCCCAGTCGCCGTACACCTCGTCGAAGTCGTCGCGCCGGTCGGAGGTGCGGCCGGTGGTGTCGATGGTGCGGTGCAGATCGGTGCGGCCCGCGGAGGCGACGTACCCCTCGTCGGGCTCCTGCCAGGGGTGGCCCTCGACCACCGCGTCCGGGTCGGCGAGGCCCGTCTCCGGGTCGGCGAGCGCCCGCACGTGCGGCAGCAGCCGCGGGTCGAGCCACGGCTCGCCGCGCCGCACGAACTCCGGGTAGGCGCAGAGCCGTTCGGCGAGCGTGAAGCCCGCGGCGGCGGACCGCTCGGCGAGTTCGTCCAGCCGCGGCCAGGGCTTCTCGGGGTTGACGTGGTCGATCGTGACCGGCGAGACCCCGCCCCAGTCGTCGATGCCCGCGCCGATCAGCCGCTCGTACTCACCGGCGATGAGGTTCGGCGGCGCCTGAAGGTTGCCCGCCGGGCCCATGATGTGCCGGGCCACGGCGATCGTCGCGACCAGGTCGTCGATCTCGGCGTCCGGCATGCCGCGCATCGCCGTGTCGGGCTTGGCGCGGAAGTTCTGGATGATCAGTTCCTGGATGCCGTGGTACGAGCGCGCGACGCGGCGCAGCGCGAACAGCGCGTCGGCGCGCTCCTCGTACGTCTCGCCGATCCCGATCAGCAGCCCGCTCGTGAACGGCACCGACGAACGCCCCGCGTCCTCCAGGACCCGCAGCCGCACGGCCGGCTCCTTGTCGGGCGATCCGTAGTGCGGCATGCCCGGCTCGCGCCACAGCCGCTCGGACGTGGTCTCCAGCATCATGCCCATGGACGGCGCGACGGGCTTGAGCCGCTGGAAGTCCGTCCACGTCATGACGCCGGGGTTGAGGTGCGGGAGGAGGCCCGTCTCCTCCAGGATGCGGATGGATATGGCGCGGACATACGCGATCGTGTCGTCGTACCCCTCGGCCTCCAGCCACTCGCGCGCCTCGGGCCAGCGCTCCTCGGGCTTGTCGCCGAGGGTGATCAGGGCCTCCTTGCAGCCCAGCTCGGCGCCGCGCCGCGCGATCTCCAGGACCTCGTCCGGGGACATGAACATGCCGTGGCCGTCGCGGCGCAGCTTGCCGGGCACGGTCGCGAAGGTGCAGTAGTGGCACTTGTCGCGGCACAGCCGGGTGAGCGGGATGAACACGCTCTTCGAGTACGTGATGACGCCGGGGCGGCCCGCCGCCGCCAGCCCGGCGTCGCGCACCCGCGCCGCCGACGCCGTCAGGTCGTCGAGGTCCTCGCCGCGCGCCTGGAGCAGGACGGCGGCCTCCGTCACGTCGAGCGCGACGCCGTCCCTGGCCCGCCTGAGCGCGCGCCGCATGGCGTTCGCGGTGGGTCGTCCTGCCTCGTCGGGCTGCGCGCTGTTGGTCATGTCTCCGAGCATACGAGCGAGAACACATGACTCCTACAGATGCTTCCGGGGCCCCGGCTCAGTGGTGCCGGTCCACGTACTGCGCCAGCCCGTCGAGCGCCGCGCACACCTCCGCCTCCCCGGCCGGCGGCAGCTGCACGATGACCTCGTCGACGCCCTGGCGTTCGTAGTGCTCCAGCTTGCCGGGGCCCGGCTCGACGGCCGTCAGCGCCACGTACAGGTCGTCGGGCGCGCGGCCCGCGTCCTCCCACGTCTTGCGCAGCGCGGGCAGCGCCTCGCACAGGCCGCGCCCGCCGATGGGCATCCAGCCGTCGGCATACTCCGCGATGTGCGCGAAGAGCCCCGGGCCCGCGGCGCCGCCTATCAGGGTGCGCGGCCCGAACAGCGGCCCCTTCACGCTCCGTTCGCGGGGCGGGCGCAGCGGCTTGGGGTAGGTCTCGCTGGCCCGCACGCCGCCGAACTCCCCCTCGTAGGCCTTGGGGCGGTCCGCCCACAGCGCCCGCATGACCGCCATCTTGTCCCGCACGACCGCGCGCCGCCTCGGCCAGGTCACGCCGTGGTCCTCGGCCTCCTCGCGGTTCCAGCCGTAGCCGACGCCGAGCGTGACGCGGCCCCCGGAGAGGTGGTCGAGGGTCGCGATCTGCTTGGCGAGGTCGATGGGGTCGTGCTGGGCGATCAGGGCGATGTTCGTGCCCAGGGAGATCCGCTCGGTGACGGCGGCGGCCTGGGCGAGCGCGACGAAGGGGTTGAGCATGCGGGCGCACTCCGGCGGCAGTTCGCCGCCGGGGTAGGGGGTCTCGCGGGAGAGGGGGATGTGGGTGTGCTCGGGCAGGTACAGCCCGGCGTAACCGCGGTGCTCCAGTTCCTGGGCCAGGCGTACCGGGGTGATCGTCCTGTCGGTCATGTAGAGCGTCGCGGAAATCCGCACGATCCCTCCGAAGATGTCGGGTCGGTCCACTCCTGCGCCGGCTGTCCGCCGGGTACCACTCGGGGCACTCTTCCTATCCCTGGAAAGTCGGTTGGTCCATGCCCCCGCGCTCATTAGCCTGGCGGCCGTGAACCGGCGAAAGCAGAAGAAGCTGACCAAACGCCTGGTGGGCGCGGCCATGCTCGGCCGGACGGCGTCCGTCGGATCGCTGCTGCGTTCCGGACTCGATCCGGAGATCCCCGACACCGACGGCACGACCGCGCTGTACGTCGCCTCGGTGCACGGCGCGACGGACACGGTGCGGCTCCTCCTGCGGGCCGGCGCGCGCCCGGACACGGAGAGCCGCGGCCCGACCGACGGCACGCCCCTGTGCGGAGCCGCCGCCTGGGGCCATGCGGCGACGGTCCGTGAACTCCTCGCCCACGGAGCCGACCCGAACCTGCGCGAGGACGACGGCACGGGCGGCTCTCCGCTGCGCTGGGCGCGCCAAGGGGCCTGCGGCCCGCACCCGGAGACGGAGGCGGCGCTGGTGGCGGCGGGGGCGGTCGAGTAGGGGCGGCCCGGGTCCCGCCCACGGGCATCAGCGGGACGCGGCCGGGGCCTTGTCCTCGATGCGGTACCCGCCCTTGACCAGCTCGCTGTCGGCGGCGGACGCCATGCACCTGCTCAGGAGCGGCTCGCCCTTCTCCGTCGCTCCCGAGATGCCGACGCGCGCGGGGGCGCCGCTCTCCTTGTCCCCCGCGTAGAAGCTGACGCCCATGCGGACGTGCCGCTTCAGGTAGTCGTCCCAGCCGTCCATGGTGCCTCCGGTGCGCACGAGACGGCCGGTGACGGTCGCGGTGGGACCGCCCGTGGTGAGGCAGTCGACCTTGAAGTCGCCCCAGTTCACGAGGTCGGGGCCGCCGTCGGGGGACGGCGAGCGGTGGTAGATGCGGAAGGTGCCGGAGGACTTCACGGGCAGGGACCAGTCCTTGCTCCGGAAGGTGGCGCGGGCGTCGACGGAGACCCGGACGTCGTCCTGCGGGACGGCGTAGTCGAGGCGGCCCTCGCCCTTGAGCCGCGAGGTGACGGGCTGCTCCGGTGCCTCCTGCGCACTCCGGGCGGTGGCGCCGCCACCGGGCACCGTCGACGCGGAGGCGGCCCCCACCGTGGTCGCGAGCACGGCCCCGGCGGCGAGGAGGGTGAGGGCACGGGCGGACTTCGTACGGCTGACGGACACGGGTGACTCCCTTGCTGGATACGGCTGATGAGGCGGCCCGAGAACTCCCCGGCCCCGCCCCAC
>NZ_LIRJ01000446.1 GCF_001419745.1 Streptomyces silaceus | reverse complement strand
GGGGAAAGTCGTGGGGCGAGGGGCATGACATGGCCCCCGGAGGGCAGGCGCACCGTACCCCCACGGGAGTGGTCACACCCCCACCGGCGGCCGCCACACTCCCTCCCCCGAGGTGGCGGCCGCCCCGGGAAACACGCTGTGGGCTGGGCCACACGGACCGGGGGGCCGACCGCCCCCGGGGCGCGATAGCCTGACGGCGGATCTCTCTTGATGCCAAGAGATCGATCATCGAGAGGCGATCGAGGCTCGAGGCGGCGTCGGCGGGGATCCAGGAAATAGGGGATCCGAGGGACAGGGACCCCCACCGCCAGCTGTCTTACGGAGATCGCCATGACCCGCACTCCCGTGAATGTCACCGTCACCGGCGCGGCCGGCCAGATCGGCTACGCGCTGCTCTTCCGCATCGCCTCGGGCCACCTGCTCGGCGCGGACGTGCCGGTCAACCTGCGCCTTCTTGAGATCACGCCGGCCCTGAAGGCCGCCGAGGGCACCGCCATGGAGCTCGACGACTGCGCCTTCCCGCTGCTGAACTCGATCGAGATCAGCGACGACCCGAACGTCGCCTTCGACGGCGCCAACGTCGCCCTCCTCGTCGGCGCCCGCCCCCGCACCAAGGGCATGGAGCGCGGTGACCTCCTTGAGGCCAACGGCGGCATCTTCAAGCCCCAGGGCAAGGCCATCAACGACCACGCCGCGGACGACATCAAGGTCCTCGTCGTCGGCAACCCGGCCAACACCAACGCGCTCATCGCGCAGGCCGCCGCCCCGGACGTACCGGCCGAGCGCTTCACCGCGATGACCCGCCTCGACCACAACCGCGCCCTGTCGCAGCTGGCCAAGAAGACGGGCACGTCGGTCGCCGACATCAAGCGCCTGACGATCTGGGGCAACCACTCCGCCACCCAGTACCCCGACATCTTCCACGCGGAGATCGCCGGCAAGAACGCCGCCGAGGTCGTCAACGACCAGGCCTGGCTCGCCGACACCTTCATCCCGACCGTCGCCAAGCGCGGCGCCGCGATCATCGAGGCCCGTGGCGCCTCGTCGGCCGCCTCCGCCGCCAACGCCGCCATCGACCACGTCCACACGTGGGTCAACGGCACCGCCGAGGGCGACTGGACCTCCATGGGCATCCCCTCGGACGGTTCGTACGGCGTTCCGGAGGGCCTCATCTCCTCCTTCCCCGTCACCGCCAAGGACGGCAAGTACGAGATCGTCCAGGGCCTGGAGATCAACGAGTTCTCGCGCGCCCGCATCGACGCCTCCGTGCAGGAGCTCGCCGAGGAGCGCGAGGCCGTGCGCGGTCTCGGCCTCATCTGAGGCAGCGACGGCAGATACGTACGAGAACGCCCCCGGCAGTCGCCGGGGGCGTTCTCGTGTGCGGCCGTCATGCGCGGGAGCGCGGCCCGCCGTAGCCGAGCGCCACCAGCGCCGCCGCGGCGATCACCACCAGCGCCACGGTCCGCAGCGCCGCCTCCATGCCGCCCGCGAAGCCGCCCGGGGTGTGCGCGGCGAGCACCGTGCCGGTGACGGCCACCCCGAGAGCCGCGCCCACCTCGCGCGCCGACGTGCTGAGCCCGGAGCCGAGGCCCGCCTGGTGCGCGGGGAGCGAGTCGACGACGCTGAGCGTCAGCGCGGGCATGCTCAGGCCGCCGCCCACCGAGATGACCAGCAGCCAGCAGGCATACAGCGCGTACGGGGTCGTGGCGTCGGCGGTCGACGCGCCGAGCAGGCCGAGGCCGATCAGGAGCAGCCCGCCGCCCGCCACCGGGCGCGGCCGGTGCGACCAGCGCGCGGCCAGCCGTGGCACCAGCACCATGCCGATGGTGAGCGGGACGATGGCGAGGCCCGCGCGCGCGGCGCCGTACCCCTTCTCGTACTGCAGGTACTGCGAGTTGACGTAGAACAGCGAGAAGAGCCCGAAGAAGCTCGCGGCCGTGCCGAGGGCCCCGGCGCGCAGCCGCCGCGAGGCGAACACACGCGGGTCGAAGAGCGGGGCGCGCGAGCGCAGGGCGTGCGCGGTGAACAGCGCGACGAGCACGGCGCCCGCGGCGAACGCCGTCAGGATGCGGGCGGACGTCCAGCCGTGCATCGGGCTCTCGATGATCCCGAAGAGCAGCGCGACCAGGCCGCCGGTGAGCAGGAGCGTGCCCAGCGGGTCGAGTGCGGGGGCCGCGGTGCCGACCGCCTTGTCCGTACGCGGTGCCGTCCGGGCCACCGCGAGGGCCAGCAGCGCGGCGAGCGGCAGCATCGCCCAGAACAGCGCGCGCCAGGGCAGGTACGAGCCGATGAGCCCGCCGCCGAGATTGCCCGCGAGCCCGCCGAGCCCGGCGGCGAGCGCCCAGGAGGCGAGGGCGCGCGGCCGGTGTTCCGGCGGCGCGACGCGCATCAGGATCGACAGGGTCGCGGGCATGACCAGCGCCGCCCCCGCGCCGGACACACCGCGCCCGGCGATCAGGACCGCGGGCGACGCGGCCAGCGCGCTGACGGCGGCGCCCGCCGCGAAGAGGCCGAGCCCGCAGAGCAGCGCGCCCTTGCGGCCGTACCGGTCACCGAGCGCGCCGGCCGGGATGAGCAGCCCCGCGAAGGCGATGACGTACGCGTCGACCGTCCACAGCAGTTCGCTGGGGGAGGGGTGCAGCCCGGACGAACTCAGCTGCGGGACGAGGAGGTTGATCGCGGCGACCATGCCCTGCGCCACGAGGACGCAGGCGCAGAGGGTGAACAGCGTCGACCGCTGGAGAGGGGTGGGTGCCGGGGG
>NZ_LIRJ01000445.1 GCF_001419745.1 Streptomyces silaceus | reverse complement strand
CCCCCGCGCGGCCGTCACCGCCCCCGGCGGACGACGGTGTCCGTCTCGTGCGCGTCCCCGTCCCTCCGATGGTGCGGCACCCCCTGGCGCTGCAGCGCGCCCTGCGCCCGCTCAAGCGTCGGGTGCCCTCACCGAACGGGCAGGTCCTCGACGAAGAGGCGACCGCTCACCGCATCGCCCGCCTGAACGCCCGGCCGGACGGCTGGCTGCCGGTCATGCGCCCGGCCAAGGAGCGCTGGCTGCGGCTGTGCCTCGTGTACGACACCGGCACCACGATGCCCATGTGGCGGCCCCTGGTCCACGAACTGCACACGACGTTCGCCCAGTCCGGCGTCTTCCGCACCGTCGAGCTCCACCGGGCGCGCCCGGACGGGACGGTCCCCGCCCAGGCCGCCGCCGCGTCCGCGGACGGCCGCACCGTGACGCTGCTCATCAGCGACTGCATGGGCCCTCAGTGGCGGGAAGGGGCGGCGGGCGACCGCTGGTACCGCACGCTGCGGCGCTGGGCGGAGCACATGCCGCTGGCCGTCGTGCAGCCGCTGCCCGAACGCCTGTGGCACACCACCGCCCTGCCCACGGCCCCCGGCCTGCTCAGTGCGCCGTGCGCCGCCGCCCCCTCCGGCGCGCTCTCCTTCACGCCGTACGACGCCGCCAGGCGCCCGCCGGACGATGCCGTGCCGCTGCCCGTGCTGGAGCCCGGCGCGGCCTGGCTCTCGCACTGGGCGTCGCTCGTCGCGGACCCCGGCGGCGCGTGGTTCCCGGCCGCGGTCGGCTGGGTGGGCCGCTCCCCGGCGCCGCCGGACCCCGAGGAGCACGAGGACGTGGCCCTGCTCTCCGCCGAGTCGGTCGTGCTGCGCTTCCGCTCCACCGCGTCCCCCGAGGCCTTCCGCCTCGCCGGCCATCTGGCCATGGGGACGCCGCACCTGCCGGTCATGCGTCTGGTCCACGCCGCCGTCGAGGAGCATCCGCGCCCGCAGCACCTGGCCGAGGTGATCCTCAGCGGCATGCTCACCGGCGTACCGGACGGGCCCCCGGGCGCGTACGCGTTCCGCGACGGCGTACGCGACGTCCTGCTGCGCAGTCTGCCCCGCACCGCGCGCGGCCGCACCCGCCAGTTCCTGGCCCAGGTGGGCGGTCTGATCGACGACAGGGCGGGGGCCGCGCCGGGCGAGCTGCGGGCGGGCGCCCGGGTGGGCCGCGACCGTCCGCACCGAGCGGACGGTGCGGACGAACCGCCGCTGGAGGCCGAGCCGTTCGCGACGGTGAGCCAGGAGAGCGCCCGGCGGCTCGGCGGTGTCTCCGGGCTGCTCGCGGGCCGCTACCGGCTGGACGGGCCCGCCGGAGCGGAGCCCTCGCTGTGGCTCGCGCGGGACAGCTGGCAGGGCGACGAGAGCGTACTGGTGCGCACCTACCCGCGTCCGGAGCAGTGGCTGAAGGAGGCCTTCAGCGGCCTCGCGCACCGGCTCACCCAGGTGCGCCACCCGAACGTCGCCGCCGTCCGCGACTACGGCGTCGAGGACGAAACCCCCTATCTGGTCCACGACTTCGTCGAGGGACGGACCCTGGACCGGCTGACCGGGCGGTCACCGGACCGCCTCCCCGACTCCGACCTCCTGCCCCTCGTCGCTCCGCTGGCCGCCACGGTGACCGCCCTGCACGCCGAGGGCATCGCGCACGGCGCCGTACGCCCCTCGAACGTCGTCGTCACGCCGCTCGGCCCGCTGCTGACCGGCCTCGACGTCAAGGCCTTCGACGCCACGAGCCGCGAGGAGGACCTCCGGGACCTCGGGCATCTCATCCGCGTGATGTACGGCGGGACCTGGTACCCCGCGTCCCGGCACCTCACCATGAACCTCGCCGGCCTGAATCTCTCCGACGAGATGCAGTGGAGCCTGCGGGATGCCGTCAGCGGCCTCCTGTCCGACGGGCCCGAGGCCCAGCGGCGCGGCGCGGCGCGCCTCGCCCGCCTCGACCCGGAGCCGGAGTACGACCGCCGCTACTCCCTGCTCGGGCCGCTCGCCGTCAGCCATGACGGGCGGCCGCTGGCCACCGGCTCCGGGCAGGAGCAGGCGCTGCTGTGCATGCTCCTGCTCCGGGAGCGCGGGGTGACCTACAACGAGCTGATCGACGGCCTGTGGGGCTCCGCCGCGCCGAAGGACGCCCGCCGTCTCATCGACGCCTACGCCTCCCGGCTGCGCAACGCCCTGGGGCCCGACTCCGTGCGGGCGGCGGGCTCGCACGCCCTGCTCCTCCAGTCGGACGCGGACGACGTCGACCTGTTCCGGTGCCGGAAGCTGGCCGCCCACGCGGTGGAGGCACGGAGCGACGGCGACATCGAAGGCGCGTTCCGCCTCGTCCAGAACGCTCTCGACCTCTGGTACGGCGAACCCCTGGACGGTGTCCCCGGCCCGGCGGCGGACGCCGCCCGCGCCGACATCCGGGCGCTGCGGCAGTCGCTCGTCCGCATGCAGCGCGAACTCGCCCAGCAGCAGCAGGAGTCCGGGCCCGACTCCGCCGAACTCGACGAACTGCTCCAGGAGTTCCCGCACGCCGACGACGAGAGGCTCGCACCGCACGAGGCGCACCCCGCCGTCGACCTCGCCGCGCTCGACACCGCACAGAACGAGCCAGACGCGCCACCCGCCCGGACCTTCCTCGCCTTCGACTCCACGGCCCGCGACACTCCCGCCTCCGCCCTGCGCGACCTGGGCGAAGTGGTGTCGCGGTTCCTCGTCCAGGGCGGCATCGGGCCCGAGCAGTTCGCCCTGTCGCCCCGCGCCCGGGGCTGGGACGTGACCGTCGCGCCCGAGGTCCACGCCCTCCAGGTCCTGACCGTCGTCCTGCGTGAACTGCCGCGCTCCCTCATGGAGTTGGCGCCGTTCGGCGTCGCGGTGACGCTCACCCGCGACCCGGACCGGACCCCGCCCGTCGTGGAGCTGCCCGCCGAACGCGCACGCCTGCTGAGCGGCACGAGCACCCGGCAGGCCGTCGTGATCGTCTCGGACGACCTCCACGACGATCTCGTACGTTCCGGGCGCTTCGGCACCGTCCGCTTCGAGCGGGTGCCGCAGTCCGACGACTGGTACCACTCGATCGCGTTCGGCTCGTCCCTCGCCGCGCCGAGCGCCGTGCTCCTCGGCTTCGACGGCACCCTCACCCGTCTCTTCCCCGGCAAGGCGTCCTCCGACGCCGCCCGCCGCCTCGCCCTGCTGGCCGTCGAGCGGCGCGACGTGGACTCCGCGCTGTCCGGCGAGGCCGCGCCGCCGGGGGCCCCGGGCGGCCCCACCTCCGAGAACCCGGGGACGTACCACCCGCTGGACGTGCTGCGCGCCTACGAGCAGGCGGACGACGAGCGGATCGCCCACGAGATGAGCGTCCTCCTGGAGGAACTGGAGACACGCGCCGCCGAGGCCGCCCGTCCCCTCCCGCACTCCTCGACGCTGCTGCGCTCGCTGACCCGCTCGCGGATCGGGGCACGCGTCGCCGTCGTCACCGACGTCTCGCCGCGTGCCGTGTCCGCGTACATGGAGGCACACGGCCTGCCCTCCCCTCGGGGCGGGATCCATGGCCGCGACCACGACCGCCTCCGTCTGCTGCCGGCGGCCGACTGCCTGAGCCGCGCCCTGGAGCGGCTGGACACGCCGCCTGACCGCTGTCTGATGGTCGGCGCCCTGGCGCAGGAGGCGACGGCGGCGGGCGCGCTCGGCATTCCGTTCATCGGGTTCGCCGGCGACGACCGGCGGCGCGAGCGCCTGCTGGACGCCGGGGCCCTACGCACCGTCAGCTCCCTGTCGGAACTGGCCGGTCTGGCCGACCACACGGCCTGAACGGTCGGGTCCGGCAAACCGGTCCCGGCCTGAACGGTCGGGTCCGTTCTGGTCCGTTCTGATCCGGTCCGGCCGCACTCGGCCGGGGACGGTCGGAACCGGTCAGCCGGGCGCCTTGCGTACCCCTTCCCGCGCCCCTTCCCGCGCGCGTCGCACGCCTCTGACCGAACGAGTCACACAAAGCCGCCAGATCGGCGAGTATGCGCCTTTTCGGTGGCGATGCCTCCGGGTCCACTGGAACCACCGCACTGCCTGCGACTCCGTCAACACCACCCGTGCGGCGGCACCCCGCCCGGCTCAGCTCAGCGCGCGCGCCGTCCGCGCCCACCGCACGATGCGAGACAGGACCGCCGTCCGACGGTCCGTACGGTCTGCGCTCTCGGGAGGATCTGCCATGACCGTCAGTCTGGAGCAGTTGCGCCGCTGCCATATCGCCGTCGACCTGGGGGCCGCGCGGACCCGGGTCTTCGTGAAGGGTTCCGGGCTCGTCGTCGACGAGCCGAGCGCCGCCGCCGTGAACACCCGCACCGGCGCGCTCATCGCGGTCGGCCAGTTCGCCGAGCAGATGACGGGGCGTACGCCCGGTTACATCAGGGTGGTCCGGCCCGTCTCCGGCGGCACCGTCGTCGACATCGAGATGGCCCAGCGCATGCTGCGCCACCTGCTGGGCGAGAAACTGCGCCGCGCCCTGCGCCGCAAGCCGCGGCTGCGCGCCGCCGCCTGCACCCCGCACGACGCCGACCCGCTGGCGCAGCGCGCCGCCGTCGAGACGATGGTCGGTCTCGGGGCGCGCCGCGTGGAGCTGGTGGACACCCTCATCGCCGCCGCGGTCGGCTGCGGCCTGCCCGTGGAACGGCCCGAGGCGACGATGATCCTGGTCTGCGGCGCCGCCACGACCCAGGTCGCGGTGCTCTCCCTGGGCTCGATCGTGACGGCCGAACGCATCCCCGTGGGCGGCGAGGCCATCGACCACGCGATCGTCCAGCATCTGCGCCACCAGCACGAGTTGATGCTGCCCTCGCAGTCCGTACGTCCCCTCCAGCTCGCCCTGAGCGGCAACGGCCTCACCCCGCACGGCCCGGAGTCCACGGAGATCCACGGCAGGGACGTGGCGACCGGCCTGGCCCGCTCGGTCCAGGTCGACACGGCGGCGGTGCGCGACGCGATCCACACCCCGCTCACGGCCGTGCTCGACGGCATCGGCAAGGTGCTGCGCGACTGCCCGCCGGATCTGGTGGCCGACCTCGCGGACCGCGGAATCATGATGGTCGGCGGCAGCGCGCTCCTGCCGGGCCTCGACCAGATGCTCCGGGACGCGACCGGAATGCCCGTACATATCGCGGAACGGCCTGATGTGTGCGCCGTGCTCGGTCTCGGTGCCATGCTGGAGGGCAAGATCCAACCGCTGGTCCTGGACCCGCTGTCCGGCTGACCCGGCGCACCACGCCGCACCACGACACGGAGTACGTCACCGAGATGCCCGAAGGAGCAGACGCACCGCTGCCCTCGATGCCGTTGCTGGAGGCGGTCCTCGCGGTCGGCACCGACCTCGAACTCCGCGCCACGCTCCAGCACATCGTGGACAGCGCGGCCCGGCTGACCGGGGCGCGCCACGGCACGCTCACCACGCACGGCCACTCCCCCGGCCCCGAGGGACCGGGGGAGTGGCCGTGCGTG
>NZ_LIRJ01000444.1 GCF_001419745.1 Streptomyces silaceus | reverse complement strand
GTCCGGGGCTTTCTTGCGTTTACGGCCCTTACGCCGGGCTCACCAATTTCGTGTCGTACGCCAGGATCACCGCCTGCACCCTGTCCCGCGCGCCCGTCTTCGCCAGAATGCGGCCCACGTGCGTCTTCACCGTGGATTCCGCGACGTGCAGACAGGAGGCGATCTCCGCGTTCGTCCAGCCCTGGCCGATGACCGTCAGGATCTCGCGTTCGCGGTCCGTGAGCGGGGCCAGCCGCGGGTCCCTCGCCGGGTCGGCGGAGGTGGTGCCGGCGGACGGGAGCCGATCCGCGTACGTGTCCAGCAGGCGGCGGGTCAGGCTGGGGGCCACCACCGCGTCGCCCGAGGCGACCGCGCGGATCCCGGAGAGCAGCTCCTCGGGCAGGGCGTCCTTGATGAGGAAGCCGGACGCTCCGGCGCGCAGGCCCGCGTACGCGTACTCGTCGAGGTCGAACGTCGTGAGGATCAGAACGCGGGTGCGGGCGCCCGAGGCGATGATGCGGCGGGTCGCCTCGATGCCGTCCAGGCCGGGCATGCGGATGTCCATGAGGACGACGTCCGGACGGAGTTCGGCCGTCATGCGGACCGCCTCGCTGCCGTTGCCCGCCTCGCCCGCCACCGTGATGTCGTCCTGGCTCTCCAGGAGCATGCGGAAGCCGAAGCGCTGCATGGGCTGGTCGTCGACGATGAGCACGGTCGTCACGGTGTCGTCTCGCTGTCGTCGGGGAGATGGAGGCGGACCCGCCAGCCGCCCGGCGGGCGGAGCAGCGGGCCGGCCTCAAGTGTGCCGTCGTACAACGCCGTTCGCTCGCGCATTCCCGTCAGACCGCGGCCCTTGCCCGCCCCGCCACCATGACCTGTCCCACGGCCGTTGCCCGCGCTGAAGGCGGTGGAGTCGCCCCGGCCCGTGTCCGTCACCTCGGCCCGGACGCCGTCCTCGCCGTAGCTGACGTCGACGGTCGCCGTCGCGTCGGGGCCCGCGTGTTTGAGGGTGTTCGTGAGGGCTTCCTGGACCACGCGGTAGACGGTGAGCTGGCGGCCCGCGGGGACCGAGTCGGGGTTGCCCCGGATCGTGCTGCGTACGGGGAGGCCCGCGGCCCGGACGCCGTCGATGAGCCGGTCCAGGTCGGTCAGGGCCGGCTGCGGGGCGAGCTCGGCCGGGGCGGGGGCGTCGTCGCCCAGGACGTCGTCGTCGCGCAGGACGTCCAGGAGGCGGCGGAGTTCGGAGAGGGCCTGGCGGCTGGTCGTGCCGATGGCTTCGAGGGCCTGGGCGGCGCGCTCGGGGGACTTGGCGGCGGCGTACGAACCGCCGTCCGCGAGGCCGGTGATGACGGAGAGGTTGTGGCCGATGATGTCGTGCATCTCGCGGGCGATGCGGGTGCGTTCGGCCGCCGTGGCGAGCCGGGCCTGCTGGTCGCGCTCGACCTCCAGGCGGCGGGCGCGTTCGACGAGCGCCTCGGTGTAGTCGTGGCGGGAGCGCACCGCGATGCCGGCGAGGGCGACGACCACGAAGGACCAGAGCTGCGGGACGATCAGCTCGTCCCAACTGCCCGGCGGGTAGCGGAAGGCGCACACCGTCATGGGCAGCAGGGTCAGCGCTGCCGCCCTGCCCAGGCTCCTCGGCGGCAGTCGCAGCGCGATGTTGAACACCACGATGAACTGGATGAGGGCGGACTGGAGCCAGGCGCCCGTCCAGTTGCTGGCGACGGTCGTCGCCGCCGTCACCGTGAGCGCCATGAGCGGGTGGTGGCGGCGCCACAGCAGCGGCACGGAGAGGCCGAGGCTCATCACGGTGATCTGCCAGGGGGCGATGTCGGTGTTGGCCGCGGTGTTGCGCCAGCCGCCGGAGCCGTCGACGAGGGCGGCGATCACGAAGAACACCGTCACCAGTACGTCCCAGACCAGCGGGCGGCGCCGGTCGAAGGCGCGCACTCGCTGGGCCGAGCGCTGGAGGTACCGGGTGAGGGGGTGGGGTTCGGTCACCGGCTCATCCTCGTACGGCCCGGGGCGGCCGTGGGTGGCCGAGGTCACACGTCGCGCCGCTTGAGCAGCGCGCCCGCCGTCGCCAGGACCGCCGCCGCCCACAGGGCGAGGGTGAGGACGGCCGTGCCGGGCGCGATGGAGTTCTCGACGCGGGTGACCGAGCCGAGCGCGCTCGCGGCCTGGGCGGGGAAGTACCTCAGGACGGTGTCGACGGCGTCGAAGGGCAGCATCGACAGGACTTCGGGCAGGACCAGGACGGCGGCGACGAACGCGCCGATGGCGCCGGGCACCGAGCGGAACAGCGCGCCCAGGCCGAGGGCGATGAGGCTGAGCAGGGTGAGGGAGACGGCGCTGGTCGTGAGGGCGCCGAGGACTCCGGATTCGGTGAGCGAGAGCGCCTTGTCGGTGTCCGTGAGCCAGATCTGGGAGACGAGGAACGTGATGACGTTCGTCGCGAGGGTGACCGTGAGGGCGACCGCGGTGAAGACGCCCGCCTTGGCGAGCAGGACGGGCAGGCGGCGCGGGACCGCGGTGAGCGAGGAGCGGATCAGGCCCGTCGAGTACTCGCCCGCGGTGACGAGGATGCCGAGGACGGCGAGGCAGATCTGGGAGAGCTGGGTGCCGAAGAGGGTGAAGACGACGGTGTCGATCTCGGCGTCGTCGCCGTCGTAGGTGGCGCCCATCGTGATGCCGACGGCGAGGACGAGGGCGAACGCGGTGACCAGGGTGATCCAGGTCGAGCGGAGCGTCCACAGCTTGTGCCACTCGGAGCGGACGACGCCTTTGGCGCTCAGGCGGTACGGGGTGGCCGGGCGGCTGGTTCGGCCGGCTGCGGGGGTCGTGGTGCTCATGCGGCGACTCCTTCCGTGTGCGGGGTGGCGGGGGTGGTCGTCGAGGCGACGTACTCGACCGAGTCGCGTGTGAGGTCCATGAAGGCCTGCTCCAACGACGCGGTGTGCGGGGTGAGTTCGCAGAGGGGGATGCCGTGGGCGGCGGCGGTGCGGCCGATGTGCTCGGCGTCCGTGCCGCGTACGTCGAGTGCGCCCGCCTCGCCGGTGATCCGGACGCCGGGTCCCGCGAGCAGTTCGGTGAGGCGGCCGGCCTCGGGGGTGACGACCTTGACGGTGCCGCTGCCCGAGGCGCGGACGAAGGCGTCGACGGTGGTGTCGGCGAGGAGCCTGCCGCGGCCGATGATGATCAGATGGTCGGCGGTGAGGGCCATCTCGCTCATGAGGTGGGAGGAGACGAGGACCGTACGGCCCTCGGCGGCCAGGGACTTGAGGAGGTTGCGGATCCACAGGACGCCCTCGGGGTCGAGGCCGTTNNGGCCGTTGACCGGCTCGTCGAGGATGACGGTGGCGGGGTCGCCGAGGAGGGCGGCCGCGATGCCGAGGCGCTGGCCCATGCCGAGGGAGAAGCCCTTGACGCGTTTGCGGGCGGCCTCGTGGATGCCGGCCAGTTCCAGGACGGCGTCGACGCGGCTCCTGGGGATGGAGTGGGTGTGGGCGAGTGCCATCAGGTGGTGGAAGGCGGAGCGGCCCGGGTGGACCGAGCGGGCCTCCAGGAGGGCGCCGACCTCGTGGAGGGGCGCGGGGTGGGCGGCGTAGGAG
>NZ_LIRJ01000443.1 GCF_001419745.1 Streptomyces silaceus | reverse complement strand
CCCGCCGTCACCACGGCCGTCCCCGCCCGCCTGGACCGGCTGCCCTGGTCCCGCTGGCACTGGACGATCGTGGTCGGCCTCGGCACGGTGTGGATCCTGGACGGCCTGGAGGTCACCGTCGTCGGGAACATCGCCGGGCGCCTGTCCGAGGAGGGCAGCGGCCTGGCGATCTCGTCGGCGCAGGTCACGGGGATCGCGGCGGCGCTGTACGTCGCCGGGGCCTGCGCGGGCGCGCTGTTCTTCGGGTGGCTGACGGACCTCTTCGGCCGCAAGAAGCTGTTCATGGTGACGCTCGCGGTCTATCTGGCGGCCACCGCGATGACCGCCCTGTCGTTCGAGGCCTGGTGGTTCTTCGTCTTCCGCTTCTTCACGGGCTTCGGCATCGGCGGGGAGTACGCGGCGATCAACTCCGCGATCGACGAGCTGATCCCCGCCAAGCACCGGGGCCGCGTCGACCTGATCATCAACGGCAGCTTCTGGCTGGGCGCGGTCGGCGGCTCCCTGCTCTCGATCGTCGCGCTCGACACCGACCTCTTCGCGCCCGACGTGGGCTGGCGGCTCACCTTCGCCCTCGGCGTCGTCCTCGGCCTGGTCATCCTGCTCGTACGCCGCAACGTCCCCGAGAGCCCGCGGTGGCTGTTCATCCACGGCAAGGGGGAGGAGGCGGAGCGGCTGGTCGCGGCGGCCGAGGACGAGGTGCGCGCCGAACGCGGTGGCCGTGAACTGCCGCCCCCGCACGGCGAGATCACCATCCACCAGCGCAAGTCGATCGGCTTCGTCACCATCGCCCGGACGGTCTTCCGCGGCTACCCCCGGCGGGCCGTCCTCGGCCTCTCCCTCTTCATCGGACAGGCGTTCCTCTACAACGCGATCACCTTCGGCTTCGGCACGATCCTCACGACGTTCTTCGACGTCCCGCCGGGGCGGACGGGCTACTACTTCGCCGTGATCGCGGTCGGCAACTTCCTCGGCCCGCTGCTGCTCGGCAAGCTCTTCGACACCGTCGGCCGCCGGATCATGATCACGTCGACGTACGTCCTGTCGGGGCTGCTCCTCTTCGGCACGGCCGCGCTCTTCGACCGGGGCGTGCTGAGCGCGACGGGCCTGACGGCGTGCTGGGCGGTCGTCCTCTTCTTCGCCTCGGCGGGCGCGAGCAGCGCGTACCTCACGGTCTCCGAGATCTTCCCGATGGAGACGCGGGCCCTGGCGATCGCCTTCTTCTACGCGGTCGGCACGGCGGCCGGCGGCATCAGCGGCCCGCTGCTGTTCGCCGAGCTCACGAAGTCGGGCGTGGTCGCGGACACGGTGCTCGCCTTCCAGATCGGCGCGGCCCTGATGTGCGCGGCGGGCCTGGTCGCGGCGGTGCTCGCGGTACGGGCGGAACGAAAGTCCCTGGAGGACGTGGCGACGCCGCTGTCGGCGGTGGAGACGAACGAGGCCGCACGCACGGGCCGCGCCCGAACCTGAGTACGCATACTCTGTCGCCGGCCTACGAGGGAGGGCACCGTCGACCCATGCCCACGCCGACGCCCGAGCCCCGCACGATGAAACCGCTGCTGACCCCTCTCCCCGAGAGCCCGCCGCTGCCGAGGTACGCGACGCGCCTGCTGGGCGCGGCGCTGGCGGCGACCGCGTACGTGGTGTGCCTGCCCTGGGACCTGCGCAACCGCCCGGAGGCCCCGGGCGCGATCGACGAGACGTCCCCGGTGACGGCCCTGGGCCTGACGACGCTCACCCTCGCCCTGGCGGCGCTGGCGGCCCACTCCGGCATCCGGGACCGCCCGGCCTGGACCCTGCTGACGGTGGCGGCCCCACCGTCGACGCTCCTGTTCGTCTCCTTCGACACCCACCCCGCGCGGGACGCGGACGCGTGGCAGGTGACGTGGGCATTCTGCACACTGGTGATGGGGGCGGGGGCGCTGGTGGTGGGGGCGTTCGCGGCCAGGTTCCGGGAACGAGGAGAAGGGGACGGACGAGCGTGACGCAGGGAAGTGTGGGGAGCAGCCGATGACCATCCGCAGGATCGTGCCGAACGTACGGCTGGAGTCCGAGTCGGACCTCGCCCGGCACCGCGACTTCTACGAACTGCTCGGCTTCCGCGAGGTCATGAACCAGGGCTGGATCACGACCCTCGCGTCCCCCGCCAACCCCACGGCCCAGATCAGCTTCCTCACGCACGACGCGACGGCTCCCGTGGTCCCGGACCTCAGCGTGGAGGTGACGGACGTGGAGGCGGTGTACGAGCAGGCGTGCGCCGCGGGCGCGGAGATCGTCCTGCCCCTGCGCGACGAGGAGTGGGGCGTACGCCGCTTCTTCGTACGGGACCCGCGGGGCAGGGTGGTGAACGTACTGAGCCACGTCGACTGAGGCGGGACCCGCGCCGACCCGTGGTACCTAGGAGGCGGGTCGCCGGTCGACGAGTACGTACGAGGCGGCGGCGACGGCCCCCGCGA
>NZ_LIRJ01000442.1 GCF_001419745.1 Streptomyces silaceus | reverse complement strand
ACCGCGAAGTACGCGGCCGACTCGACCGGCGCTTCGGGCCGGGCGGGCAGCTCGGCGTGCACCTCGGTCCGCAGCGGGCTGATCAGCGCCAACGACCGTACGGCGTCCGCGAGTCCGCGGTCCGCGAGGACCGGCGGATGGATGCCGCGGACCAGGTCGCGCAGTTCCTGGAGCGCCTTGGCGGAGTTCTCGCGGGCCTCGGCGAGGAGCGCGGGGACGGCCTCGGGGTTGGATTCGAGGAGGTGCTCGGCGGCGTCGAGGGTCATGCCCATCGCCACGAGCCGGACCTGCGCGCCGTCGTGCAGATCGCGCTCGATGCGGCGGATCTCCGCCATCTGGGTGTCCATGGCGGCGGACCGGGTGGTGGTCAGATGGTCGATGCGGTCCGCCATCTGGGCCATCTCCGCGCGCAGTTCGCCCTCGCTGGGCGCGAGCATCGAGCGCAGCCAGTGCTCGTGCAGCCGGACGGCACGCGGCGCGGCCCAGTGGAACGCGAGCGGGAACTGGAGGACGCCGAGCACCCCGGCGAGGACGGCGGTGGGCCAGTCGTGGACCGGTACGAAGAGGTACCAGATGTTGCCCCACTCCTCGGACAGCCGCGCCCCGAACACCGCGGTGACCAGCCCCCACACCCCGCTCAGGACCAGGGCGAGCGGCCCGAAGGCGACGATCCCGCCGACCCACGGATCGAGCCTGGCCCAGCGCCGGTCCCGCCACACCTGGCCCTCGCGGCCCGCGAGTTGGGCGCGGAGGGCGAGGCCGGCGGCGACGGGGTCGCCGGCGGTGGCGGTCGGCAGTGCGCGGTACGGCGCCGGGAAGGCGCGGCCCGACCACTGCTCGGCCAGCGCGCGCTGGCGGTCGGCGAGCCGCCGCAGCCGCCGCATGGGGGCGGGGAGCAGCCGTGCCGTGGCCCGGCTCCCGCCGAGGAGCTCGACGTGTCCGACCCACAGCGACACCCAGCACGCCCTGAAGGACAATCGCCACAGCAGGAGCGACCGCTTGAAGGCCGCGGCCCCGACCCTGGAACCCTCTGCCGTCCCCTGACCCGCTCGCGAGCATTCCGTTTCACGACTCGTGCCACCCATGGACTCCCCCTCGCATGCTGCATGTGAACTGCGGTTTCATGCGGTCCGCGCACTCATTATCGAGTGGCGCGGGCGAGGAAGTCGGTGGTGAAAACTCCCCTCTTGGGGAAGCGGCGTCAGATGCGGGCGAGCCAGACGCGGACCGCCGCGTCGAAGTCGGCGGGGCGTTCCAGGTTCGGCATGTGGGCCGACGACTCCACGACGTGCAGGACGGAGTCGGGGAGCGCGGCGTGCAGGGACTCGGCGTCGGCGACCGGGGTGTACGTGTCGTCGCGGCCCACGACGACCAGGGACGGGACCGTGACCCGGGTCAACAGGGCCTGGTAGTCGAGGCGTTCGGCGCGGCCGCGCAGGGCCGCCGCCGCTCCCTCGGGCGGGGCGGCCAGCATCATCCGGTGGACGTACGCGGACGCCTCCGTGTTGTACGGGGCCACCATCTTGTCCCGGACCTCGTCCGCGTACCCCTTCATGCCCTCGGCGACGAGGCGGTCGGCGAGGGCGTTGCGGAACACCTTGCCCTCGGGCGTCTCGGCCGTCGCGAAGGTGTCCGCGAGGAGCAGGCCCGTGAGGCGCTCGGGGAACAGGCGGTGGCACTCCATCGCGATCTGGCCTCCCATGGACAGACCGCCGAGGGCGAACTCCCGTACGCCCAGGTGGTCGAGGAGCGCCGCGACGTCCTCGGCGAACGTGGCGAACGCGGTGGTGCCGGGGACGACGGTCGTCGCGCCGTAGCCGCGGAGGTCCGGGGCGATGACGCGGTGCGTCGTGGAGAACGCGGTGAGCTGCGGCGCCCACATGGAGCGGTCGAAGGGGTGGCCGTGCAGGAGGACGAGGGCCGGAGCGCCTGCCTCGCCCTCGTCGTCGTAACCGATCGTGATGCCGTTGAGCTGCGCGGTTGCCATGAGGGGAGGCTAGGCGCGGCCTCGTCGGCGGTGCAATAGGATCTTTGCTCTCGGTGCAATGCGGGTGCGCTGCGGGTGCAGTGCAGGCAATGCAGATGCGATGCGGGTGCGGTGTCATGCGAGGGCCGCGCGATGCGGCTGCGGTGCCAGTGCCGTGTCGGTGCGGTGGACTTGGGGGTGGGATGGCTCGGGAGGACTATCGGCGGGTCGCCGACGAGGTGGCCCGGGAGATCGAGGACGGGGTCCTGAGCCCCGGGCAGCAGCTGCCGCCCCAGCGCCTCTTCGCCCGGCGCCGACGCATCGCCAACTCCACCGCCATCCGCGTGTACGGCGAGCTCGTCCGGCGCGGTCTCGTCGTCGGCGAAGTGGGGCGCGGGACGTTCGTGCGGGCCGCCGAACCGCACCCCGGCGGCGCCGCCCTGACCGAGGGGCCGGCCGGTCCGCCCGCGCCCGCCGCCGTCAATCTTGAGCTCAACTACCCCGTTGTCGCAGGGCAGTCCGAGCTCATGGGGCGGTCCCTCGCGCCGCTGCTGCGGCCCGACGTACTGACGGAGGCGACCCGCACCGCCGCTCCCGCCGGGACCCCGCAGGCCCGTGAGGCCGCCGCCGACGTGCTCGCCCGGAGCGGCTGGCGGCCCGAGCCCGAGCGGGTGCTCTTCGCCGGCAACAGCCGGCAGGCCATCGCCGCCGCGCTCTCCTCGCTCGCCGGGCCCGGCGGGCGCGTCGGCGTCGAGGAAGTGACGTATCCCCTGGTGAAGGCCATCGCCGGGCAACTCGGCCTGCGCCTCGTGCCCGTCGCCGTGGACGGGCAGGGCATGCTGCCCGACGCGCTCGCCGCCGCCCATCGCGCCGCCTCCCTCAGCGCCGTCTACGTCCAGCCGACCCTCCAGAACCCGCTGTCGGTGACGGCGGGGGAGGAGCGGCGACGCCAACTCGTCTCCGTCGTCGACGAATTGGGGCTGCCCGTCGTGGAGGACGGCACCTGGGGGTTCCTCGCCGACGACGCGCCCGCGCCGCTCGCCGCCCGGCTGCCCGAGCGCGTCGTCTTCGTCGACAGCCTCTCCAAGCGGCTCGCCCCCGGCCTGACCGTCGGGATGCTCACCGCGCCGCCGGGGCACCGGGACGCCCTGGAGCGCAGTCTGCGGTCGGGGGCGTGGACCGCGGCGGCGTTCAACCTGGAGGCGGCCGTGCGGTGGGCCGCCGACGGGACCGTGACGGCGCTCGTGGAGGCCAAGCGCGCCGACGCGGCCGTACGCCATCGGATCGTGCGGGAGCGGCTGCTCGACGCGGGTGTGAGGGGGCGGTTCCGTACGGATCCCCGCGCCTATTACTGCTGGTGGGAGCTGCCCTCGCCGTGGCGCGCCGACACCTTCGTCGCGGCAGCGGCCGAGCGCGGCGTCGCCGTCACACCGGGCTCGGCCTTCGCGGTGGGCTCCACCGGCTCCTCGGGCCCCGCGGGCTCCGCCTCCGGGGCAGGCGGCCACCGCGCGCCCGACGCGGTGCGCATCGGGCTCGCGTCGCCTCCGCCGGACGTGCTGGGCGAGGCGTTGGGCGTGCTGGCGGGGATCGTCGCGCGTACGTAGCTGACGGGTGTACGTAGAGCTGAAGTGAGGTCGTCAGGAAGGGAGTTGTCGCTCGTCGGCGCTCACGACGCCAGCCCCGCCTGATGCGCGAGCAGCGCCGCCTGCACCCGGCTGTCGCTGCCCGTCTTGTCGAGGACCGCGGCCACGTGCGTCTTGACCGTGCCCACGCCGATGCCGAGCCGCAGGCCGATCTCCAGGTTCGGCAGGCCCGCCCCGAGCATGGCGAGCACCTCGCGCTCCCGGTCGGTGAGGGCGGCCAGGCGGGCGTCCGGCGAGGGTGCCGCGGACGAGCCGGACGGTGCCGCAGGGGCGCCGCCCTCCAGCATCCGCTTGATGACCGTCCCGGTCACGCCGGGCGACAGCACCGCGTCGCCGGCCGCCGCCGCCCGCACCGCGCGGATCAGCTCGTCCGGGCCCTCGTCCTTGAGGAGGAAGCCGCCCGCGCCCGCCCGCAGGGCCCGCGTCACGTTCTCCTCGTCGCCGAACGTGGTGAGCATGACGACCTGCGGCCGAGGGTCCAGCTCGGTCAGCGGGCCGATCGCCGCGAGGCCGTCGAGGACGGGCATGCGGATGTCGACGAGGGCGACGTCGGGGTGGAGCTCGGCGGCGAGCGTGACCGCCTCCGCGCCGTTCACGGCCTCGCCGACCACCTCGATGCCGTCGGCGTGCTGGAGGATCATGCGGACGCCGTGCCGGATCATCTCCTCGTCGTCGGCGAGCAGGACGCGGATCGTCGCTGGCGTCGTCATGGGTGCTCCTCGTTCCTGGTTCCTGGTTCTTGGTTCCTGCGGTCTCGGGTCGGGCGCCGTGTACCGCGCACCGCGTTCCTACGGTCGGGCCAACGGCACCGTGAAGTGGTCGACGGACGTCAGAACATCATGGTCGAAACAGTAGCGAGTCACCGCGAAACGGGCCGTGTCCGACTCCTCGTCCGCGCCGCCCCCCACGTTCGGATAGAGACAGCTCGTCGTCCCCGCGGGCCGCGCCGGTTCACGGCCGGCCGCCGCCGCCCGTACCGCGTCGCTGTCCAGCGGCACCGAACGCTCCACCTCCTCCTTCGACATCCCGACGCGCACCTCCTGGCGCTCCGCCAGGTCCGGGCCCGGCTGCGCCTGGGTCACGAGGCCCAGGCCGAGGCCGAGCATCAGGGCGACGCCGCCCATCCCGAGCAGCGTCGTGAGCACGCCCGCGATCCGCCCCGGCAGCCCGCCGACCGCGCCCTCCTCGGCGCTCGTGTCCGGCAGCGGCGGCCCCGGCAGCTCCTCACCGCCGTCGCCACCGCCCCGGCCCGTGCCGTCCGCGCACGCCCCGGGCCCCGTCGGGATCGCCGCCGTCACCTCGAAGCCCCCGCCGGGCACCGCCCCCGAAGCGAACGTGCCGCCCAGCAGCGCCACCCGCTCCCGCAGCCCGACCAGACCGCGCCCGGTGCCGAGGCCCGTCGCTGCCGACGGGGGCTCCGGCGGCGCCTCGTTGCGTACGACGATCTCCACCCGTTCGTCGGAGTGCGTGACCGTCACGGCGACCGGCGCCCCGGTCGCGTACCGGTGCACGTTCGTCAGCGACTCGCGGACGACCCGGTGCACCGCCCTGCGCACCGACGGGCCCTCGGCCGTGCCCAGGTCGGGGCCCCGCCAGTCGAGCGTCACCGGGATGCCGCCGCCGCGCGACTCCTCGATCAGGGCCTCGATGTCGGGGCGGGTGCCGGTCGCGTCGGTGAGGGCGTTCGTGCCGGTGTCGCGCCCCAGCGGGCCGAGCACGCCGAGGACCTCGCGCAGTTCGTTCATCGCGTCCCGGGTGGCCTTGCGCAGCAGCGTCGCCTCGTCGCGCAGCTCGGGCGCCTGCTGGGAGAGCGCCAGTTCGAGGCCGCCCGCGTGCAGCGAGATCAGGCTGAGGCGGTGGCCCACCAGGTCGTGCATCTCGGCGGCGATCCGCGACCGCTCGTGGATGCGGGACTCGCTGTCGGCGAGGCGGCGTGCCTGCTCGGCCGCCGCGGTGCGCTCCCGCAGCGCCCGCACCAGCCGGTCCTGCTGGCCGGCCGCCGTGCCGACCAGACCCGGCACGATCACGGTGACCGCCGCGAGCATCGAGCCGAGCGCGAGCCCGAACTGCCAGCTGCCCACCGCGAACGGCCGCGCGGTCACCGTCGCCACCAGCATCGTCAGTGCGGACGCGGTGAGCAGCACGGCCACCCTGCGGCGCGGCTGGGCCAGCTGCCGCGCCGCCGGGTACGCCGCCACCGCGACGAGCAGCCCGGCCGGCGGCATCGCCCCCGCGAGCGCGGCCAGCGCGAGCAGACCGCCCACGGGGAAGCGCCGCCGGACCACGAGCGCGAGCAGCACGAGCACGCCGTACGCGAGCTTGCCGGAGCGCGGCAACTGGGTCACGGCGGAGCTGGTGCCGGAGTACGCGAGGACGAGGAGGGCGCCGCCCGCGAGCGCCTCCAGGGCGGCGCGGACCAGGTGCCAGGTGGTGTACGGCTCGGGGGAGAAGGGG
>NZ_LIRJ01000441.1 GCF_001419745.1 Streptomyces silaceus | reverse complement strand
GCGACGCGCTGCTGCTGGCCGCCGGAGAGCTGGCTGGGCAGGTGGTCGAGGCGCTCGGCGAGACCCACGCGCCGCACCACGTTCTGGACGAGGGACTTGTCGGGGCGGGCACCGGCCAGCTGCAGCGGCAGCAGGATGTTCTGCCGCACGGTCAGCGAGGGCAGCAGGTTGAACGACTGGAAGATGAAGCCGATGCGGTCGCGGCGCATCCTGGTCAGCCGGACGTCGTCCAGGCCGGCGAGGTCGGTGCCGCCCACGGTGACGGTGCCGGAGGTGGGCCTGACCAGTCCCGCGGCGCAGTGCAGGAAGGTGCTCTTGCCCGAACCTGACGGGCCCATCACAGCGGTGAAGGTGCCGGTGGCGAAGCTCATGGTGAAGTCCCTGAGCGCAGCCACCTCGTTGTCCCCGCGGCCGTAGATCTTCGAGACGGCGTCCAGCCGTACGGCCTGTGCCTGTCGGGTGTTGTCTGTTGTGTGCACTCGGGCTCCCCGGAAATGAGTCGCGCTGCGGCGCGGTGTCGAGATCAACGTTAGAAGCGGGCGGTGGGTCGGCACATTGGCCTTAGCAGGTGGATCCGAGGTAGAACTTTCTCTACCCAGCCACCGGTGGAACGTGCGGAGCCGCCGCCGATGGGCTGTCAAGGGGGAGAAAACTTCCGCCGCGCAGGACGGCTGGCACCACCCCAAGAAGTATTGCCAGGGCCATTTTCGAACGCCTTTCCGGCGGGTAGCGTCGTGCCATCGAGCATGACGCGGAGGGGAACGCACAATATGAGTCCAGAAGAGGTCACCCACTTGTCCGGAGGAATTCGGCGGACGTGCGGCGGACGGGGCGACCGACCACTCGTGAGGCGGGGCAGATCGCTCGACCGGAGGCCAAGTGGCCGTATATCGACGGTTGTTGGTGGCAGGCGGGGCAGGTGGGAAGGATCGCGCCACCATGGGGAATGAGCCGGAAGTGGTTCCCCGGGTACTGCCCGACGGATTCCTGGAACTCATCTCGCCGCACACCGGAAAGAGACATCGGTGCGGCCCGACGGGCACGATGATGTGGCTCGCCCTGCGGCGCGTGAATTGGGATCCGGAGCAGGCATCGCTGGAAATCGCCGGTCAATTGGATGTCGATCCGGCCGGAATTCGCTGTGACGTCGACGCATGGCTGGCGCATTTTCGTACGGCCGCTCGATGAATGCCCCCGCGGGGCGCCGTCACCATTCGGCGGCGCCCCGCGGGTCATTTCCGCGACCTGTGGTCCGCTCAGCCGGCACCGCCGCCGATGAGCCATTCCTCCACCGCGCCCGCGGTGGTGTCCGCGGCCTCCTCCAGGATGGTGAAGTGGGTCCCCGGCACCTCGGCGAGGACGTGGTCCCCGGCCCAGGACGCCTGCCAGTCCCCGGTGCCGTCCCCCGAGGCGAAGGACTCGGTGGGCCGCACGAAGAGCACCGGGGCGCTCAGGGCGCCGGGCATGCAGTCGCCGATGAGGTCGCTGTAGCGGCTCATGGCGGCCAGGCGGGCGGTGCTGAATCCGCCCAGGGACGACTCGCGGTCCAGCATCCCGTCGAGCATCTGCCGCCACAGCTCGTCCTTGCCGTCGTCGCCGGGCAAGTAGGTGTCCAGCAGGGCGAGTCCGGCGGCCGGGGTGCCGGCCTTCTCCAGGATCTCGGCCGCGGCGTGGGCGAACTGGCCCCCGGAGGAGTAGCCGAGGAGGACGAAGGGCCGCCCGTCGGCCGTCGCCGCGCGGATGCCCTCGACGACCACGTCGATCGCCGCCTCCAGTGTGCGGGGCAGCGGCTCGCCGGGCAGGAAGCCGGGGACCGCGGGGACGAGGACGTCGCGGCGGCCCCGGAAGCGGGCGGCGAACCGCGCGTACTGGTGGGCGCCGCCAAGAGCCATCGGCGAGGGCAGGCAGATCAGCCGGGTCGCGGCGTCGCCGGTGGCCAGGCGGACCGGTGCGGGCACCTCGCCCAGTTCGTCCGGGGTGGCGAAGCCGGGCAGGATCTCGGCCACGGTCTTCAGGAGCTCGATGCCCTTGGCCATCCGGCCCTCGCGCACCGCGCGGCGCAGCAGCCCGCCGACCGACTCGGGGTCGGGGCCGCCGTCCGGCGCCCCGGCCCGGCCGCCGCGCGCGAACTCCTCGCGCACATGGGCGGCGAGGGCGAGCGGCGTGCGGTGGTCGAAGACGGCGGCGGCTCCCAGGCGCAGACCGAGGGCGCCCTCCAGGGCGGCGCGCAGTTCGGCCGCGGACACCGAGTCCATGCCGACCTCCAGGAACGCGGCGTCCGGCTCGACGGCCTCGACGCCCTCGTGGCCGAGGACGGCGGCGGCCTGGGCGCGCACCACGTCGGTGAGCAGGGACTCCTGCTCCGCCGGTGCGAGGCCGGCGAGGCGGGCGGCGAGCGGCTGCGCGCCCTCGCCTGACGGCTCGTCGAGGACCGCTTCGAGCGCGGACACCGGTGCCGTGGAGCCCTGTTCCAGGGTGAGGGCGACGTCCGCGTCCAGCCAGTAGCGGCGGCGCTGGAACGCGTACGTGGGCAGGTCCGTGCGGTCCGTTCCGGGGAAGAGTGCCTGCCAGTCGGGCGACAGGCCGTCGGTGTGCAGCCGGGCGAGGCCGGTCAGCAGCGTGGCGGTCTCGGCGCCCTGCCGCCGCCCGAGGGCGGTGAACGTCACGGTGCCCGCGTCCGCGTCGGCGTCGACGCACTCGCGGGCCATGCCGGTCAGGACGGCGTCGGGGCCGAGCTCCACGAAGCGGCCGACTCCGGCCCCGGTGAGGGTGTTCACGGCGTCGGCGAAGCGGACGGTGCCCCGGACATGACGTACCCAGTAGTCCGGATCGCGTACGAGATCGGCATCCGCTATCTCACCGGTGAGCGTGGACACCAGCGGAATGCCCGGCTCGTGGAACGTCAGCCCCTTCGCGACCGCACGGAACTCATCCAACATCGGATCCATCAACGGCGAGTGGAACGCATGCGAAACAGTGAGCCGCTTGCTCTTCTCGAACCGGGCCGCCACCTCACCCACCGCGCCCGCCTCACCGGACACCACCACCGAACGCGGACCGTTCACCGCCGCGAGACCGACACGACCGTCCAGGAACGGACGCACCTCCTCCTCACCCGCCTGCACCGCCACCATCGCGCCACCCTCCGGCAGCGCCTGCATGAGCCGGCCGCGCGCCGCCACCAGCGCGCAGGCGTCACGGAGGTCGAGGACGCCCGCGACATGCGCGGCGGCGAGTTCGCCGACGGAGTGCCCGGCGAGGTGGTCGGGACGTACGCCCCACGACTCCAGGAGCCGGAACAGCGCCACCTCGAAGGCGAACAGGGCGGTCTGGGCGTACTGGGTCCTGTGCACCGCTTCCCGGTCGCCCCCGGCGAGCAACTCCGCAAGGTTCAGGCCGAGTTCGGCGTCGATCGCGTCAAAGGTCTCGGCGAACACCGGGTAGTGGGCGCGCAGTTCGAGGCCCATACCGAGACGCTGGGCGCCCTGCCCGGTGAAGAGGAACGCGGTGCGGGCCCCGGTGCGGGCCCGGCCGGTGACGACGGCGGGCGAGGCGTCTCCGGCGGCGAGCGCGCGCAGCCCGGCCAGCAGCTGCTCGCGGTCGGCGCCGGTGACGGCGGCGCGGTGCCCGAAGGCCGCGCGGCGCACGCCCAACTCCCGAGCCACGACGGCGGGTTCGAGTTCGGGGCGTGCCTCGACGAAGGCGCGCAGCCGCTCGGCCTGCGCGGACAGCGCCTGCGGGGAGCGGGCGGACAGGGGCCAGAGCAGGGCGGGGGCCGTCGCCGCCTCCGGTGCCCCGTCGGCGGGTTCGGCCGCCTCGTCGGACACCGCCTCCGCGGCGGCCTCCTCCACGATCACGTGGGCGTTCGTGCCGCTGATCCCGAACGAGGAGATGCCCGCCCGGCGGGGGTGGTCCTCGCTCGGCCACGGGCGGGAGTCGGTCAGCAGGCGTACGTTTCCGGACGTCCAGTCGACCTTGGTGGACGGTTCGGCGGCGTGCAGGGTGGCGGGCAGCACGCCGTGGCGCATCGCCATGACCGTCTTGATGACGCCCGCGACCCCGGCGGCGGCCTGCGTGTGCCCGATGTTCGACTTGATCGAGCCGAGCCAGAGCGGGGCGTCGGCCGGGCGCTCGCTGCCGTAGGTGGCGAGCAGCGCCTGCGCCTCGATGGGGTCGCCGAGGGTGGTGCCGGTGCCGTGCGCCTCGACCAGGTCCACCTCGGCGGCGGACACCCGCGCGGCGGCCAACGCCGCGCGGATGACGCGCTGTTGGGAGGGGCCGTTGGGCGCGGTGAGGCCGTTGGAGGCGCCGTCGGAGTTGACGGCCGAGCCGCGGATCACGGCGAGGACCTCGTGGCCGTTGCGCCGCGCGTCCGAGAGGCGCTCCAGGACCAGGACGCCGAGCCCTTCGGCGAAGCCCGTGCCGTTCGCGCCCTCGGCGAAGGCCCGGCACCGGCCGTCCGGCGAGAGCGCGCCCTGCCTGCTGAACTCCACATAGGTGCCGGGGGATGCCATCACCGTCACTCCCCCGGCCAGGGCGAGCGTCGACTCGCCCTGGCGCAGCGACTGGGCCGCGAGGTGCAGGGTGACGAGCGAGGAGGAGCAGGCGGTGTCGACGGTGAGGGTCGGGCCCTCCAGGCCGAGCGTGTAGGCGACGCGGCCCGAGACGATGCTCCCGGATCCGAAACTGCCGAAGTAGTCGTGGTACATGAGCCCCGCGAACACGCCGGTGCGGCTGCCGCGCAGGGACTCCGGGTCGATGCCCGCGCTCTCCAGCGCCTCCCAGGACCCTTCGAGCAGCAGGCGCTGCTGAGGGTCCATCAGGGGCGCCTCGCGCGGGCTGATGCCGAAGAAGCCGGCGTCGAAGTCGCCCGCGTCGTGCAGGAATCCGCCCTCGCGGGTGTACGAGCGGCCGGCCTTGCCGGGCTCCGGGTCGTAGAGGTCCGGGTCCCAGCCGCGGTCGGCGGGGAACGCGCCGATGCCGTCCCCGCCGCGCTCGACGAGCTCCCACAGCTCCTGGGGCGAGCGGACGCCGCCCGGGTAGCGGCACGCCATGCCGACGATCGCGATCGGTTCGCGCGCCGTCGCGGTCAGGGCGCGGGTGCGTTCCCGCAGCCGGTCGATCTCCTTGAGCGAGGCGCGCAGCGCCTCGACCATCCGGGTGTCCTGGCTCCCGGATGCGGTGCTTCCTGACACGGCGCTGTCCGCCATGCTCCCCCTCCTCGTCACAGGGTTACTCGTCGCAGAGGTCGTCGCCGGGTCCGGCGCGGTGCCCGTCACAGGGCGTCGTCCTCGCCGACGAGGTCGTCGAGCGCCATGCTGATCAGGCTCTCCGCGTCCATCGCGTCGATCGAGGCGCGGCTCTGCCCGCCGTCCGCGGCCGGTTCGTCCGCCGCGCGCAGTCCGGCCAGCTCCAGCAGGCCGTCCAGCAGGCCCGCGTCGCGCAGCTTCGCGAGCGGAAGGGCGGTCAGGGCGCGCCGGACGGCGGCCTCCTCGGTGTCCGCCGCACCACGCCCGCGCGGGGTCAGCTCCTCGGCGAGATGAGCGGCGAGCGCGGCCGGGTTGGGGTGGTCGAAGATGAGGGTGGCGGGCAGCCGCAGCCCGGTGAGTTCGTTGAGCCGGTTGCGGAACTCGACAGCGGTCAACGAGTCGAAGCCCAACTCGCTGAAGGCGGGGCCCGGTTCGACATCATCGATGCCGAGCACGCGGCCGGCCTCGGCGCTCACCAGGTCGAGCAGCCGCTGTGTGCGCTCCGTCTCGTCCAGCCCGGCGAGATCGCGCCGCAGGGCCGTCGACGCGGCGGCCGACGCGGTCCCGGTGGTGCGGCGCGGGGTACGGACGAGGCCGCGCAGCAGCGGCGGGACCCGGCCGGACGCGCCGAGGGCGGCGAGGTCGAGACGGACCGGCATCAGGACCGCCTCCGGGCGCCCCACGGCCGTGTCGAACAGACCGAGCGCGGTGTCCTCGTCGAGCGCGAGCACCCCGCCCGCCGCCATCCGGCGGCCGTCGGCGTCATCGAGCCGGTCGGCCATGCCGCCGCCGCCCGCCCAGGCGCCCCACGACAGCGACACGGCGGGCAGACCGAGGGACCTGCGGTGCGCGGCGAGGCCGTCGAGGAAGGCGTTGGCGCAGGCGTACGAGGACTGGCCGGGGCTGCCGAGCAGACCGGCCGCCGAGGAGAACAGGACGAACGCCGACAGGTCCAGGTCCGCGGTCAGTTCGTGCAGGTTCCAGGCGGCGTCCAGCTTCGGGCGCAGGACGCCGTCGAGCCGGTCGGGCGTCAGCGAGGTGAGCATGCCGTCGTCGAGGACGCCCGCGGTGTGCACCACCGCCGAGACGGGGTGCTCGGCCAGGACGCGGGCCAGCTCCTGCCGGTCGGCGGCGTCGCAGGCGACGACGCTCACCTCGGCGCCGAGCGCGGTGAGTTCCTCGCGCAGGTCCGCCGCGCCGGGCGCGTCGGGTCCGCTGCGGCTGAGCAGCACCAGACGGGGCGCGCCGTGCGCCGTGACCAGGTGGCGGGCCACGGCGCGGCCGAGGGCGCCGGTGCCGCCCGTGAGGAGGACGCCGCCGGTCCAGTCGGCCGGTGCGTGGTCGGCCGCGCGGGGTGCGCGCACCAGCCTCGGCGCGCTCGACGCGCCGTCGCGGAGCACCAGTTGGTGGGCGCCGGAGGCGACGGCGGACGGCAGTGCCCTGCGGGACGCCTCGGTGGTGTCGAGGTCGGCGAGGACGATGCGGTCGGGGTGTTCGGACTGCGCGGCGCGCAGCAGGCCCCAGGCGGCGGCGCCCCCGAGGTCGGTGACGTCCTGGTGGGCGGGCCCGGCGGCGCCGCGGGTCGCCACGACCAGGGTGCTGTCGGCGAACCGCGCGTCGGCCAGCCAGGTCTGCGCACGGTCCAGCAGGGTGTGCGTGGCCGTACGGATCTCGTCGGGGGTGTCGCCTCCGGTGTGGACGAGGACGACGGTGTCCGGGGCGGTGCCCGCGGCCTCGGCGAGGTCGGCGGCGACGGTCACCTCGGCGACCTCGTCGGCCAGCGCGTCGGCGAGCACGTCGGCGTCGGGGCCGAGCACGGTCCAGCGGCCGGCCTGCGGCGCGCCGTCGCCGGTGAGCGGCGCCCAGTCGAGGGCGTACAGGGAGTCGACGCCCCCGGAGGCCGCCGCGGCGACGCGTTCGGGGCTGACCTCCCGCAGGGCGAGCGACGCCACCCGCACCACGGGCTCGCCCGCGTCGTCGGCGGCGTCGAGGGTGATGCCGTCGGTGCCGTGCGGGGCGATGCGGACGCGCAGCGAGGTCGCGCCCACGGCGTGCAGGGCGACGCCGCTCCAGGCGAACGGCAGCGCCATGCGTTCGGCGGCGCCCGCGCGCAGCCCCACGGCGTGCAGGGCGGCGTCGAACAGCGCCGGGTGCAGGCCGAGGCGGCCCGTGGGGTCGCCCGCGTCCACGGCGACCTCGGCGAACACCTCGTCGCCCAGGCGCCAGGCGGCCCGCAGCCCCTGGAAGCGGGGGCCGTACTGGGCGCCGAGTTCCGCGAGCCGTTCGTAGTGGCCCTCGACGTCGACCGGTTCGGCGCCGGCCGGCGGCCAGACGGTCAGGTCGTGGCCGCCGTCGGCGACGCCGGGGCGCAGGACGCCGGTGGCGTGCGTGGTCCACGGGTCGCCGTCGGCCGCGGCGGAGTACACGCGGAAGTCCCGCGCGCCCGACGCGTCGGGTTCGCCGACGGTGCACTGGAGGCGTACGGCGCCGTCCTCGGGCAGCACCAGCGGTTCGGCGATGGTGAGTTCGTCGACGGTGCCGCAGTCCAGGCGGGCTCCGGCGGCGAGGGCCATCTCGACGAACGCGGTGCCCGGCAGCAGCGGCACACCGCCGACGGCGTGGTCGGCGAGCCAGGGGTGGTCGGCGAGCGAGAGGTGGCCGGTGTACAGGGTGCCGTCGGCGCCGGCGAGTTCCACGGCGGTGCCGAGCAGCGGGTGGTCGGCGGCGGCGCGGGCGCCGGCGACGTCGGCGTTCACCCAGTGGCGGGTGCGCTGGAACGCGTACGTCGGCAGGTCGGAGCCGTCGCGGTGGGGCAGCAGGGCCGCCCAGTCGACGGCGGTGCCGTAAACGTGCAGCGCGGCGAGGCCGCCGAGCAGCGCGGTGGTCTCCTCCCGGTCCTTGCGCAGCAGGGGGACGGCGGCGGCGTCGCCGCGCACGGTCTCGGCGGTCGCGGCGGTGAGCGCGCTGCCGGGCCCGGCCTCGGCGAACCGTCGTACGCCGAGGTCCTCCAGAGCGGCGACGGCGTCGGCGAACCGGACGGCCTCACGGGCGTGCCGTACCCAGTACTCGGCCGTGGACAGCTCCCGCGCGGCGGCCTGGGCGCCCGTCAGAGTGGAGACCAGCGGGATGCGCAGCGGTCCGTACGTCAGGGACTCGGCGATCTCGCGGAACTCCTGGAGCATCGGCTCCATCAGCGCCGAGTGGAAGGCGTGGCTGACGGCGAGTTCCTTGGTGCGCGCGAAGCGGGCCGCGAGGGCGCGGGCGGGCTCGGCGCGGCCGGAGACCACCACGGAGTCGGGGCCGTTGACGGCGGCGATGCCGACGCCGTCGGTGAGCAGCGGGGCGACCTCGTCCTCGGCCGCCTTGACGGCGATCATCACGCCGCCCTCGGGCAGGGCCTGCATGAGCCGGCCGCGCGCGGCGATCAGCGTGCAGGCGTCCTCCAGGGTGAGGACGCCGGCGACGTGGGCGGCGGCGAACTCGCCGACGGAGTGGCCCGCGAGGACGTCGGGCCGTACGCCGAGGGACTCCAGGAGCCGGTACAGCGCCACCTCGACGGCGAACAGCGCGGGCTGGGTGTACTCCGTGCGCTCCAACAGATCGGCGTCACCGAGGACTTCGGCGAGCGGCCGGTCCAGGAGCGGGTCCAGGTGGGCGCGTACGTCGTCGAGGGCCGCGGCGAACACGGGGAACGCCTCGGCGAGCCGCGTGCCCATGCCCGGCAGCTGCGAGCCCTGGCCGGAGAACAGGAAGGCGAGCTTGCCGTCGGTGGCGGTGCCGGTGGTGCCGTCGGGCGGTGTGGTGCCCTCGGCGACGGCCCGTACGCCCGCGATCAGCGCGTCGAGGCCGTCGCCGAGCACGGCGGCGCGGTGGGTGAGCGCGGTGCGGGCGGTGGCCAGGGCGCCGGCGATCCGGTGCGGGTCGGCGTCCTCGGCGGTGCTCAGGTGGTCGAGGAGCCGGGCGGCCTGGGCGCGCAGGGCCTGCGGGGTGTGACCGGACAGCAGCCACGGTACGGGCTTGACCTCCGGTGCCCGGGCACCCTCTTCGGTCTGCTCGGCGGGGGCGGCCTCGATGACCACGTGCGCGTTGGTGCCGGAGATGCCGAAGGAGGAGACGCCCGCGCGGCGCGGGTGGCCGGGGTCGGGCCAGGCCCGTGACTCGGTGAGGAGGCGGACGTTGCCGCCCTCCCACGCGACGTGCCGCGACGGCGCGTCGACGCCGAGGGTGGCGGGCAGGGTCTCGTGCCGGATGGCCTGCACCATCTTGATGACGCCCGCGACGCCGGCGGCGGCCTGGGTGTGCCCGAGGTTGGACTTGACCGAGCCGAGCCACAGCGGGCGTTCCTCGGTGTGGTCGGCGCCGTAGGTGGCGATCAGCGCCTGCGCCTCGATGGGGTCGCCGAGGGTGGTGCCGGTGCCGTGCGCCTCGACCACGTCGACCTCGGCCGCGGACACGGCGGCCGACTCCAGGGCGCGGCGGATGACGCGCTGCTGGGCGGGGCCGCTGGGGGCGGTGATGCCGTTGGAGGCGCCGTCCTGGTTGACGGCGGTGCCGCGCAGCACGGCGAGGACGCGGTGGCCGTTGCGCCGGGCGTCGGAGAGCCGCTCCAGCAGGAGGACGCCCGCGCCCTCGCCGAAGCCGGTGCCGTCGGCGCCGTCGGCGAAGGGGCGGCAGCGGCCGTCGCGGGACAGCCCGCGGTGGCGGCTGAACTCCACGAAGGTGCCCGGCGTCGCCATGACGGTGACGCCGCCGGCGAGCGCCAGCGAGCAGTCGCCCTGGCGCAGCGACTGGGCGGCCAGGTGCAGGGCGACCAGCGAGGAGGAGCAGGCGGTGTCGACCGACAGGGTGGGGCCCTCGAGGCCCAGGGTGTAGGCGACCCGTCCGGAGACCACGCTGCCGGAGCCGAAGCTGCCGAAGTAGTCGTGGTACATCACGCCGGCGAAGACTCCGGTGTCGGAGCCGCGCAGGGTGGCCGGGTCGATGGAGGCGCGCTCCAGGGCCTCCCAGGAGGTCTCCAGGAGGAGCCGCTGCTGCGGGTCGGTGACCTCGGCCTCCTCGCCGTCCATGCCGAAGAAGGCGGGGTCGAAGTCGGCGGCGTCGTGGAGGAACGCGCCGTGGCGGGTGTAGCTGGTGCCGGGCCGGTCCAGGGTGGGGTCGTAGAGCGTCTCGACGTCCCAGCCCCGGTCGGCGGGGAAGTCGCCGATGGCGTCGCGGCCTTCGGAGACGAGCCGCCACAGGTCCTCGGGCGAGGCGATGTCGCCGGGGAAGCGGCAGCCCATGCCGATGATGGCGACCGGTTCGTCGTCGGCGGCGGTACGGCGGGCCGCGGGGCGGGCCGTGACCGCCGGGGCACCGAGGCCCTCGGAGAGTTCGCCGTGCAGGAAGCGGGCGAGTTCGGCGGGCGTGGGGTGGTCGAAGACCAGGGTCGCGGGCAGCCGCAGGCCGGTGGCGGCGGTGAGGCCGTTGCGGAGTTCGACGGCGGCCAGCGAGTCGAAGCCGAGCTCGCGGAACGGCAGCGAACTGCCCACGTCCTGCGGTGACTTGTAGCCGAGGAGCGCGGCGACGTGGCTCTGCACCAGTTCAGTGAGGAACGGTTCGCGCTCGATCTCCAGGAGCGCGGCGAGCCGCTCGCGCAGCGCGTCGGCGCCGCCCGCGGCGGCGCTCTGCCCGGCGGCGCTGCCGCGCTGGACGGGGACCAGCGAGCGGAACAGCGGGGCGAGCGCGGGTCCTTGGGCGCGCAGCCCGGCGGGGTCCAGCTTCACCGGCAGGACCGCCGGGTCGCCGCCGCGCAGGGCCGCGTCGAAGAGGGCGAGGCCCTCCTCGGTCTCCAGCGGTGCCACGCCGCCGCGCGCGATGCGGGACTTGTCGGTGTCGTCGAGGGTGCCGGTCATGCCGCTCGCCTGCGCCCACAGGCCCCACGCGAGGGAGTGCGCGGGCAGCCCGGCCGCCCGCCGGTGGCCGGCGAGGGCGTCGAGGTAGGCGTTGGCGGCGGCGTAGTTGCCCTGCCCCGGGGAGCCGAGGGTGGCGGCGGCCGAGGAGAACAGGACGAACGCCGACAGGTCCAGGTCCGCGGTCAGCTCGTGCAGATGCCAGGCGGCGTCGACCTTGGGCCGGAACACCGCGTCGATCCGCTCGGGCGTGAGCGAGGAGAGCACGCCGTCGGCGAGGACGCCCGCCGCGTGGACCACGGCGGTCAGCGGCCGGTCGGCCGGGACGGCGTCCAGGACGGCGGCGAGCGCGGCGCGGTCGGCGACGTCGCAGGCGACGCCGGTGACCTCGGCGCCCGACTCGCGTATGTCCGACGCGAGTTCCTCGCTGATGCCGGAGCGGCTGAGCAGCAGCAGATGCCGGGCGTGGCCTTCGGCGGCGAGGTGGCGGGCGATGACGCCGCCGAGCGCGCCGCTCGCGCCCGTGAGGAGGACGGTGCCTTCGCCGAGGGCGGGGGCCGCTGCGGGGGCCTCCGTGGCGTCGGCCGCCTCGGTCCTCGTCAAGCGCGGCACGCGCCACGCGCCCTCGCGGTACGCCACGTGCGGTTCGCCGACGGCGACGGCCTCGGCGAGCAGCTCCTCGCCGAGGTCGCCCTCGGCCTCCACCAGGACGATGCGCCCCGGGTTCTCCGTCTGGGCCGAGCGCACCAGACCGCCCGCCGCCGCGCCCGCCGGATCGGTCCCGGTGACCACGACGAGGGTGGTGTCGGTGAGGCGGTCGTCGGCCAGGTGGGCGCGCAGGGTGTCGAGTACGCCGGTGACGGCGGCACGCACCTCGTCGGCGCTCGCCCCGCCGGACGCGCGCAGCACCTCCAGGGGCGGTACGGCCGTCGCGGCCGGTGCGGGGGCGGCGGTCCAGTCGACGCGGTACAGCGCCCCGGCGCGGGCCGAGCGCGCGGCGGCGGCCAGCGCCTCGGTGCGCAGGGGCCGCAGGACGAGGGAGTCGACGCCGGCGACGGGGGCGCCGGCCGGGTCGGCGAGCGTCAGGGACACGGTGCCCTCGCCGGTGGGCCGCACGCGGACGCGCAGCGCGGTCGCGCCGGTGGCGTGCAGTCGCACCCCGGACCAGGCGAACGGCAGCAGTGCCTCGTCGGCGGCGGCGTCGGTGAGGCCGACGGTGTGCAGGGCCGCGTCGGACAGGGCGGGGTGCAGGGCGAAGCCGTCGGGTGCCGCGTCCGTGGCGATCTCGGCGTACACCTCGTCGCCGTCGCGCCAGGCGGCCCGCAGCCCCTGGAACAGCGGGCCGTAGCCGAGCCCGAGATCCGCCAACTCGTCGTACAGGCCGTCCAGCGGCACCGGTTCGGCGCCCGGCGGCGGCCAGGCCGTCAGCGTGTCCTCGGCGTCCGGGAGCGTGCCCGTCGGGGCCAGCAGCCCGTCGGCGTGCCGCGTCCACGGCAGGTCCTGGTCGGGGTCCTCCGGGCGCGACCAGACACTGATCGGCCGGGTCGCGCCCTCGTGCGGGGTCCCCTCGTCGGGCGCGCCGACGACGACCTGGAGCTGTACGGCGCCGTGCTCGGGCAGGACGAGCGGCGCCTGGAGCGTGAGTTCCACGACGTCGCCGCAGCCGACCTGGTCGCCCGCGCGCAGGGCGAGTTCGAGGTGCCCCGTGCCGGGGAACAGGAGCTGTCCGCCGACGCGGTGGTCGTTCAGCCACGGGTGCGTGCCCGCGGCGATGCGGCCGGTGAGGACCGCTCCCCCGCCGTCCGCGCGCGCCATCGCGGCGCCCAGCAGCGCGTGTTCGGTGGGCGCGAGGCCCGCGGCGGTGACGTCGGCGCCCGTCCCGGTGCTGTCCAGCCAGTACCGCTCGTGCTGGAAGGCGTACGGGGGCAGCGGGACGCGGCGCGGGCGGCGTCCCTCGCACACCGCCTCCCAGTCGACGGCCACGCCGTGCGTGAACGCCTCGCCGAGCGCGGTGAGGAACCGCTCGCGCCCGCCGTCGTCGCGGCGCAGCGAGCCGATGGCGGCGACGCGGTCGTCGGTCTCCTGGATGCCGACGGTGAGCACGGGGTGCGGGCTGGACTCGACGAACAGGGCGTGTCCGTCGGCGACGGCGGCCCGCACGGCCTCCTCGAAGAGGACGGTGCCGCGCAGGTTCGTGTACCAGTACTCGGCGCCCAGCTCGGCGGTGTCGATCAGGCCGCCGGTGACGGTGGAGTAGAACGGCACGTCGGCGGTGCGCGGCCGGATGCCGTCGAGTACGTCGAGGAGCTGCTCGCGGATGGACTCCACGTGCGCACTGTGCGAGGCGTAGTCGACGGGCAGCAGCTTGGCGCGGACCTGCTCGGCGCGCAGCTGCGCGTGGAACTCCTTGAGCGCGTCGGCGTCGCCGGAGACCACCGTGGAGGCGGCGCCGTTGACGGCGGCTACGGACAGGCGCCCGTCCCACGCGGCGAGACGTTCGCGTACGGCGTCGGCGCCCTCGCCCACCGACATCATGCCGCCCCCGCCGGACAGGTCGCGGGCGATGGCCCGCGAGCGCAGGGTGACGATGCGGGCGCCGTCCGCCAGGGAGAGCGCGCCGGCCGCGCAGGCCGCGGCGATCTCGCCCTGGGAGTGGCCGATGACGGCGGACGGGGTGACACCGGCGGCGGTCCAGGCGTGCGCCAGGGAGACCATGACGGCCCACAGCAGCGGCTGGACGACGTCGACGCGGTCGAGGGAGCCGCGCAGTTCGGCGTGGAAGTCCCAGTCGGTGTGCGGGGCGATCGCCTCGGCGCACTCGGCCATGCGGGCGGCGAACGCCGGTGAGGAGTCGAGGAGTTCGGTGGCCATGCCGGACCACTGGGAGCCCTGGCCGGGGAAGACGAACACCGGACGGGCGCGTCCCGTGACGGTGCCTTCGACGAGTCCGGTGGCGGTGGTGCCGGCGGCCAGCGCGGCGAGGGCGCCGCGCAGGTCCGCGGTGTCGGCTCCGGTGATCGCGGCGCGGTGGGCGAAGTGGGCGCGGCCGGTGGCGAGCGACCAGGCGACGTCGGACGGGTCGAGGCCGGGGTGGGCGTCGAGGTGGGCGAGGAGCGCCTCGGCCTGGCCGGCGAGCGCGGCGGGCGTCTTGGCGGTGAGCAGCACGGGGACGGCGAGTCCGCCGTCGCTCGCGGGCTCCTGTGCCGCGGGGCCCTCGGCGGGGGCCTGTGCCACGAGGGCTTCGGCGGGGGCCTGTTCGATGATCGCGTGGGCGTTGGTGCCGCTGATCCCGAACGAGGAGACACCGGCGCGGCGGGGGCGGTCCGCC
>NZ_LIRJ01000440.1 GCF_001419745.1 Streptomyces silaceus | reverse complement strand
GCGTGAACGGAAGCCCCGTCCATCGACCTGGGGAAGGTCGGTGGGACGGGGCTTCCGTTCACGCTGTGTGGATCCGTACCCGCGTGGCGAACGCAGTCGTGTACGGCTCCGGGGTGCCCGTACGGGAGCGGAAGAGAGGGTCCGCTGGGTCCCGTACCGGCGTCGAATCAAGTGAGTGTCAACCGCGGGCCGCCGAAGCGACCGCCGATGCACTCAGCAGAGGCTTCAGCCCTTAGAGGGACGCGGCCTTCGAAGCAAGCGCCGACTTCTTGTTGGCGGCCTGGTTCTTGTGGATGACACCCTTGGAGACGGCCTTGTCGAGCTGGCGCGTGGCCTCACGCGTGAGCTCGGCGGCCTTCTGGGCGTCACCGGCGGCAACGGCCTCGCGGGCCTTGCGGATCGCGGTCTTCAGCGAAGACTTGACCGCCTTGTTGCGCTGACGCGCCTTCTCGTTGGTCTTGATCCGCTTGATCTGGGACTTGATGTTCGCCACGAAAGAGCCTTTTCAGGTTCAGGTACTGCAGAGGTACTGCAGATGAGTGTTTCCGACATGCGTCTCGACGCTGAGAGGGCTACGAGACACAGCTGCCCACGGTACCAGCCGCCCTCCGACCGGCCCAAACCGAGCGCAGTCCCTCACCCATGGGACGATGGAACCTACGTATAGATCCGACCCGAGGCGACAGGCGCCTCAAGAGACAGGACCCTGCGTGCCCGCGACCCCTAAGAATGTGCCCGAGCCGAGCCGTACCGACCCGGCTCTGATCCGCAATTTCTGCATCATCGCGCACATCGACCACGGCAAGTCCACGCTCGCCGACCGCATGCTCCAGCTCACCGGCGTGGTGGAGCAGCGGCAGATGCGTGCTCAGTACCTCGACCGCATGGACATCGAGCGAGAGCGCGGCATCACGATCAAGTCCCAGGCGGTGCGTCTGCCCTGGGCCCCGACCGGGGGCCCGGACGAGGGCAGTACCCACATCCTCAACATGATCGACACCCCGGGCCACGTGGACTTCACGTACGAAGTCTCGCGTTCGCTCGCGGCCTGCGAGGGCACGATCCTCCTCGTCGACGCGGCCCAGGGCATCGAGGCCCAGACCCTCGCCAACCTCTACCTGGCGATGGAGAACGACCTCAAGATCATCCCGGTCCTCAACAAGATCGACCTGCCGGCCGCCCAGCCGGAGAAGTTCTCCGAGGAACTCGCCAACCTCATCGGCTGCGAGCCCGAGGACGTCCTGAAGGTCTCCGCGAAGACCGGCATGGGCGTCGAGGCGCTGCTCGACAAGGTCGTCGCCGAGATCCCGGCCCCGGTCGGCGTCAAGGACGCCCCGGCCCGCGCGATGATCTTCGACTCGGTCTACGACTCCTACCGCGGCGTCGTGACGTACGTACGTGTCGTCGACGGCCAGCTCAACAAGCGCGAGCGGATCCGGATGATGTCCACCGGCGCCACGCACGAGCTCCTGGAGATCGGCACCAACTCGCCCGAGATGCTCGCGGCCGACGGCCTCGGCGTCGGCGAGGTGGGCTATCTGATCACCGGTGTGAAGGACGTCCGCCAGTCCAAGGTCGGTGACACGATCACCTCCCTGCACAAGGGCGCCACCGAGGCCCTCGGCGGGTACAAGGACCCGAAGCCGATGGTCTTCTCGGGTCTGTATCCGCTGGACGGCTCGGACTACCCCGAGCTGCGCGACGCCCTCGACAAGCTGCAGCTCAACGACGCCGCGCTCGTCTACGAGCCCGAGACGTCCGCCGCGCTCGGCTTCGGCTTCCGCGTCGGCTTCCTGGGCCTGCTGCACCTCGACGTGATCCGTGAGCGCCTGGAGCGCGAGTTCGGCCTCGACCTGATCGCCACCGCTCCGAACGTGGTCTACCGCGTGATCATGGAGGACGGCACCGAGCACACGGTCACCAACCCGAGCGAGTTCCCCGAGGGCAAGATCGACGAGGTCTTCGAGCCCGTCGTGCGCGCCACGATCCTCGCCCCCAGCGAGTTCATCGGCTCGATCATGGAGCTGTGCCAGAACCGGCGCGGCGTCATGCTCGGCATGGACTACCTCTCCGAGGACCGCGTCGAGATCCGCTACACGCTGCCGCTCGCGGAGATCGTCTTCGACTTCTTCGACCAGCTGAAGTCCAAGACCCGCGGCTACGCCTCGCTGGACTACGAGCCCACGGGCGAGCAGTCCGCGCAGCTCGTCAAGGTCGACATCCTGCTGCACGGCGACAAGGTCGACGCCTTCTCGGCGATCACGCACAAGGACGCCGCGTACGCGTACGGCGTGCGGCTCGTCGCCAAGCTGCGCGAGCTGATCCCGCGGCAGGCCTTCGAGGTGCCGGTGCAGGCCGCGATCGGCTCCCGGGTCATCGCGCGCGAGACGATCCGCGCCATCCGCAAGGACGTCCTCGCCAAGTGCTACGGCGGTGACATCTCCCGTAAGCGCAAGCTCCTGGAGAAGCAGAAGGAGGGCAAGAAGCGCATGAAGATGGTCGGCTCCGTCGAGGTGCCGCAGGAAGCCTTCATCGCGGTGCTCTCCAGCGACGACGGCGGCGGCAAGGCGAAGAAGTAGCCACCGGACGCGTTCGTCACTCCTGTCACAGCAGGCCGGAACGGGCCCGCGGCGCCTCGGCGCGGCGGGCCCGTTCCGTTTGGGTGTCTGTAGGAAGTGACAGGCAGCAGCCCCTTACGCACCGGGCGTCGGCGCTCTACTCTGATCACCACTCGTAGGTTACTCGCAAGTTAAACAAGTAGCCGACAGGGATGTAAGAAGCAGCCGCCAGCCAGTTCGCCGCACTGTCGTGGGCCCGGAGGATGTCGTGAGCGACACACAGACCTTGATCGAGAACCGTCCGCCCTCCGTGGCGCATCTCTTCCTGGAGCGCGTGGCGGCCACGCCGGATGCCGAGGCCTACCGCTACCCCGTCCCAGCCGCCTCCGGCGAGGGCCCCGACGACTGGAAGACGCTCAGCTGGGCGCAGGCGGCCGACCGCGTGCACGCCATCGCGGCGGGCCTCGTCGAGCTCGGTCTGCGGCCCGAGGAGCGCGTCGCCCTCGCCTCCTCCACGCGGGTCGAGTGGATCCTCGCCGACCTCGGCATCATGTGCGCGGGCGCGGCCACCACGACCGTCTACCCGCAGACCAACGCCGAGGAGTCGGCGTACATCCTGGCCGACTCCGGCAGCCGGGTGCTGATCGCCGAGGACGCCGCGCAACTCGCCAAGGCGCGCGAGAAGCGGGCCGAGCTGCCCGAGCTGCGGCACGTCGTGGTGCTCGACGCCGAGGGCGCCGGGCCGGCCGACGGCGACCCCGAGGGCTGGGTGCTCACGCTCGCCGACCTGGAGGCCCGCGGCGCCGCGTACCTGGAGAAGAACCCGGAGCTGATCAAGGAGCGCATCGCGGCGATCACCGCCGACCAGCTCGCCACGATCATCTACACCTCCGGCACCACGGGCCGCCCCAAGGGCGTGCGCCTGCCGCAGGACAACTGGTCGTACATGGCCAAGGCCATCGCGGCGACCGGCCTCCTCGGGCCCGACGACGTGCAGTACCTGTGGCTGCCGCTCGCGCACGTCTTCGGCAAGGTGCTCACCTCCGGGCAGATCGAGCTCGGGCACGTCACCGCGGTCGACGGCCGCGTGGACAAGATCATCGAGAATCTGCCGGTGGTGCAGCCGACGTACATGGCCGCCGTGCCCCGCATCTTCGAGAAGGTCTACAACGGCGTGGCGGCCAGGGCGCGGGCCGGCGGCGGCGCCAAGTACAAGATCTTCCTGTGGGCCGCCGAGGTCTCCCGCGAGTACGCGAAGGTCAGCCAGGACAACTTCCGCAGGACCGGCACCGCCTCGGTGCCCTTCGGGCTCGGCGCCAAGCACAAGGTCGCCGACGCGCTCGTCTACGCCAAGCTGCGCGAGGCGTTCGGCGGACGGCTGCGCGCGGCGGTCTCGGGATCGGCCGCGCTCGCCCCCGAGATCGGCTACTTCTTCGCCGGTGCCGGCATCCACATCCTTGAGGGGTACGGCCTGACGGAGTCCTCCGCGGCCTCCTTCGTGAACCCCGGCGAGGCCTACCGCACGGGCACCGTCGGCAAGCCGCTGCCCGGCACCGAGGTGCGCATCGCGGACGACGGCGAGATCCTGCTGCGCGGCCCCGGCATCATGGAGGGCTACCACGGGCTGCCCGAGAAGACCGCCGAGGTCCTGGAGAGCGACGGCTGGTTCCACACCGGCGACATCGGCGAGCTCTCCGTCGACGGCTATCTGCGGATCACCGACCGCAAGAAGGACCTGATCAAGACGTCCGGCGGCAAGTACATCGCGCCCGCCGAGGTCGAGGGGCAGTTCAAGGCGGTCTGTCCGTACGTCTCCAACATCCTGGTGCACGGCGCCGACCGGAACTTCTGCACCGCGCTGATCGCCCTCGACGAGCCCGCGATCCTCGGCTGGGCCGAGGAGAACGGCCAGGGCGGCAAGTCCTACGCCGAGGTGTGCGCGGACCCCGCGACGGTCGCGCTCGTCGAGGGCTATGTGAAGCAGCTCAACGAAGGCCTGCAGCGCTGGCAGACCATCAAGAAGTTCCGGCTGCTGCCGCGCGACCTCGACGTCGAGCACGGCGAGCTGACGCCCAGCCTCAAGCTGAAGCGCCCGGTCGTCGAGCGGGAGTACAAGCACCTCATCGAGGACATGTACGCCGGATCGCGCGAGGCCTGACCGACCGGTCCCGGTGACTTCCGCCGCGGACGGGGCGTCGTGTCTAGACGACCCGTCCGCGGCGCATTTCCTGGATGATCTCCTCCATGTGCGTCACGTGGTGGCGCAGCTCCAGGACGTCCTTGAGGCTGCTCGCGGCCATGTGGGACTCGATCGCCGACAGACGCGCGGCGAGCTCGTCGAACTGCTGCTGTTCGCGGAGCAGTATGCGCTCCAACTGCTGGTTCTTGCGGTGCAGTTCGAGGAAGACCGTGACCTTGGCGCGCAGTACCCACGGGTCGAAGGGCTTGGTGAGGTAGTCCGCGGCGCCCGTGGCGTAACCGCGGAACGCATAGCCCGCGTCGTTGTCCGTGCCCGTCAGGAAGATGATGGGCACGTCCTTGGTCTGGTCGAGCCGCTTGATGTTCGTCGCGGTCTCGAAACCGTCCATGCCCGGCATCCGGACGTCCAGAAGGATGACGGCGAATCGTTGCCGCAGAAGGGCCTTCATGGCCTCCTCGCCCGAACGGGCGCGGACCAACGGCTCGTTGAGCGACCCGAGGACCGCTTCCAGCGCCATCAGGTTGTCCTCCATGTCGTCGACAAGGAGGATGCTCGCGCGATGGTCGATGATGGACTCTGCGCTCATGGTCACGGTGCCTCACTCAGTTGCCGGCGGCGGAACAGCACTTTCTCCCTGAGCACTTGTCTGTTCCGGTGCGACGGACTCTGAATCGGTGGAGGTGGGCGGGGAATCTGGGGAGGTGTTCTGCTCGGTGGTCGCCGCGCTCTCGGGATCCAAGAGGGAGCAGACGACGCCGAGCAGCTGGTCCACGTCCACGGGCTTCGGAACATAGTCGGTGGCGCCCTGCGAGATGGCCTTCTCGCGGTCTCCGGGCATGGCCTTGGCGGTGAGGGCGACGATGGGCAGTCCCCGCCAGCGGGGGCTGCGACGGATCGCGGCCATCGTCTCGTACCCGTCCATCTCCGGCATCATGATGTCCATCAGGACGATGTCGACGTCGGGGTTGCGCTCCAGCGTCTCGATGCCCTCGCGGCCGTTCTCCGCGTACAGGACGGGCATGCCGACGCGGCTGAGCACATGCGTGAGGGCGAAGACGTTGCGGATGTCGTCGTCCACGATCAGCACGCGGCGGCCCGGCAGTATGCGGCCCGCCCTGCCTTCCTTCCACTCCTCCAGCTTGGTGGGGGTGGGCCAGCTGTCGTCGGGTTCGAGCGCGGTGTGCGGCCGCAGCGCGGCGTGTTCGATCGGTTCGGTGAGGTGCTGGGCGCTGGAGGCCGCGTACGCGATGGCGGCCGCGCCGTGCCCGGGGTGCACGACCGGGACGTACAGCGAGAAGGTCGAGCCCTGGCTCGGGCGGCTCTCCGCGGTGATCCGGCCGCCGAGCAGGCCGGCGATCTCGCGGCTGATGGAGAGGCCGAGGCCGGTGCCGCCGTACTTGCGGTTGGTGGTGCCGTCGGCCTGCTGGAACGCCTCGAAGATCACCGGGAGCTGCTCGGACGGGATGCCGATGCCGGTGTCGCTGACGGCGAAGCAGAGCAGGTCGTCGTTGTCGTGCAGCAGCCGGTCCGCCGAGGTGTCCTTCACGCGGCTGACGCGCAGCTCGATGCTGCCCGCCGAGGTGAACTTGACCGCGTTCGACAGGAGGTTGCGCAGGATCTGCTGGAGACGCTGCTCGTCGGTGAACATCTCGCGCGGCACGTCCTCGCCGACCGACACGTCGAAGGCGAGACCGCGGTCGAGGGTGAGCGGGCGGAACGTCGCGTGGACGTAGTCGAGGACCTTGATGAGCGGCAGCTTCTTGGGGCGTACGTCCATGCGGCCCGCCTCGATCTTCGACAGGTCCAGGATGTCGTTGATCAGCTGGAGCAGGTCGGAGCCGGAGCGGTGGATCGTCGTCGCGAACTGCACCTCCTGGTCGGAGAGGTGGTTGTCGGGGTTGTCGGAGAGCAGCCGGGCCAGGATCAGCAGGGAGTTGAGCGGCGTGCGCAGCTCGTGCGACATGTTCGCCAGGAACTCCGACTTGTACTGCGAGCTCGTGGCGAGCAGGGCGGCCTTCTCCTCCAGCTCGGCGTTCGAGCGGCGCAGTTCGGCCTGCTGGCGCTGGAGCTCGTCCGAGCGCTCCTGGAGCTGGGTGGCGAGCCGCTGGGACTCGCCGAGCAGCGACTCCGTACGGGAGTTGGCGATGATCGTGTTGATCGCGACGCCGATGGTGTTCACGAACTGGTCGAAGAACGCCAGGTGGACGTCGGAGAAGCGGGAGAACGTGGCCAGCTCGATCACGCCGAGCAGCTTGTCCTCGAAAAGGATCGGGATGATCACGACCGTGGCGGGCGCCGCGTCGCCGAGCCCCGAGTGGATCTTGATGTAGTCCGGCGGGACCTCCTCGACGAGGATGCGCTTCTTCTCCAGGGCGGCCTGGCGGACCAGGCCGTGCGCGGGCATGCCGCCGGTGTCGACGACCGAGCCCTGTGTGGAGCCGTACCCGGCGATGAAGGCGAGGCCCTTGGCGGTGACCTTGGTGGGCGCCGGGGCGTCCGCCGTGTCCGGGTCGGCCAGGAAGAAGGCGCCGTACTGCGCGTTCACCAGCGGGGTCAGCTCGCGCAGGATCAGGTCGGCGACCTCCATCAGGTCGCGGTGGCCCTGCATCAGGCCCGCGAGACGGGCGAGGTTGGACTCCAGCCAGTCCTTGGCGCGGGTGGTCTCACGGAGGTTGGAGACCATGAGGTTGATGTTGTCCTTGAGCTCGGACACCTCGCCGCGCGTCTCGACGGTGATCGCACGGGTCATGTCGCCCTGCGCCACGGCGGAGGCGACCTCGGCGATGGCGCGCACCTGGGTGGTGAGGTTCAGCGCCAGCTCGTTCACGTTCGTCGTCAGGCGCTTCCACGTGCCGTACACGCCCTCGACCCGTGCCTGGCCGCCCAGCTGTCCCTCCGAGCCCACCTCGCGGGCCACACGGGTGACCTCGGAGGAGAACGAGGAGAGCGTGTCCACCATGGTGTTGATGGTGGTCTTCAGCTCCAGGATCTCGCCGCGCGCATCCACGTCGATCTTCTTGGAGAGGTCGCCCTGGGCCACGGCGGTGGCCACCTGCGCGATGTTGCGGACCTGGCCGGTGAGGTTGTCCGCCATGTAGTTGACGTTGTCGGTGAGGTCCTTCCAGACGCCGGAGACGCCGAGGACCTGCGCGCGGCCGCCGAGCCTGCCGTCCGTGCCGACCTCGCGGGCCACACGCGTGACCTCGTCGGCGAAGGCGCGCAGCTGCTCCACCATCGTGTTGACGGTGTCCTTCAGCTCCAGGATCTCGCCGCGCGCCGTGACCGTGATCATCTTGGAGAGGTCGCCGTTGGCCACGGCGGTGGTGACCTGGGCGATGTTGCGGACCTGCGAAGTGAGGTTCGAGGCCATGAAGTTGACGTTGTCGGTGAGGTCCTTCCACACGCCGGAGACGCCGCGGACCTGGGCCTGGCCGCCGAGGTTGCCCTCGGTGCCGACCTCGCGGGCGACGCGGGTGACCTCGTCGGCGAACGCGGAGAGCTGGTCCACCATCGTGTTGATGGTCGACTTCAGCTCCAGGATCTCGCCCTTCGCCTCGACCGTGATCTTCTTGCCGAGGTCGCCCTGGGCGACGGCCGTCGACACCAGCGCGATGTTGCGGACCTGCGAAGTGAGGTTGTCCGCCATGAAGTTGACGTTGTCGGTGAGGTCCTTCCACACGCCGGAGACGCCGCGGACCTGCGCGCGCCCGCCGAGGTTGCCCTCCGTGCCGACCTCGCGGGCGACGCGGGTGACCTCGTCGGCGAACGCGGAGAGCTGGTCCACCATCGTGTTCACCGTCGACTTCAGCTCCAGGATCTCGCCCCGGGCGTCGACGGTGATCTTCTGGCTCAGGTCGCCGTTGGCCACGGCTGTGGTGACCTGGGCGATGTTGCGGACCTGCGAAGTGAGGTTCGAGGCCATGAAGTTGACGTTGTCGGTGAGGTCCTTCCACACGCCCGACACGCCCCGCGCCTGCGCGCGCCCGCCGAGCTGGCCCTCCGTACCCACCTCGCGCGCCACGCGGGTCACCTCGGCGGCGAACGCGGAGAGCTGCTCCACCATGGTGTTCACGGTGAGCTTCAGTTCGAGGAGCTCGCCCGTCGCCTCGACGGTGACCGTGCGGGTCAGGTCGCCCTGCGCCACCGCCGTGGTCACCAGGGCGATGTCGCGCACCTGGGCGGTGAGCCGCGAGGCCATCGTGTTCACGGCCTCGGTCACGTCCCGCCAACTGCCGGAGAGACCCCGCACCTTGGCGCGGCCGCCGAGCCGCCCCTCCGTGCCGACCTCGCGGGCGACGCGCGTGACTTCACCCGTGAAGAGGGACAGCTGGTCGACCATCGTATTGACGGCACGGCCCAGACGGCGTAAATCGCCCCGGAGTTCACGGGTGCCGTCGTGCAGGTCGACACGCTGCGTGAGGTCGCCGCCCGCGACCGCGTTCAGCACGCGGGTGGCGTTGGCGGCCGGGGCGACCAGGGAGTCGAGGAGGGTGTTGACCTCCGTGACCCGGGCCGCCCATCTGCCCTGCCCCGGGCTCGCGGCGAACCGTTCGTCCAGACGGCCGTGCCGGATGATCTCCCTGCGCACGCGGACGAGTTCGCCGTCGAAGTGGAGGGAACGGTCCAGCATCTCGTTGAAGACGGTGTACAGCTCCGCCGTCAGGCCGTCGCCGACCGGTGCGACCTTGGTGAAGTCCCCGTCCCGCGCGGCGCGCATGGCAGCGAGAAGAGGGCGCAGCTGACAGGCGGCCGGTTCCGTGACAGGGGCGCCGCCGGCGTCGCTCTCGGCCGTCTGTGCCGGGGCCGGAATCCGGCCTGATCCAAGCACGGGCATAGCACTGTTCTCACTCATAGTGGCCCACTTCAGTAACTCGGTGCTTATGGGCATGGTCAGTCTGTCACTCTGTGGGTGTCGCCTGAGGCGTATTCGCCCGAACTGCTCAGGAGCCGCACCGTGGGGTCCATTCCGATGCAACGGGAGACCGATTTCCGCGCCTCCGCCACAGCCCCGGACCGTCCCGGGCCGCCGGCGGTGGTGCGGACGTCGCTGCCCGGAAACCCCCTGGCGCCCGCCGCGGCCCGAAGATTCGTGCGCGCGGCGCTCGCCGACTGGACCGAACTGGGCGTGCCCGCGGCCGCGGGGATCACCGACCGGCTGGCCGACGACTCGGTGCTGCTGGTCAGCGAGTTGGTGACGAACGCCGTGGTGCACGCGGGCACCACCGTCGAGCTGCTGTGCCGTCTGGAGGAGGCGGACCCCGGCGACAGCACGGAAACGCTTGTTCTGGAGGTGTCCGACCACCACCCCTCCCGCGCGGTCCGCAGCGACCAGGGCCAGCCATCGACCGGCACACCCGAGTATGGCCGGGGACTGCACCTCGTCGCGACCCTCTCGGAGTCCTGGGGCATCACTTACCGTACGGGCACCAAGACCGTCTGGGCCCGGCTGCCCGTCGAGGAGGTCCAGGCCGGCCAGGAGACCGAGACGTACACGAACGACCAGGCGATCCAGCGCGGGCTGCGCGCCGCCGAGATCCTCGCGCCGCTGCCCAAGCGCGTCACGCACGACACGGACTGGGTCAACCGCGGCGCGCTGACCTTTCTCGCGGAGGCCTCCGACCTGCTGGCCGGGCAGTTCGACGTCGACCTGGTCGCCGCGCTCGCCGGGCAGCTGCTCGTGCCGCGCCTCGCGGACTGGTGCGCGGTGTGGTTCGACGACGCGTCGGAGGGGTCGGGGCGCGGGGCCGGCGGCGAGGAGGCCCGGCTCGCCCGCGTCTGGCACACCAGCGAGCACCGGATAGAGGAGCTGCGCCGCGTCCTGGAGAAGGAGCCGCCCCGGCTGCCCGCGGCAGTGGGCTCGGGGGCCTTCCCCGTGCCCTGGCCCGGCGAGGCGCTGGCGGGCGAGCCGTCCGGCACGGCGCTCGCGTACCGCCTGACCGCGGGCGGGCGCGCGCTCGGCACCCTCGTCATCGGACGGGCCGGACTGGTCCGCTTCCCCGACGAGGTCACCGGCCTCATCGAGGACTTCAGCCGCCGCGTCGCCCTCGCGCTCAGCACCGCCCGCCGCTACCAGCGCCAGGCCAATATCAGCCAGGTCCTCCAGCGCGGGCTGCTGCCCAGCAAGGTCGCCGAGATCCCCGGCGTGGAGAGCGGTGTGGTGTACGAGCCGCGGGACAAGGGCGGCCCCGGCGGCGACTTCTACGACGTGTTCCAGGCGGGCGAGGGCCGCTGGTGCTTCGCGCTCGGCGACGTCCAGGGCAAGGGGCCCGAGGCGGCGGTCGTCATCGGGCTCGCCCGGCCCTGGCTGCGGCTGCTCGCCCGCGAGGGCTACCAGGTCGCCGAGGTCCTCGACCGTCTCAACCAGCTCCTCCTGGACGACGCGACCGAGGCGGCGGACGCGGCGGCGGCGGTCGTCGCGGTGGCGGGCGGCCAGGGCGTGCCGCAGGACGGCCCCACCTCGCGCTTCCTCTCGCTCCTGTACGGGGAGCTGGAGCCGTACGAAGGGGGCGTGCGCTGCACGATCGCGAGCGCCGGGCATCCGCTGCCGCTGCTGCTCTCGCCCGAGGGGGAGGTCCGGGAGGCGGCCACCCCGCAGGTACTGCTCGGGGTCGTCGAGGACGAGACGTACACGAGCGAGACCTTCGAGCTGCGGACCGGCGAGACGTTGCTCTGCGTCACGGACGGGGTGACCGAGCGGCGCTCGGGACGGCTCCAGTTCGACGACGGCGAAGGGCTCGCGCGGGCGCTCGCCGGGTGCGGGGGGCTCGACGCGGGACTGGTGGCGGAGCGGATCAGGCGGCTCGTGCACGAGTTCTCGGAGCGGCCGCCGGACGACGATCTGGCGCTGCTGGTGCTCCAGGCGAGGTGAGAGGAGTGCCCGGCGGTGCGGGACAATCGACGACATGCCTTCCGCACTGCCCGATGGTGAGCCCATGCCCGAAGACGGGGCGCTGCCCGCGTCCGCCCTGGACGGCGCGGCCTCCCGCCCGCTCGGCTTCTACCTGCACGTCCCGTACTGCGCCACGCGCTGCGGCTACTGCGACTTCAACACCTACACCGCGACCGAGCTGCGCGGCTCCGGCGGTGTGCTCGCCTCGCGCGACAACTACGCGCAGACGCTGACCGACGAGGTGCGGCTCGCGCGGAAGGTCCTCGGCGACGACCCGCGGCCCGTGCGGACGGTCTTCGTCGGGGGCGGTACGCCGACGCTGCTGGCGGCGGGCGATCTCGTACGGATGCTGGGCGCCGTGCGGGACGAGTTCGGGCTCGCGGACGACGCGGAGATCACGACCGAGGCGAATCCGGAGTCGGTCGACGAGGCGTATCTGGCGGAGCTGCGGGCCGGCGGGTTCAACCGGGTCTCCTTCGGCATGCAGAGCGCGCGGCAGCACGTCCTGAAGGTGCTCGACCGCACGCATACGCCGGGGCGGCCGGAGCGGTGCGTGGCCGAGGCGCGGGCGGCCGGGTTCGACCATGTGAACCTCGATCTGATCTACGGCACGCCGGGGGAGTCCGACGACGACTGGCGGGCTTCGCTGGACGCGGCGATCGGGGCGGGG
>NZ_LIRJ01000044.1 GCF_001419745.1 Streptomyces silaceus | reverse complement strand
CGCCGTCGTCGACAAGCTCGGATACCGCCTGGACGACTCCCACCTGCGGCCGGACGAACAGGCCGTGCGGGGCGTCGCCGACGACTGGCTGCGCAAGCTCTGAGCCGGCGCGCGGGACCGGGCCGGGAGGGCCCTCCCGGCCCGGACGGGGGCCGGTCGGCCCCTGCTGTGGACCTGGCCCTCTCTCCGATCCTGATGGGGCAGGGAGCCCCTTCGAGCCCCTTCGTATCGGGAGGACGCAATGTCGGTCACCGGCACCACGGCAGTGCTCGACCGCGGCGGTCTCGGCGCCCTCGTACGGGTCCTGGTGGCCCGTGGCCGTACCGTCGTCGGCCCCACCGTCCGGGACGGTGCGATCGTGCTCGCCGTGCTCGACTCGGCCGAGCGGCTCCCGTACGGCTGGGGGGTGGAGCTGGAGGCCGGCCGCTACCGGCTGCGGCGCCGCGCGGACGGGGCGGCCTTCGCCCACAGTGCCGGTCCCCAGTCCTGGAAGAACTTCCTGCACCCGTCGCGCGAGAAGCTCTGGAGCGCGGACCGCTCCGCCGACGGGACGCCGGTCGTCACCGGCGCGTCCGCGGAGGCGCCCTCGTACGCGTTCCTCGGCGTCAGGCCCTGCGATCTGCGGGCCATCGCGATCCAGGACCGGGTGCTGACCGGCGGGGCCCACCGGGACGGCGGCTATCAGGAAAGGCGGAGGGGAGCGTTCCTGATAGCCGCTGAGTGCACCGAGCCGGGCGCCACCTGCTTCTGCGTCTCCATGGGCGGCGGCCCTGGCGCCGACGCCGGATTCGACCTCGCGCTGACCGAGGTCGTCGACGACGCGGGGCACCGCTTCCTCGTCCGCGTCGGCAGCGAAGCGGGCGCGGAGGTCCTCGCCGACGTACCGCACCGCGAGGCCGACGACGGCACCCGGGACGCGGCCGTCGCCGCCGTCCGGGAAGCCGTGGACGGCATGGGCCGGGCGATGCCGCCGGTGAGCCTGCGCCGGCTGATGGGCGAGAGCCTGGACGCCGAGCGCTGGGACGACGTCGCCGCCCGCTGTCTGACCTGCGGCAACTGCACGATGGTCTGCCCCACGTGCTTCTGCACCACGACCGAGGAGGTCACCGACCTCACCGGCGACCACGCGGAGCGGTGGCAGCGCTGGGACTCCTGCTTCGACCTGGACTTCTCCCACGTCCACGGCGGGCCCGTGCGCGCCTCGGTCCGCAGCCGCTACCGGCAGTGGCTCACCCACAAACTCGGCACCTGGCACGACCAGTTCGACAGCTCCGGCTGCGTGGGCTGCGGACGCTGCGTCGTCTGGTGCCCCGTCGGCATCGACATCACCGAAGAGGTCCGGGCCCTCCACGACGAGGCCGAGGCGCGGACGAAGGAGACGGGACGATGAGCGGCACCACGACCGTGTTCCCGGCCCGTCCCGCGTCCCACCGCGAGGGAGGCGGTGACCGGACATGACCGCCGTACCCGTCCCGTACCGGGTCGTCGCCCGCTGGGCCGAGACCCCGGACACCGTCACGCTCCGCCTGGAACCGGTCGGTGAGGCGCTGCCCGCCTTCGCCCCCGGCCAGTTCGCGATGGTGTGGGCGTTCGGCCGGGGCGAGATCCCGCTCTCCGCCAGCGCGATCCCCACCACCGGCGGTCTCGCGCACACGGTGCGCGGTGTCGGCGCGGTCTCCGAGGGTCTCCAGGACGCCCGGGTCGGCGACGTCCTCGGACTGCGCGGCCCCTACGGCACCGGCTGGGAGCTGGAGAAGGCCGTCGGGCACGACCTGGTGGTCGTCGCGGGCGGCATCGGCCTCGCCCCGCTGCGCCCCCTGATCCGCCACGCGGAGGCCGACCCGAAACCCTACGGACGGTTGAACGTCCTCGTGGGCGCGCGCACCCCGGCCGACCTGATGGCGAAGATCGAGACCCGGCGCTGGCGGACGGCGTACACGGGCGTGACCGTCGACCGGCCCGACTCCTGCTGGAAGGGGCACGTCGGCGTGGTCACCGCGCTCCTGAACGAGGCCCGGTTCACGCCCGAGAGCACCACGGCGTTCGTCTGCGGCCCCGAGCCGATGATCCGGGCCACGGCGCGTGACCTGTGCCACCGGGGCGTGCCCGCCGACCGCGTCCGGGTCTCCCTGGAGCGCAACATGCGCTGCGCGACCGGACACTGCGGGCACTGCCAGCTCGGCCCGCTGCTGCTGTGCAGGGACGGCCCCGTCGTCACCTGGGCCCAGGCGCAACCTCTGCTGAACATAAGGGAGTTGTGACATGGCAGGCATGCCGACCCTGGCCGTCTTCAAGCTCGCCTCCTGCGACGGCTGCCAGCTCACCCTCCTCGACTGCGAGGACGAACTCCTCGGCCTCGCCGGGCAGGTGGAGATCGCCCACTTCCTGGAGGCCTCCAGCGCCGTCCGGCCCGGCCCCTACGACCTGGCCCTCGTCGAAGGGTCCGTCACCACGCCCGCCGACGCCGAACGCGTACGGGAGATCCGGGCCGCCGCCCGCCGCCTGGTCACCATCGGCGCCTGCGCGACGGCCGGCGGCATCCAGGCCCTGCGGAACTTCGCCGACGTCGAGGAGTTCACCCGCGCCGTCTACGCGCGCCCCGACTACATCGACACCCTCGCCACCTCCACCCCCGTCTCCGCGCACGTCGACGTCGACTTCGAGCTGCGCGGCTGCCCCATCGACCGCCGCCAGCTCCTGGAGGTCGTCACCGCCCACCTCGCGGGCCGCAAGCCGGACATCCCGCGCCACAGCGTCTGCTTCGAGTGCAAGCGGCGCGGCACGGTGTGCGTCACCGTCGCTCACGGCACCCCCTGCCTCGGCCCGGTCACCCACGCGGGGTGCGGGGCGATCTGTCCGGCGTACGGACGCGGCTGCTACGGCTGCTTCGGGCCCTCGGGGTCGGTGAACCTGCCCGCGCTCATCCCGGTCCTGCACCGCGACGGCCTGGACGACCGTGACACGGACCGTTTCCTGCACACCTTCAACACCGCTTCCTTCGAAGAGGAGTTGAGCCGATGACGCACCGCGGCAGCCGGGTCCTGCACGTCGGCTCGCTCTCCAGGGTCGAGGGCGAGGGAGCCCTGCACCTGAGCCTGCGCGACGGGACCGTCACCGAAGCGCGCCTGCAGATCTATGAACCACCGCGGTTCTTCGAGGCGTTCCTGCGCGGGCGGGCGCACACCGAGCCGCCGGACATCACCGCCCGGGTGTGCGGGATCTGCCCGGTCGCCTACCAGCTGAGCGCCTGCGCCGCGATCGAGGACGCCTGCCGGGTGACCGTCGACCCAGCCGTGCGCGAGCTGCGGCGGCTGCTGTACTGCGGCGAGTGGATCGAGAGCCAGACCCTGCACATCTATCTGCTGCACGCCCCCGACTTCCTCGGCTGCGACGGCGCGATCGAACTGGCCCGCACGGCCCGCGCGGACGTCGAACGCGGGCTGCGCCTCAAGCAGGCGGGCAACGCGATCCTCGAACTCCTGGGCGGCCGCGCGATCCACCCCGTCAACGTCCGCCTCGGCGGCTTCCACCGTACCCCGGGCATCGGCGAACTCAAGCCGCTGGCTGAGCGGTTGAGGCGTGCTCTCGATGACGCCCGGCAGACCGTCGCATGGGTCTCCGGCTTCGACTTCCCGGACGCCGAGACCGACGCCGACCTGCTCGCGCTGGCCGCCCCGGGGACGTACGCCATCGAGACGGGCACCCCGACCGTGCTGCGCCCCGACGACACGCTGGGCATGTTCCCGCTCCACACCTTCCTCGACCGGGTGCGCGAGGAGCAGGTCCCGCACTCCACCGCCCTGCACTCCACCCTGGACGGGCGCCGCCATCTCACCGGCTCGCTCGCGCGGTTCGCGATCAGTGGCCGGTGGCTGTCCCGGCCGGCCGTCGAGGCGGCCCGCGCGGCCGGACTCGGGGATCCGCACGAGGGAGTGGTCTGCCGCAATCCCTACCGGTCGATCGTGGTCCGGGCCGTCGAGGTCGTGTACGCGATCGACGAAGCGCTGCGGATCATCGACACGTACGAGCCGCCGAAGCACCCGTACACCGAGGTCCCGGCCGTCGCGGGCACCGGCCACGGGGTGACCGAGGCCCCGCGCGGCCTCCTCTACCACCGCTATCTCCTGGACGCCGAAGGCACCGTCACCGACGCCCGCCTGGTCCCGCCGACGGCGCAGAACCAGGGCGCGATCGAGGACGACCTGCGGCGCACCGCCCAGGCCGCGATCACCCGACAAGGCGTGGACGACGCGGAGTTGACGCGGGTGTGCGAGCGGGCCATCCGCAACCACGACCCGTGCATCTCCTGCTCCACGCACTTCCTCGACCTGACCATCGACCGCATCTGACCACCGACCGCACCCGACCCGCCAGGAGGACGCCGTGCTCAACTCTCCGCGCACCGTGAGCGACGTGATGACGCACACCGTGGTCGCCGTGGGCCGCGAGGCCCCCTTCAAGGAGATCGTCGCGCTGATGGGGCAGTGGAAGGTCAGCGCGCTGCCCGTACTGGAGGGCGAGGGCCGGGTCGTCGGCGTCGTCTCCGAGGCGGACCTGCTGCCCAAGGAGGAGTTCCGCGACAGCGATCCCTCCCGGTTCGACCAGCTGCGCCGCCTCTCCGACCTGGCGAAGGCCGGCGCCGTGGCCGCGGGCGAGGTGATGAGCAGTCCCGCCGTCACCGTCCACCCGGACGCGACGCTCGCGCAGGCCGCGCGCATCATGGCCCAGCGCCACATCAAGCGGCTCCCCGTCGTCGACGTCCAGGGGCTGCTGCAGGGCGTGGTCAGCCGCAGCGACCTGCTCAAGGTGTTCCTGCGCACCGACGAGGAACTCGCCGACGAGGTGCGGCGGACCGTGGTGGCCGTGCTCTTCCCGGACGGCGGCGCCACGGTCGCCGTCGAGGGGGGCGTGGTCACCCTCGGCGGCACCATCCGTGAGAAGGGCCTCGTCCCGGTCGCCGCCCGGCTCGCCCGCGCCGTCGAAGGAGTCGTGGACGTCCGCGTGGACCTCGCCGGGCCCGGCAGGACACCACCCCGGTGAAGTACCTCGACGAGTACCGGGACCCCGCCCTGGCCCGGGAGCTGCTGGCGCAACTGCGGCGCACCGCGACGCATCCCTGGCGGATCATGGAGGTGTGCGGCGGGCAGACGCACACCCTCGTACGCCAGGGCATCGACACCCTGCTCCCCGCGGGCATCCGCATGATCCACGGACCGGGCTGCCCGGTCTGCGTCACCCCGCTGGAGACCCTCGACCGGGCCCTGGCCGTCGCGGCCCGCCCCGGTGTGATCCTCACCAGCTTCGGCGACATGCTGCGCGTGCCCGGCACCGGCACCGACCTGCTCGCCCTGCGCGCGCGGGGCGCGGACGTACGGGTGGTGTACTCCCCGATGGACGCGGTGCGCACCGCCGAGGAGAACCCCGACCGCGAGGTGGTGTTCCTCGCCGTCGGGTTCGAGACCACCGCGCCCGCCAACGCGATGACGGTCCTGCACGCGGCGCGCCGAGGGCTGTCCAACTTCTCGCTCCTGGTCAGCCATGTCCTGGTGCCGCCCGCGATGACGGCCCTCCTGGAGGACCCGGAGTGCGGGGTCGAGGCGTTCCTGGCCGCCGGTCACGTGTGCGCCGTCATGGGCTGGACGCAGTACGAGCCCATCGCCGAGCGGTACGGGGTGCCCGTCGTCGTCACCGGCTTCGAACCCCTCGACCTGCTCGAAGGCATCCTGATGGCGGTCTCCCAGCTCGAAGAGGGCCGGCACGAGGTGGCGAACCAGTACGCGCGTGCCGTGCGGCGCACGGGCAACACCGAGGCCCAGCGCGTCCTCGCCCGCGTCTTCCGCGTCACGGACCGCGCCTGGCGCGGCATCGGCACGCTCCCCGCGAGCGGACTCGAACTCGCCCCGGAATACGCCGACTTCGACGCGGCCCGACGTTTCGACGTGGGTGCCACGCACCCCGCCGAGGACCCCGAGTGCATCGCCGGAGCCATCCTCACCGGCGCCCGGCTGCCCACCGACTGCCGCGCCTACGGCACCCGTTGTACGCCCCGCACCCCGCTCGGCGCCCCCATGGTCTCCAGCGAGGGCACCTGCGCCGCCTTCCACTCCGCCGGCCGAACCAGGAGCGCACCGGCATGAACCTCGACTGCCCCGTACCGCGCGGCGAGCACGAACGCGTCCAGCTCGGCCACGGTGCCGGCGGCCGGCTCACCGCGGAACTCCTCGACACGCTCGTCCTGCCCGCGCTGGGCGGCCCGGACCGGGGCCCGCTCGAAGACGCGGCCCTGCTGCCCGGGGCGGGCGAACTCGTCGTCTCCACCGACTCGTTCGTGGTCAGCCCGCTCACCTTCCCCGGCGGGGACATCGGCTCCCTGGCGGTGCACGGCACGGTCAACGACCTGGCCATGCGCGGCGCTCTGCCCCTCGCCCTCACTCTCGCGGTGATCGTGGAGGAGGGCCTGCCGCTCGCGGAACTCCGCTCCGTACTGGACTCGGCGGGCAAGGCGGCCCAGGAAGCCGGCGTCCCCGTCGTCACCGGCGACACCAAGGTCGTCGGCAGAGGCGCCGCCGACCGCCTCTTCCTCGTCACGACCGGCGTCGGCCGCCGCATCCCCGGCCTGACACCCTCCGCCGCGGGGGCCCGCCCCGGCGACGCCGTCCTGCTGTCCGGCCCGATCGGCCTGCACGGGACGGCGGTCCTGTCCACCCGCGAAGGTCTCGGCTTCGACACGGACATCGCCTCGGACAGCCGCGCGCTCCACCGCCTCGTACGGGCCCTCGGGCCCTTCGGCGGCGCCGTCCACAGCCTGCGCGACCCCACGAGGGGCGGTCTCGCGGCCACGCTCAACGAGATCGCGCAGGCCTCCGCGGTCGGCATCGAGATCGACGAGCACGCCGTACCGGTCCCCGCGCCCGTCGCCGCGGCCTGCGACCTCCTGGGCCTCGACCCCCTGGTCGTCGCCAACGAAGGCTGCCTCGTCGCTTTCCTGTCACCGGACGCGGCCGACGAGGCCCTCGCCGCGCTCCATGCCCACCCGGAGGGGGCCGACGCCACCCGCATCGGCCACTGCACACAGACCCACCCGGCCCGTGTCGAACTGCGCACGCTTGTCGGCGCGCGTCGGGTGGTCGACATGCCGATGGGGGAGCTGTTGCCGCGGATCTGTTGAGGAGGAGGCGACCCGCTGCGCGCCGGTCCGCGCCGGCCCCTCCCCGGTCCCGGGTGTCACGGACTCAAGGGCCGCCGTCGAGGTGGGAGCGGGCCGCTTCGACGAAGTCCGTCCTCACTTCGTGGAAGCGGAGCCACCGCCCGTGGGGGAAACGCTCCAGGGCCTCGTTCAGCGACAGGCGGCGACCGCAGGTGAGGACGAGGGCCCCGGTGTCCTCGGCCGACAGCAGGCCCGACTCGATGATCCGGACGCCGACGCGCTGCCCGTGCGCGGTGCGGTCCGGATCGCCGGAGTCCATCGCCTGCAGCTCGCTCAAGGAACTCAGGATCGCCGCGATCGGCCGGTCCTGGGCCGGGTCCTGGTCCTGGTGCCGGTCTCGGTCTCGGTCTCGGTCATGGTCCGGGTCCGGGTCCGGGTCCGAAGGAGAGTCGCCCCGCTCGCGTTCCCTGGCTTCTTCGAGCACGCTCATGGAGCGCGCGGCGGCGAGTTCCTGGTCCAGCTCGATGGCCGTGGTGGCGATGGCGCCCTGGAGGGCGTACCCCTTGGAGACGATCTCCTCGGGCCCTTCGAGCTCGATCCTGCGATAGGCGTCCGCCGCTTCCGCGGAGCGGGACAGCGCCGCGTCGAGTGCCGATTCGGCCCCCGTGAGATCACCTTCGACGAGATGATCCGCCACGACACCGGCGGAACGCCTGAACTCGTCCACGGCACCGAGGTATCCGACCCAGACGTCGCGCCGCACGGTCCGCCGCCAGTGCGCGTTCTGGTCCCTGCCCTGTGCCCGGACCGCCTCGATGGCCGCGTTCGCCTGCTCCTGCATGCCGCGCGCCTGCCAGCGGGCCCCGAACAGGCCGAGTGCCACTCCTGCCACCGCGATCAGTGCCGCGAGTACGGCGGCCGCCCCCTCATCCATCCCGGCATCGTGCCATGAGCGGCGGGGAAGCGATGGAATCCGGACATGGGGTGAGAGGGAGCAGCGCAGAGAGCGCTCTCCTTCTCCGAGAGGTCGGAGCGTCGAAGGGGAGTGAACGGCTCCTCATATGGGCCCGGTCGAGCACCTCGGCGAGGCAAGAGGCCGCCGTGGCCGCGACATTGGGGCGGCGAGGACCCGCGACGCCGAGCAGACCACCCGCTGACCAGTGGCGAAATCCCTCCATCAAGCGGAGCCGCGGCTGGGCTCCTCACTGCGCGGGAATGCGGACCCCGCTCGGCGCCGCGAGCCCTCGGCCCCTCGAAACCACCACGGCGGGGCCTTCCTTACCGGCCGCGGACCGAGGCGGAATCCGTTTTCCCCGGCCGCGATCCATGGCGGTCACCAGTCGAGTGATCATGGCTCGATGGAGCCCTTGACCGTGATGAAACGTCACAGCGAGCCTGTTCGAGGACAGAAGGCCCAGAAACCTACTCCTGTTTCGTGTTTCACTCGCGCATGGAGGTTCCATGGAGATCCAGATGAGCACCGAGATCGACGGCGACCTTGGTGAACTCGAGGTACTCGAGATGGACGAGCTGCAGGTCAGCGGTTCGTCCACGGCCTATAACTACATCGCCAAGAATGCGGACCGTTCGTCGGAGATATCGGCGGGCTGACCGGCCCGGCCGAATCGCCGCATGAGGAGCTCACAAGGTCTTCCGCGTTCTCCGGTGTCCTGTACGCCGCCCGAGTGCCGGAAGTGCACGGACGCCACTGCGGTTTCGCGGCAGGGACAGGGTGCCTGAATGTCGCGAGGCCGGAGCGCCGTCCGCTTGTGAGCTCCTTCGGTTCTGTCCCCGCTCTGTCCCCGCGCTCCGGATGACGCGGCGTCGGCCGATACGGACTTCCAGCATGTCGCGCACCCGGTCGGCTCCATCCGTCCGGATCAGGACGGATGGCATGGATCTACTGCTGCTCTTCCCGCCGCTCACGGAGGCGACCCTCTTTCCGTATCTGAGTCTGCCCTACCTCGCCGGCCACGTCCGCCGCTTCGGCTACAGCGCCCATCAGGTCGATCTGAGCATCGAACTGGTCCATCGGCTCCTGGACGGCCCGGCGCTCACGCGGGAGGCCCAGGCCGTGGACGAGGCGCAGGACCTGCCCACCTGGTACCGGGCGGTGGTGGCCGATGCCGCCGTCGAGCATCTGGGCGAGATGCGTGACTTCGTCCTGGCGAAGGACCCGGCGCCCCGGCTCGGCCCCGTGCGCGCGGTGCGACTGGCCCGGCAGGCGGCCCAGCTGATGCTGCGCGACTCGGCGTTGTCGCACGTGTGGGACGACTTCGACTCGCTCGACCGGGCGGTGCTGCGGCTGTCCGCGTCACAGGTCGATTCTCTCGACTTCGCGACCCGGAAGCTGCACGGCCTGCTGACGGAGGCTCTTGACGAGTCCGAGCCGCGGGCGGTCGGCCTGTCCGTCGCCTTCTTCAGCCAGTTGGCACCGGCTCTGCTGATCGCCCGGTGGATCCGGCGGCGCTACCCGGACCTGCCCATCTGCCTCGGCGGACAGCAGGTCATGCTGCGCCACGACGAACTGGCCGCGATGACCTCCGTACGTACGACGGTGGACGCGCTCTGCTTCACGGCGGGCGAAGAGCCCCTGGAACGCTGGCTGGCCCATCTCGCCGGAAAGGCACCACGTTCCGAAGTTCCGGGGATGAGGTGGCTGAGCCCGGCAGAGGTGACCGCCCCCGGCCGCATGCCCACGCTTCGCTTCAAGGACCTGGGCGCGCCCGACTACGGCGGGCTGAAGGTGCGTTCCTATCTCAATGACACCGTTGTCCTCTCCATGGTGTCCTGCGTGGGCTGTTTCTGGGGACGCTGCATCTTCTGTTCCTACGGCAACCGGTCCCTGGAACGCGGGGCCTATCAGCAGGCCTCCCCGAGGCAACTCGCGGACACGGTACGGCGGATCGTGGAAAGCACGGGAATCGACTTCGTCACTGTTGTCGACGAGAACACCAACCTGAGACTGCTCGCCCGAGCCATGCGCCTGGTCCGCGAGAGCGGTCTCCACGTCCGTTTCAACACGCGCAACCGGCTGGAACCGATCCTGCTCGATCCGGCCTTCTGCCAGGAACTGGCCGAACTCGGCTGCGAGGGAATGGCCGTCGGCTACGAAGGCGTCACCCAGCGGCTGCTCGACAGGCTGGACAAGGGCGTCGACGCCGCGGACTTCCAGGTCATCCTCGACAACCTCGCGGCGGCAGACATCCGGGTCAACCTCTCGATCATGGGCGGTCTTCTGGACGAGACCGAAGAGGAGGCCGAGGAGTCGATCCGATTCCTGGAACGCAACCGAGAGAAGTTCGCCGTCGACGCGTTCGAGCTCATGGTGGTCGAGCCGGGAACCCGCCTGGTGGCCGATCCGCAGAGCTTCGGGGTGGTCCTCGACCGCTCCGACGCGTTCGCCGACAACCGCGAACTCAACTACCTGGGCGGCAGGGTGGGCAGGCGGCACACCGTCGTCGGCGGACTCGAGCGCCCCGACATGCTCAAGCGGCTGAAGTACGGCATGCGCCGGATCTCCGCGGCCGGAGCCGGAGCCGCGGCTGGAGCCGGAGCCGGGGCCGGAGCCGGGCAGGCCGAAGCCGCGGCGCAGTTCCCGGTGGAGCCCACCGCGCTGCGCCCGCATCCCTGGATCCGGTGCGCTCCGGCGCGGCTCGCCCCGCAGGGCTCGGGCGGCTCGGGCGGCGGTTCCTTCCTGCTGGCCGATCCCGTACGGGAGCAGGTGTACGCGCTGCCGAAGGACCATGTGACCCGAAGTGCCGCGCCTGGTGGGCCCTTGGTCGCGACCAGTGCGCGGGGCCGGTCCCTGCTCGGCAAACTCGCCGCCGCGGATGGCGGTGTCCTGTGCGACGAACCGCTCCCGGCACGTCGTCCGTCACGCTGAAGGAGTCACACGGTGCACATCACCCTGGTCAATATGCCCTGGGCCTCGATTGACTTCCCTTCCCTGGCCCTGGGAATCCTCAAGCAACGGGTCGCGGACGAGTTCCCGGACAGCCGCGTCGACGTCGTGAACGCCAATCTGGACTTCCTCGACTGGATCACCGAGCGGGCGGGGCTGACGCGCGAGGAGTACAACTTCTGCTGGGACTCGTACTTCACCGGCTACAGCGAGTGGATCTTCTCCTCCGCCCTGTACGACGATCCGCACTGGCGCAACGCCGAGTTCGCGGACCTCGTGGCGGAATCGGTGCCGGGGGACATGCTGAACAAGGGGCGAGAGCTGCACGCGCTCGCCCCTGAGTACATCGCGTCGCTTGTCGACCGCATTCTCGCCGACCGGCCCGACGTCGTCGGATTCTCGACGACCTTCGCGCAGAACAGCGCGGTGCTCGCCGCGGCCAGGCTCATCAAGAGGATCGCACCCGAGGTGTGGGTCGTGCTGGGCGGCGGGAACTGCGATGGCCCGCAGGGAGCCGCGCTCCATCGTGGCTTCCCGTTCGTCGACTACGTCAACCGGGGCGAGGGGGAGGTGTCGTTCACGCGTCTTCTCACCTGTCTCCGCGACGAGTCGAGCCCTGCCGACATTCCCGGACTCTGCTGGCGGGATGCGTCCGGTGCCTCACACGCCAATGCGATGAGCGCGGCCCCGCTGCCGGCGTCGGTACTGGTGACACCGGACTACACGGACTACTTCGAGCAGCATGCGGCCTCCCGCGCCGGGGCGATGGCGGAGCCCCACCTGGTGGTGGAGAGTTCACGCGGCTGCTGGTGGGGCCAGAAGCACCACTGCACCTTCTGCGGGCTGAACGGTTCGTTCATGGAGTTCCGCAGCAAGAGCCCGGACCGGTTCGTCGACGAACTGCTCGCGATGACGGAGCGCTACCAGGTGCTCAACGTCGCCGTGGCCGACAACATCCTCGACATGAACTACCTGCGGTCGGCGGTGCCGAGGCTCGCCGAGGCCGAATGCGATCTGCGCATCAGTTATGAGATCAAGTCCAACATGCGCCGCGAGCAGCTCGCCTCCCTCGTCGCGGCCGGCATCCACTACGTGCAGCCCGGCATCGAGAGCCTCAACGGCCGTGTCCTGAAGCTGATGGACAAAGGGGTGACCGGCTGTCAGAACGTCCGCATGCTGCGCGACGCGGAGTCGGTGAGCCTCGGCGTCGTGTGGAACTACCTCTTCGGCTTTCCGGACGAGACCGAGGAGGACTACGACGCGGTGATCGACCAGTTCCCGGCCATCCATCACCTCGCGCCGCCGAACGGCGTCACCCGCATAGCCATCGAACGCTTCAGCCCCTACTTCAACCGCCCGGAACTCGGTTTCGGCGACCTGCGGCCCGCCGCTCACTACGCGGTGATCTACGACCTTCCGGAGTCCGAACTCCGCGACATGGCCTATGTCTTCGACGCGGCGCACCAGGGCATCTCCAGTGTGCACGCGGAGCGGTTGGACAAGGCCGTCGAGACCTGGCGTCACGAGTTCCCCCGGGGGCGGCTGACCCAGTGCGACCTCACCGACTCCATCGTCCTCACCAACACCCGGCCCGGCTTCGCCTGGCGGACCCTGAGCATCGAGGAACCCTGGGAGGTGGCCGCCTTCCGCCTGCTGGACCAGCCGTGCACGAGCGACGTCCTGTTGAACAAGCTCCGGGCGGGCCACCACGACATCGCCGCGGAGAAGGTGTCGGCCCTGCTCGACCGCTGGCGGGCGCTGGGACTGCTCTTCGAGGACGGTGGCCAGGCCGTGCACGTCGTACCGCACGCCGCCAACCAGGACCTCATGCGCTGGGTGACCCGCGACGGCAGTCCGGCGCTGGTGCCCGCGCTGTTGCACGGCTCGGCGGGCCGGACTCCGGAGGCGGGCGCGGCGAGGGGGCTCCGGTGCTGGCGGGAGCGCGACGAGGAAGCCCGCGAGATCGACGGCATGTACATGGGGGAGTGCGACTTGGAGGACACGCCCGTGCGAACCGTGTCGGAACTGATCGCACGCGGCACCCGGCACGTCGCCCTCCCCGAGCCCGTGGTCCTCGGCCCCGGCGATCCCGGGAGCGACCGGCAGACGGTCCGCGGGCTCACCCACGTGAGGGAGCTGACGGGGCACGGCGTCTCCGTCGACTGGGACCTGGACCTCGGGGCCGAGATCGGGCAATGGCGGCTGTTCAGCCACCTGTACCCGCCGCGCTCACTGGCGGGACCCGACGGCGACGCCGTCCTCGACCAGTGGCGCGCCGCTTTCCACATGAACAAGTGCGGCTACCGGCGCGGCACGGGCTTCGTCGAGGTCACCGACCTGCGGCACGGAAAACAGCGGCGCGTCCTCATGCGCAAGGTGCACAAGGGGAAGCTGGCGTCGCTCCTGGACGGTGCCCCTGCCTCGGACTTCCGGCAACGGGAGATCGACGCGTTCGTGACGTCGGGTCTCGTCCACCGGGCCGGCTCCCTCCTGTGGTGGCTGCCGTCCCGCATCAGCCGCTGGCCGGTGGTGGGGTGAGGAAGGCAATGCGCTCTCTCAACGCGACGGAATGGGACCACACGTACGACTCCACGATCCCCGGGTGGGACGAGCAGCCGCCGCCCGTGCTCGGCGAACTCCTCGCCGAGCACGCGCCGCCCCCGGTCCGCGTGATGGACGTCGGCTGCGGGCTCGGCACCACCGCGCGGTGGCTCGCCGACCGCTCGTACACCGTGACGGCCTGCGACTTCTCGGCGCGGGCGATCGAGGAGGCCCGGCGCCGCACACCGGCCGGTGCGGCGGTGCGGTACGAGGTGCTCGACGTCACCGGCCACACGCCCCCGGAGCCGTTCCCGGTGGTGCTCGACCGCGGCGTCCTGCACACCTGCCCCACGCGCGGCGAACGTCGGACGTTCGCCGCGGCCATGGCCCGGATGTGCGGGCCCGGTGGGCTGTGGGTGCATGTCGGGGCCGCCGCGCTCAGCGACGAGGACGCCCTGGACCAGTCCAGCGGACCGTCCTGGACCACGGAGGAGACGTTCCTGGACGCGGTCGATCCATGGTTCACCGTGCTCGACCTCCGGATCGCTGATTTCGGGCGGCGGGCGGGTGTCACGGACTGGCCGGCCCGCTACGCCGTGCTCCGGCGCAAGCCCCGGAGCACGGCCCATGGCAAGGAGGGACAGCACTCCTGACCTGGGAAGACCTGGGCGGCCCCGGTGCGTGGGTGCGTGGGTGCCTGTGGTCCATCGGCTTGCTCGCTGCTCGGCGGCGGACATCTTGCGCACCGACAGGGCCGCCCACCGGCCGCTTCCTGCGGACTCCGAGCCGGCGCAGGCGATGGCCGTACTCGCGCGGGCCGAGCAGGACGCGGTCTGGGGCCGCGCTCAAGCCCACAACGAGCTCCGCTCCCCACCGCGCGCGTTCTTCCCCGGCGTCCTGGCCGCGTTCGCTGGGCACAGGAACGGTCTACTCGCACGCGAGGCCCACGCCCTCCTGAGCGCTGCCCGACACCGGCGGCGGCCGCCAGCTCACCCGCCGCCAGCTGCGGGCCCTGCTCAAGCGCGCCGGTCGCCAGCGGGGCATCGACGCCGAGGCAGAACGGCTCCACGAGGCCCTTCGCCGCGGCTGCCTCCACCAACTTCCCCGGGTCGAGGAGGCACTCGGCCACCAAACGTTCGCCCTGCTGCGGCAGCTCGACGCCGCCTGCACCAACGCCGATCAGTTCGAGGCCGCAAGAACCCGCCCCACCGACGGCCGAGAGGATCGCAAGGCCGAGCACCAAGAGACGACGTCGGACCTCCTGCGCCGCCTCACCCATCGGCTCCGGCAAGAGATCGCCGGACCGTCGTTTCCCCTGGACGGCCGAGCGGACCATTCTCGCGCAGCCGGTCCCCCGACCTCACCGGATGGGTCAGGCGCGGACCAGCGGGGTGTCGACCAAGTGCTCGGCCAGGAACCACGTCTGCAGCTCACCCGTCCTGATCACCTGTGAGACCAGCAGGTCGTTCGTGCCGTCGTCGCCCAGTTCGGCGGTCCGGGCAGCCGCGTCGTGCGCCTCGACGAGGATCGTCTCGTGGGCCTCCAGGAGTCGCGACAGCATCGCCGGGACTTCCTCGACACCGTCCGGCGGGCGCGGGATCGACGTGAGTTCCGCGACGTGCCGGGGGTCGCCCACCGCGACGCCGCCCAGGGTCTGGACGCGCTCGGCGAGGGTGTCGACGAGGCCGAGCTGTTCACCGGCGTGCTTGTCCAGGACCAGGTGCAGCTGGTAGAAGGTCGCGCCGCGCATCAGCCAGTGGTGCTTCTTGTAGAGGCCGTACAGGATCTGGGTGTCCGCGAGGACCCGGTTGAGGCGCTGGCAGGCGTACATCCTCGCCTCGTACGACAGGCCGATCGGGAACTGCTTCACCGTGCCGTACTCCTGGATCACCTCGCCCTTCTGGTGCAGCCGCGGCTGACTGCCGTTCACGGGAAGGGACTTGCTGGTCATCGCTGCCTCCTGGGACGCCGAACTGTGCGTACCGCAGGACGCTAAGCGCCCTTGCCGCGCCCTTCTTGTCCGGCAGTGCACGCGTCGCTGTCGGTCCGTGCACGGCGCCGGCCTCCCGCTTTCGTCCCGTTCGCTCTCGTGCAAGGACCCGTGCACTGACCGGCGGGACGGCGCGGCGAGCCGACCTAGCCTCGGCCGGGCCGCCCCGACCGCGGGGCGCAGGGGGACTACCGAGAAGGAGTGGACGGGATGAGTGTGGACGGACACGCGGACGTCGTGGTCGTCGGGCTCGGGCCCGGCGGCGAATACGCCGCGGGCACCCTCGCCGAAGCGGGTCTTGACGTCGTCGGGGTCGAGGCGGAACTCGTCGGCGGCGAGTGCCCGTACTGGGGATGCGTGCCCAGCAAGATGATGATCCGGGCCGGGGATCTGCTCGCCGAAGCGGGCCGGGTGCCCGCCCTGGCCGGTACGGCGGTCGTGACCCCGGACTGGGGCAGGGTCGCCGGGCGCATCCGCGGCGAGGCCACCGACGGCTGGAACGACCGGGTGGCCGCCGACCGGCTCACTTCGAAGGGCGCCCGTCTCGTACGAGGAAGGGGCCGACTCGCCGGAGCGCGTCGTGTCACGGTCGGCGACCGCACGATCGAGGCCCGGCGCGGAGTCGTCCTCGCCACCGGCACCCGCCCCAGGATCCCGGCGGTCCCCGGGCTGCGGGAGACCCCCTACTGGACGAACCGCGACGCCATGGCGGCCAAGGAGCTGCCCGCGTCGATGATCGTGCTCGGCGGCGGCGCCATCGGGGTCGAACTCGCCCAGGTCTTCGCGCGTTTCGGCTGCGCGGTCACGGTGATCGAAGGTCAGGACCGGCTCCTTTGGCAGGAGGAACCGGAGGCCGGGGAGCTCGCGGCCGCGACCCTGGAGGCCGACGGCGTCACCGTGCTCACCGGCGCCCGCGCGCTCGACGTCGGCCACGACGGCACCCTGTTCAGCGTGCGGACGACGCAGGACGACAGCGAACCGCTGCGTGCCGAGCGGCTCCTCGTCGCCGCGGGCCGCCTTGCCGACCTGGGCGCGCTCGGCGTCGAGACGGCAGGACTCGACCCGGCCGCGCGAGCCGTGGCCACGGACGGGCAGATGCGGGCGGCGGACGGCCTGTGGGCGGTCGGCGACCTCACCGGCCGCGGCGCCTTCACCCATGTGTCCATGTACCAGGCGCAGATAGCCGTGCGCGACATCCTCGGCGAGCCGGGACCCGACGCCGACTACCGGGCCCTGCCCCGGGTCACCTTCACCGATCCGGAGATCGGCGCCGTCGGCCTGACGGAGCGACAGGCACGTGAGCGGGGACTGCGGGTGCGCACGGGTGTGCTCCCGCTCGACTCCTCCACACGCGGCTGGATCCACGGGCCGGGCAACGCGGGCTTCGTGAAGCTCGTCGAGGACGCCGACCGGGGCGTACTCGTCGGCGCCACCTCCGCTGGTCCGGCCGGCGGAGAGGTGCTCTACGGACTGAACGTGGCCGTCCACGTCGAAGTGCCCGTGCACCGGCTCCGGCACATGATCTACACGTACCCCACCTTCCACCGTACGGTCGAAGCCGCGCTCGGAGCGCTCCGCTGAGCCCCCGGGCCGCCGCCACCGGGTCCCGGCCGACCCGGTGGCGGCACACCGAGCACGGGCGCGGGCCAGGGAAGCGGCACGCCATGCCGGGGCGTGACCCCGGGGAGCGGCACCGGACCGCGACCTCGCTGGAACTCCTCTTCGACCTGTGCTTCGTCATCGCCGTGGCACAGGCCTCGGAGAGCCTGCACGAGGCATTGGCCGAGGGCACGCCCGCCACCGGGGTCCTGCGCTTCGCGCTGGTCTTCTTCACCGTGTGGTGGGCGTGGATGAACTTCACCTGGTTCGCGTCCGCCTACGACCCGGACGACATCCCGTACCGGCTCACCGTGCTGGTCCAGATCACGGGGTCGCTCATCCTCGCCGCCGGGGTACCGCACGCGTTCGCCGAGGGGGACCTGCGGACCATCACCATCGGCTACGTCGTGCTGCGCACCGCGCTGGCCGCCCTGTGGCTGCGGGCGGCCCGCTCGGACCCCGCACGCCGGACCACCGCGCTGCGCTTCGCCACCGGAGTGACGCTCTGTCAGGTCGGCTGGGTGGGCCTGCTCGCCGCGCCGGAGGCGGCGCGCCTGCCGGGCGTCGCCATGCTGATCCTCGCCGAGGTCGCCGTGCCGGTGTGGGCCCAGTCCGCCGGGATGACCCCGTGGCACCCGCGTCACATCGCCGAGCGTTACGAGCTCTTCACCCTCATCGTCCTCGGCGAGTCCGTGGCGGCCGCCACCGTCGCGGTGCGCGGCGCCTTCGACCGGCACCAGAGCACCGGCGCGCTCTGCGCGACAGCGGCGGGCGGCCTCCTGACGGCCTTCGCGCTGTGGTGGCTGTACTTCTCCCGGCCCGCGCACACCCTGCTCGCCACCACGCACCGGGCACACCGCCGCCGCTTCGTCTGGGCCTACGGCCATTACCTGATCTTCGCCTCGGCGGCGGCGGAAGGAGCGGGCCTCGCCGCGTACGCCGATCACCTCACCGGACACGCGCACACCTCGCAGCTCGCCGCGGGTGCGGCGGTCACCGTCCCGGCGGCCGTCTTCCTGATCACCGTGTGGGCCGTGCATCTGCGGCCGCACCTCACCACTACGGTCCAACGAGCTCCGTATCCGGTCGCCGTGTTCGGCCTTCTGGCGGCAACCTTCACCCCGTTGCCCGCACTCGCCGCCGGTGCGGTCCTGGTGGTGCTCGTCGTGGTGGTCACGGCGTCGCGCAGGTGACGAGGGCACGGCCGCACGTATGCGAGAACTCCCCGGCGGTGTCCGCGAAGACGCCGTCGGGGAGTTCTCGTTCGGGGAGAGGGGCCGACCGTCAGGCGGCGGTGCCGCGCACCGCGTCACGGATCAGGCCGGCGACCTCCTTGGGACGCGACACGGCGACGGCGTGCGAGGCGCCCTCGACCTCGACCGTCGTCGCACCGGCCCGCCGCGCACCGAACCGCTGGACATCCGGGTTGATCGCCTGGTCCGCGCCGGCGACGAGTGCCCACGACGGCTTGGTCCGCCACGCGGCGACCGAGGCCTGCTCCGTGAAAGCGGCGGCGGCCAGCGGGCGTTGGGCGACGGCGAGCACCTTGGTGACGGCGGCCGGGACGTCGGCGGCGAAGATCTCCGGGAACGCCTGCGCCGCGATGGTGAACTCGACGGCGGGCTCAGCGCCTTCGACGGGGTACGTCGACTGCACCAGGTTGTCGCCGAGCGGCGAGAGCGGGTAGCGGTCCTGCAACTCGGAGAGGCTCTCGCCCTCTTCGGGGACGTAGGCCGCGATGTAGACCAGTCCGGTCACGTTCCCGGTGGTCCCGGCCGCGGAGATGACCGCGCCGCCGTAGGAATGGCCGACCAGGACGACGGGGCCGTCGATCCGGGATGCCACGGAGGCGATGTACGCGGCGTCGGACGCCAGGCCGCGCAGCGGGTTGGGCGGGGCGATCACCGGGATGCCGTCGTTCTGGAGCTCCGTGATGACGCCGGTCCAGCTGGCGGCGTCGGCGAAGGCGCCGTGGACGAGCAGGACGGTCGGAGTGGGGGAGGTGCTCATGGTGGGGTGGGTCTCCTTGTGGGAAAACACGTGTGGGAAAGCACGTGTCGTGTGCCGGGGTGCGGATGACGGGTGCGCGTCATCGTGCGGGGCCGGTCCGTCGCGGTGTCGTGCGGGGGCCGTCAGTCGCGGTGGAGCGCGGCGTGCAGGGTGCCGGTGGCCAGGGTGATGGCGGCCTCGGCGGCGTGCGTCTCGCGCAGGGCGTCGAGCATGACGAAGTCGTGGATGATGCCCTGGAAGCGGACGGCGGTCACCGGGACGCCCGCCTCACGCAGCTTGTTGGCGTAGGCCTCGCCCTCGTCGCGCAGCACGTCGGCCTCACCGGTGATGACCAGGGCCGGCGGCAGTCCGGTGAGCTGCTCGGTGGAGGCCCGCAGCGGGGACGCGGTGATCTGCGCGCGCTCGGCCTCGTCCGTCGTGTACTGGTCCCAGAACCACTGCATGCCGTCGCGGCGCAGGAAGTATCCCGTGGCGAACTGCCGGTACGAGCCGGTGTCGAAGCGCGCGTCGGTGACCGGATAGAACAGCACCTGCTGGACCAGCGGCACGTCACCGCGCTGCTTCGCCATCAGCGTCAGCGCGGCCGTCATGTTGCCGCCGACGGAGTCGCCGGCCACGGCGAGACGGGTCCCGTCCAGGTTCTTGGACGCGCCCTCCTGGACGATCCACCGGGCGACCGTGTAGTTCTGCTCGATGGCCACCGGGTAGCGGGCCTCGGGGGAGAGGTCGTACTCGGGGAAGACCACCGCGGCCCGGGCGCCCACGGCGAGCTCACGGACCAGCCGGTCGTGCGTGTGGGCGTTGCCGAAGACCCAGCCCGCGCCGTGGATGTAGAGGATCACCGGCAGCTTCCCCCGGACGCCGGCCGGACGGACGACACGGGTCCGGACCCCGCCGGTCGGGCCGCCGGGAACGGTGATCCACTCCTCGTCGATCTCCGGCTTCACGATGTCACCGGACTGCACCTCGTCGACCGCCTTGCGGCCCTCGGCAGGGGGGAGTTCGAAGAGGTATGGCGGCTGGCTGGTCGCTTCGGCGAAGGCGGCGGCCGCCGGTTCCAGGACCGGCTCGACGGGTTCGACCGTCCGGGCGGATGCGAGCGGCTCGACGACGTCGGACATGAGGTTCTCCTGAGGGTCATGTGAGGGGCCGGTTCTTCCGGCGAGATCACGCTAAGAGGCCCCCGGCTGCCCCGATTGACCGTCAGCGCACCGGAATTGAACCCACAGCGCACGGCGGGAATCGCAGTGCACTGTCGGACCGCGGACAGTGCACTGAGGGAAGGCCCGGCGTCATTCTTCGGGCATAGCGTGGCGGCGAAGCGATCGAGCGGTCCCGACATATCAGGAGGTTGTCGAAAGGTGTCCACGATGCCGGTCGGTGGGCTGATTCCCAGCGCCACGGAAAACGCCGCGGACCTCGTCGTCCGCAACGCGAGAATCCACACCGGGGACCCCGCACGCCCCCGGGCCGGGGCGCTGGCCGTCCGGGACGGCATGCTCACGGCCGTCGGGGACGACAAGGACGTGGCCGCCCTGATCGGCCCGGAGACGAAGGTCGTCGACGCCCTCGGCCGCCGCATGGTCCCCGGCCTCAACGACTCCCACCTGCACGTGATCAGAGGCGGTCTCAACTACGTCCTCGAACTGCGCTGGGACGGCGTCCCGACCCTGCGCCAGGGTCTGGCGATGCTGCGAGAGCAGGCGGCGCGCACCCCGAAGGGCCAGTGGGTGCGCGTGGTCGGCGGCTGGTCGGCCGAGCAGTTCGCCGAGCGGCGCCTGCCGACCGTGGCCGAGCTCAACGCGGCGGCGCCGGACACTCCCGTGTTCGTCCTGCACCTGTACCAGTCGGCGGTGCTGAACCGCGCCGCGCTGGAGGCCGCGGGCTACACCCGTGACACCCCCGAGCCCCGGGGCGGCCAGATCGTCAGGGGCCGGGGCGGGGAACCCACGGGCATGCTGCTCGCCGCCCCCAGCGCGCTGGTCCTCTACTCGACGCTGGCCAAGGCGCCGGTTCTGGAGGGGGCGGACAAGAAGACGTCCACGCGTCATTTCCTGCGCGAACTGAACCGGTTCGGACTCACCTCCGCGATCGACGCGGCCGGGGGATTCCAGAACTTTCCCGAGAACTACAGCACCGTCGTCGAACTCGCGGCGGCGGGCCAGTTGTCGCTGCGCATCGCCTATCACCTCTTTCCGCAGACCGCCGGACAGGAAATAGCCGACCTCAAACGCTGGATCGAGATGGCCCGCCCCGAGGACGGGGACGCATGGCTGCGTCTCAACGGCGCCGGTGAGAACCTCACCTGGTCGGCGGCGGATTTCGAGAACTTCGCGCAGCCGCGCCCCGAGCTCTCCTCCGGCTACGAGGGGGACTTCGAGGCCGCGGTGCGTCTCCTCATGGAGAACGGCTGGGGGTTCAGGCTCCACGCCACCTACGACGAGACCATCCGGCGTGACCTCGCGGTGTTCGAGAAACTCGCCGTGGACGGCCTGTTCCCGGCCGGGAACCGCTGGCTGTTCGACCACGCGGAGACCGTCTCCGCCGACAGCCTCGACCGGATCGCCGCCCTCGGCGGAGCCATGTCCGTACAGAACAGACTGTCCTTCCAGGGAGAGGCGTTCGTAGGTCGATACGGACCCGGCGCCGCCGCGGACGCCCCGCCGGTCCGGGCCATGCTGGAACGCGGCCTGACGGTCGGCGCCGGCACCGACGCAACCCGCGTCTCCACCTACAACCCGTGGATCGCCCTGCACTGGCTGATCACCGGACGCACCGTCGGCGACCTGGTGGTCCGACCGCCGCACAACCGCGTCGACCGGCACACGGCCCTCGCGATGTTCACCGAGGCGGGCGCCGCGCTCACCGGCGAGGAGGGCGTCAAGGGCGTCCTGCGACCGGGCTGCCTCGGTGACTTCGCCGTGCTGTCCGAAGACTACTTCACCGTGCCCGAACCGGACATCGCCCGCATCGAGTCCCTGCTGACGGTGGTCGGAGGGCGGATCGTCTACGCCGCCGCCGAGTACGAGGGCCTCGACGAGGAGCTGCCGCCGGTCAGCCCGGAGTGGAGCCCGGTCGCGCGCTTCGGCGGCTATCAGGCCGCGCCCGGCGGCGCATCGGGCGCCCGGCAGGCCGAGTTGCTCGGCCAGGCCGTCGCCGAGTCCGAGCTGCACCGGCAGTGGCGGACGCGGCGGGACCCGGCTCCGGGGGCCGAGGGCCCAATCCTGGACCCCTGCTTCGGCCTCTGACGCGGCGAGCCCTCGGCTCCGCCGGCCCACGCACTCGGTTCCGGCGGGTCGACGACCTCGGTTCCGAGAGCCCACGACCTCGGTTCCGACGGCCCAGGACCTCTCTCGTTCACCACGTCCCTTCACCACTTCCCACCGTGACGCGGACGACGTCCGCCCGCTGTCCCGACCCACTCGAAAGGCACACTCATGACCGACATCTCCCAGGTCACCCCCGCTCCCGGCCCCGACCTGCTGACCCCCGACAACTGCGCCGTCCTCTTCGTCGACCACCAGCCGCAGATGTTCTTCGCCACCGGCAGCGGCGACCGCACCGCGATCATCAACTCGACCGTGGGCCTCGCGAAGGCGGCCAAGGTCTTCGACGTCCCGGTCGTGCTGAGCACCGTCGCCGCCGAATCGTTCTCGGGCCCGCTCCTGCCGCAGCTCGCGGCGGTCTTCCCGGAGCAGGAGGCCATCGACCGCACCTCGATGAATGCTTGGGAAGACGCCGCCTTCGTCGAGGCGGTCAAGGCCACCGGCCGCACGAAGCTCGTCGTCGCCGGCCTGTGGACCGAGGTCTGCGTCGTCCTGCCCACGCTCTCCGCCCTCTCCCAGGGATACGAGGTGTACGTGGTCACGGACGCCTCCGGCGGCGTCAGCCCGCAGGCGCACGAGCACGCCGTCCAGCGCATGGTCCAGGCCGGGGCAGTGCCCGTGACCTGGGTCCAGGTCCTGCTGGAGCTCCAGCGCGACTGGGCACGGGCGGAGACGTACGTCCCGGTCACCGAGGTGGTGAAGGAACACGCCGGTGCCTACGGCCTCGGCGTGGTCTACGCCCAGGCGGTCATCGGCGCCCACGCGGCGGGCTGACCGGCACCTCCGAGCATTGACGGAACGTCAGGAACAGGCAGGAACACGATGGACACCGGACTGTTGGTCCTCCGCTGGGTGGCGGGGCTGCTCATCGCCGGACACGGAGTGCAGAAGGTGAGTTTCCGGCTGGGCGGCAACGGCCTGGCGGGCGGGACGGAGGAGTTCCGCCGCGACGGCTTCCGCGGTGGCCGGCTGACCGCGCTCGTCGCGGGCGGCAGCCAGCTCGGGGCCGGCCTGTTCCTGGCGGCCGGGCTGCTCACCCCGCTGGCGGCGATGGCCGCCATGGGAGTCATGACGGTCGCGGGCACCGTGAAGCGGCACAATGGGCTCTGGGTGCAGAACGACGGATACGAGTACCCCCTGGTCCTCGTCGGGACCGCCGCCGTGCTGGTGCTGACCGGGCCGGGCCGCTGGTCGGCCGACCACGCCATGGGGCTGACCCCGTGGCCCTCCTGGGTACAGGCCGCGGCCCTCGTGGCGGGGCCGGCGAGCGGACTGCTCACGCGCGCGGTGCTGCACCGTCCGTACGCCGCAGGGGGGAGCGACCATGCGCGCGCTGCTGGCTGACGCGGCCCGCACACTGGTGCCGCCGAAGGACGACCGGCACGGTCCGCTGCCGCCGCTCCTGCTGGTGCTGACCCTGGTGACCGGCCTGGTGGACGCCGTGAGCTATCTGGCGCTCGGGCACGTCTTCGTGGCCAACATGACCGGGAACGTCGTCTTCCTCGGGTTCGCCCTGGCGGGCGCCGAGGGGCTGTCCGCGACGGCCTCCGTCGTCTCGATGGCCGCGTTCCTCGCGGGCGCGCTGGCGGGCGGGCGGTTCGGCACCCGCTTCGCGGCGCACCGCGGACGGTTGCTGGCTCTCGGTACGGCGGTGCAGGCGGTCCTGGTCGCCGCGGCCCTCGGCACGGCGGTCGTCGCGCACGGCCGGGTGACGACGCCCGTCCAGTACGCCCTGATCGTGCTGCTCGGCCTCGCCATGGGGCTGCAGAACGCGGTCGCCCGGCGGCTCGGCGTCCCGGATCTGACCACGACCGTGCTGACCCTGACCCTCACGGGGCTGGCCGCCGACTCCGCCCCCGCAGGGGGTGCGGCGCCCCGGCCGGGCAGGCGGATCCTCTCCGTCCTGGCCATCTTCCTGGGAGCCTTCGCCGGAGCCTGGCTCCTGTCGAAGGCCGAACTCGCCCTCACCTTGGGGCTGATGCTCGCGGCGCTGACGGTGACGGCGCTGGTCGCCCGGCGCCTGGCATCCTCCGAGGCCGCTTGGACGAGGCCGCCGGGGTGACCGGCGCCGCGACGGCCCCCTCGTGTCACCGCGCGGGGGCCTCGCGGACGGCGGACCCGCGCACGGGGTGCTTGCTCAGGATCGAGACGCGGTTGAACGCGTTGATGGTGATCGCCACCCACACCACCGCCGATATCTCGTCGTCGGTGAACTGTCGACGGGCGGCGTCGTAGGCGCTCTCCTGCGAGGAGGCGTCGGCGGGGTGGGTGGTCGCCTCCGCCAGGGCGAGTGCCGCGCGCTCGCGTTCCGTGAACAACTCGGTGTCGCGCCAAGCGGCCAGTGTGCCGAGGCGCCGCGTGGTCTCGCCCGCGCGCAGGGCGGCCCGGGTGTGCACGTCGAGGCAGTAGGCGCAGCCGTTGAGCTGGGAGACGCGCAGGTTGACCAGTTCGACGAGGACGCGGTCGAGGCCCGCTTCGGCCGCGGTCACGCGGACCGCTTCGGATGTCTCGACCAGTGCGCGGTACGGCTTGGGGCTCTGCTTGTCGACGTAGACGCGACGATCCGTGCCGCTGTGGACGCGACGATCCGTGCCCGCTGCCGTGTCGCTCACCCTGGACTCCCTCGCGGGCCGCTCGGGGCCCTGGCTCGTACCGGTACGCACCCGGCCGGGCGCAGGGCTATCATCGGACACGATTGTTGAAATTCAAAATATCTTGGTGGGAGGAGCCCGCGATGAGCGAGCCCGTGGTGAGCGAGGCCGACGTCCTGTCCGCGCGTGATGTTCCGCTCGGCGGCCCGCGGTCGATGACGGTGCGCCGCACCCTGCCGCAGCGGGCCCGCACCCTGATCGGCGCCTGGTGCTTCGCCGACCACTACGGCCCCGACGACGTCGCCGAGACCGGTGGCATGGACGTGGCGCCGCATCCGCACACCGGACTGCAGACCGTGAGCTGGCTGTTCAGCGGGGAGATCGAGCACCGGGACAGCCTCGGCAGCCACGCCCTCGTCCGGCCCGGCGAGCTGAACCTCATGACGGGCGGGCACGGCATCAGCCACACGGAGGTGTCCACCCCGCGCACCACCGTGCTCCACGGCGTGCAGCTGTGGGTGGCGCTCCCCGACGAACACCGGCACGCCGCCCGCGACTTCCAGCACCACGCCCCCTCCCCGGTCCATCTGGACGGCGCCCGCGCCAGGGTCTTCCTCGGCACCTTGGCGGGGGAGACCTCACCGGTGCGGACCTTCACGCCGCTGCTCGGCGCCGAACTCGTCCTCGACCCGCACGCGACCGTCACGTTCGCCGTGGACGCCGATTTCGAGCACGGGCTGCTCGTCGACCAGGGGCGGGTCCGCATGGCCGGCACCCTCCTCGACCGGGCGGAGCTGGGCT
>NZ_LIRJ01000439.1 GCF_001419745.1 Streptomyces silaceus | reverse complement strand
GGTCAGGGGGCAGGGGTGCGGACCACGGCGGCGCCCAGCGGCGCGAGCCGCACGGATCCGCGCACCGGGTCGCCGGTGAGCAGGTCCGTGCCGTCGGCCGTGACGTCGACGGGGCGGTCCGTGTGGTTGAGGAGGAACAGGTAGGAGGCTTCGGGGCCGGTGCGGACGGTGGCCTCGACGCCGTCGGGGACCGGCGCGCAGGGCGTGACGCCCGCTTCCGCGAGCGCCGGGCCGAGGACGTCCGCGAGGTGGCCGGGCAGATGGCAGCCGACGTACCGGGCGACGCCCGCGCCGTACGTATGGCGGGTGACGGCGGGCCGTCCGGCGAGCGGGCCCTCGGTGTACGTGTCGAGGGTCTCGGCGCCGTGCGGTTCGATCCACTCGGACCACACCTCGGCCCGGCCGCCGGAGGCGAGGGGCACCTGCTGGCCGTCGGGCACCGGCCAGAACTCGTCGACGGACAGGCCGAGCACGTCCCGCAGCGGTCCGGGCGCTCCCCCGTCGTGGATGTGGTCGTGCTCGTCGACGACGCCGCTGAACGGCCCGACGACGAGGTGGCCTCCTTCGCGTACGTAGGCGGCGAGCCGTCGCGCGTCCTTGGTGCGCAGCAGGTGCAGGGAGGGCGCGAGGACGGCGCGGCGGCCGGTGAGGTCGGCGTGCGGCGGCACGAAGTCGACGGTGATCCCGCGCGCGTGCGGCGCCGCGTACCAGGGGCGCAGCAGGTCGGGCCAGCGCATGCGGGCGGAGGGGTGGTCGTCGGACTCCAGGGCCCACCAGGACTCCCAGTCCAGGACGACGGCCACGGACGCGGTGACGCGGCTGCCCGCGACCTCGGCGATGCTGCCCAGCTCGGCGCCGAAGCGGACGGTCTCGCGCCAGCCGCGCGAGGCGGTGCCGCGGTGCGGGAGCAGGGCGCTGTGGTACTTCTCCGCGCCCGCCCGCGAGGCGCGCCACTGGAAGTAGAGGACGCCGTCGGCGCCCCGGGCCACGGCCTGGAGCGACCAGAGGCGCTGCAGTCCGGGCCTCTTGGGGACGTTGACGGGCCGCCAGCTGACCGCGGAGGGCGCCTGCTCCATCAGGAGCCAGGGCCTGCCGTGCTTGAGGGAGCGCATCAGGTCGTAGTTCAGGGAGGCGGTGACGTGGGCGCGCGGGTCGGCGGGGTCGGGGTAGGCGTCGTCGGAGACGAAGTCCTCGTGCTCGGCCCAGCGCCAGTAGTCGAGTTCCTTGAGCATCGACATGAAGTTGGTGGTGGCGGGGGTGCCGGGGCTCACCTCGGTGAGGACGTCGCGCTCGGCGCGGTGCAGGGCGAGCAGGGCGTCGGAGCAGAAGCGGCGCCAGTCGAGCAGCTGGGTCGGGTTGACGGGGCCCGGGGCGGTGCGCGGGGGTTCGATCTCCTCGTACGTGCCGTAGCGCTGGGACCAGAAGGCCGTTCCCCAGGCGAAGTTGAGGGCGTCGACGGTGCCGTACCGCTCGCGCAGCCAGGCGCGGAAGTGGGCCGCCGAGCGGGGGCAGAAGCACGCGGTGACGTGGTCGCCGTATTCGTTGTGGATGTGCCACAGGGCGAGCGCCGGGTGGTCGGCGTAGCGCTCGGCGAGTGCGCGGGTGAGGCGCAGGGCGGCCTCGCGGTAGTGCGGGGACGAGGGGCAGTAGTGCTGGCGCGAGCCGAATTCGAGGCGGACGCCGTCGGCGGTGACCGGCAGGATACCGGGGTGGGCGCGCACCAGCCAGGCGGGCGGGGAGGCGGTGGCGGTGGCCAGGTCGACGGCGATGCCGTGGGCGTGCAGCAGGTCCAGGAGCCGGTCGAGCCAGCCGAAGTCCCAGGTGTCGGGGCCCGGTTGGAGGCGGGCCCAGGAGAAGACGCCGACGGTGGCCAGGGTGACGCCGGCCTCCCGCATCAGGGCGGCGTCCTCGGCCCAGGTCTCCTCGGGCCACTGCTCGGGGTTGTAGTCACCGCCGTACAGCAGGCCGGGCACGCGCGTGAGGCGGCGCGTACCCGCACGGTCGCCGCCGTTCGTTCCTTCGCCGGTGCTCATTCCTTCACCGCCCCGCCGAGCAGGCCCGCCACGAACTGCCGCTGGAACAGCAGGAACAGGGCGAGCAACGGGAGGGTCGCGAGCAGGGAGCCGAGCATCAGGCCGGAGTAGTCGACGCGGGAGAGTCCGGTGAGGGTGTTCAGGGCGACGGGCACGGTGTATTTGTCCTCGCTGTTGAGCATGAGCAGCGGCCAGATGAAGCTGTTCCAGGCCGCCATGAACGTGAAGATGACCAGGGCGCCGAGCTGCGGACGCACGCACGGCAGCACGACGCGGTAGAAGATGCGCAGCTCGCCGCAGCCGTCGATGCGGGCCGACTCGATGAGCTCGTCGGGGAAGCCGACGAAGCCCTGGCGCATCAGGAGGATGCCGAAGGAGTTCGCGAGGAACGGCAGGATCACGGCCTGGTAGGAGTCGATCCAGCCGACGCTCGCCATCATCTGGAAGAGCGGGACCAGCAGCACCTGGAAGGGGATCATCATCGTCGCGAGCACGGCGGCGAGCACGAGACCCCGGCCCCGGAAGCGGTGCTTGGCCAGGGCGTAGCCGCACATCGCGGAGACCAGGGAGCTGAGCGCGGTCTGGACGACGGCGATGCCGAGGCTGTTGAGCAGGACCCGGCCGAAGCCGATGGTGTCCTGGAGCCGGGCGAGGTTGTCCAGGAGCCGCCCGCCGGGCAGGAACGGCGGCGGCGAGCGGAACAGGTCGGCGGAGGAGTGGGTGGCGGCGACCGCCATCCACAGGAACGGCACGAGACCGGCGACGGCACCCAGCGCGAGCACGGCGCGCGCGACGAGCCGTCCGGCGCCCCGGACGACGGCGTTGTGCGGGGCTCCCGCGGCGGCCGGTCGCTCGACGTCCGGGGTGGCGGCGGGGGTGCTGCTCATCGGCGGCGCTCCCTTCCGAAGGCGACGTACTGGAGCGCGGAGATCGCGGCGATCAGCGCGACGACCACCCACGCGATGGCGGCGGCGTAGCCGAAGTCGAACTGCTGGAAGCCGACGCGGTAGAGGTGGACGACGGGGGTGAGGGTGGCGTCGTCGGGGCCGCCGCGCGTGAGGACGTAGTTCTCGTCGAAGAGCTGGAGGGTGCCGATGGTGGAGGTGACGACGCAGAACAGGACCACGGGCCGCAGCTGCGGCAGGATCACGCGCGTGTACGTGGTGAAGGTGGAGGCGCCGTCGAGGGCGGCGGCCTCGTACTGGTCCCTGCCGATGGACTGGAGCCCTGCGAGCAGGATGACGGCGTTGTAGCCGGTCCAGCGCCAGGTGAGCGTGAGGATGAGGGAGACGCGCGCCCAGGTCGGGTCGTTGAGCCAGTCGACCGGGCTCAGGCCGACGGCGCCGAGCGCCTGGTTGACCAGGCCGTTGTCGGTCTTGAGGAGGACCTGGAAGACCACGGCGTAGGCGACGAGCGTGGTCACCGCGGGGAGGAAGTGCACGGCGCGCCAGGTGGCGCGGAAGCGCAGCCACGACTGGTTGAGGAGCGCGGCGAGGACCAGCGCGAGGGCGATCATCAGCGGGACCTGCACGAGCAGGATGAGCCCGGTGTTGAGCAGTGACTCGGCGAACGCCGGGTCGTGCAGGAGCCGCCGGTACTGGTCGAGGCCGACCCAGCGCACGGTTCCCGCGTCCTCGGTGGTGAACGACTGGATCAGGCTCGCGCCGAGCGGATAGGCGAAGAAGAGGGCGAACAGCACGGCGGCGGGGCCCGCGAAGAGCCAGCCCGACAGGCGGGGGCGGCGGCGTCGGGGCCGGTGTGCGGCGCGGGGCCCGCGGACGGGCGCGGCGGCGTCTTTTCCGGAGTCGAGGGCGACCATGGGTCAGGCCACCCGCTTCCGTCCGGTCGCCTCGGCGAGTTGGCCGGCGGCCGAGGCGAGGGCGGCGCGCGGGTCCTTGCCGTGCAGCATCACGCCGTTGACGGCGGAGGTGACGACGTCCTTCTGCTTCGCGTCGTCCTTCGTGTACTCGACGGGCGGGATGTGCCGCGCGAGGCGGGCGAACACGGCGTTGACGCGCCGGCCGCCGAAGTACTCCTGCCGCTGCCGCAGATACGGGTCGTCGAGCGCGGGGAGATAGGCGGGGAACAGGCCCTCGCGGCGGAGCATGGCGGCCTGGTTGCCCTTGCCGGTGAGCAGGAAGCGGATGAACTCCCAGGCGGCGTCCGGGTTCTCGGCCTGCGCCGGGACGCAGAGGGTGGAGCCGCCGATGTTCGAGGTGCGCACCCCGTCGGCGGTGAAACCGGGCAGCGGCACGACGTCGAACTTCCCCTTGAGCTCCGGCATTTCACCGGTGAGGGTGCCCGTCCACCAGGCGGCGATGGGGGTGGTGACGACCTTGCCCTCCTTGGTGGCGGTGACCAGGCCGTCCCAGTTCTTCTCGTAGGCGACGAGTCCGGCGTCGGCCAGGCGCTTCATCAGCGTGAGGGCCCGGACGGCGGCCGGGGTCTCCAGGGCGATGCGGCCGCCGAGGAAGGCCGACTGGCCCTGCTGCTGGAGCAGCATCGGGAAGATCCCGGGATCGGTCGGGTCGTGGACGAGCAGCTTGCGCCCGGTGGCCTTCTTGATGCGGACGCCGGCACGGAGGTAATCACCCCACGTGCGCAAGGAGTCGGCGTCCACTCCTGCGGCGCGCAGCTGGTCGGTGCGGTGGTAGAGCGCGCACGGGCCGATGTCCCACGGCAGCCCGAAGACCCGCCGGTGGCCGGGGCCGCCGGTGACGGTGCGCCAGGCGGCGCGGTCGAAGTCGCCGCCGTAGCGGGCGCCGAGCCGGGACACGTCGTAGAAGCCGGCGGGGAAGTTGGCGGTGTAGCGCGGCAGATGACTGCCTTCGACGGTGAGGACGTCGGGGAGTCCGGTGCCGCCGCGCAGGCCCACGGTGATCTTGTCGTAGGCGTTGTCGTAGCCGATGTCGACCACGTCGACGGTGACGCCCGGGTGGCGCGCCTCGAAGGGGCGCCGGAGCCGTTTCATCGCGGTGGCGGCCACGTCCCAGGACCAGACGGTGATCTTCCCGGTGAGCTTCGCGGCCCGTTTCCCGTCGGCCCCGTCCTCGTCGTCACCGCCCAGTTCGCGTGGGGCTCCGTCGGCCCCGCCCGCGCCGCCCATGGCGCAGGAGCCGAGCAGCGCGGACGCCGAGGCGGCGAGGCCCGCGGCGACAACGCGCCGTCGGGCTGGTCTTGTTGACACTCTTGCCTCCTGAGGACTGAATGCCTAATTCTGTATTCAGAACACTGAATGACAGGACCGGCCGTCAAGAGCCCTGCGCAACAAGTCGCTCAAAGTCCTCGGGCTTCCGCCCCTGTTCCCCTCACTCCCCTCGCCCCCCTCCTCTCCACCTCTCTCCCTGGCTTCAGCGCACGCGAAAGGTGCGGCATGACCCACCCGTACATCCCGAACGCGGTGCCCGCCGTCCGTCGGGCGATGCTCGACGAGATCGGCGCGACGAGCGTCGAGGAGTTCTACGCCGACATCCCCGAGTCGATCCGCCTGCACCGCCCCCTGAACCTGCCGGCCCCGCTCCGCTCGGAGGCCGAACTCGTCCGCCACATGGACGAGTTGCTCTCCCTCAACACCGGGACCGACCAGGCGCTCAGCTTCCTCGGCTCGGGCTGCTACCGGCACCACGTCCCCGCGGTGGTCGACGAGGTCGTCAACCGCTCCGAGTTCCTCACCGCGTACGCGGGCGAGCCCTACGAGGACCACGGGCGCTTCCAGGCCCTGTGGGAGTACCAGTCGATGATGGCCGAGCTGCTCGACGTGGACGTCGTCAACGTCCCCGTGTACGACGGCTTCCAGGCCGCCGGCACCGCGCTGCGCATGGCGGGCCGGATCACCGGCCGGCACCGTCTCGTCGTGGCGACGGCACTCGACGCGGACAAGCTCTCGCGCATACGGGACTACGTACGGCCCGACCACGAGGTGACGGTCGTCCCCGTGGACCGGGAGAGCGGCGGCGCGGATCTCGCCGCGGTGCGCGAGGCGCTCGCCGCGGGCGACACGGCCGCCGTGTACGCCGAGTCCCCCTCGGCGCTCGGACTCGTCGACGAGAACCTGCCCGCTCTCGCCGACCTCGCGCACGGCGCGGGCGCGTTGTACGTGGTCGGCTGCAATCCGCTGACGCTCGGCGTGCTCGCTCCCCCGTCCTCGTACGGCGCGGACATCGCGTGCGGGGACATCCAGCCGCTCGGCATCCACCAGAGCTACGGCGGCGGCAACGCCGGGTTCATCGCCACCCGCGACGAACCGCACCTCGTCGCCGAGTTCCCCTCCCGGCTGTTCGGCCTGGTGCCGACCCAGGTCGAGGGCGAGTACGGCTTCGGCGACGTCGCCTACGAGCGGACCTCCTTCGCGCGGCGCGAGGAGGGCAAGGAGTGGGTCGGCACGGCGGCCGCGCTGCACGGGATCGGCGCCGGGGTGTACCTGGCCCTGATGGGCCCGCGGGGCATGCGCGAGATCGGGGAGACCATCCTCGCGCTCACCGCGTACGCGCGCCGTCGCCTCGCCCACGTACCGGGCGTGGAGGTGCCGTTCGGCGATGCCCCGCACTTCGCCGACTTCACCATCCGCTACACGGGTTCCCGCACGGCCGACGAGGTCCGCGCCCTCCTCAAGGAGCGGGGCGTCTTCGGGGGCGTACCGACGGGGATCGCCGCACCGGCCGGCACCGGGAAAGCGGCCTTCGACCCGCGCGAGGCCGCCTTCTGCGTGACCGAGGTCCACACCAAGGCGGACATCGACCGGCTCGCCACGACCCTGGAGGAGATCGTCAAGTGACGGACCATCACGCTCCCGCGCCCGGGCCGGTGACGGCACAGGACGCGCGGATCGCCCCGAAGCCGCCGCTGCGCCGGTTCCGGCAGGCCTCCTGGGACGAGAAGCTGGTCTTCGAGCTGGGCGGGCCCGGCGAGCGGGGCGTCCTGGTGCCCGCTCCCGACCCGTCGATCGAGGTCCCGGAGATCCCGGCGGCCCTGCGCCGCACCGCGCCGCCCGCGCTGCCCGAGCTCTCCCAACAGCAGGTGCTGCGCCACTACTTGAGGCTCTCTCAGGAGAATCTCGGCGCCGATCTGAACATCGACGTGGGCCAGGGAACCTGCACGATGAAGTACAGCCCGAAGGTCAACGACCGGTTCGTGCGCGACCCGCGCGTCGCCGCTCTCCATCCGCTCCAGGACGAGGACACCGTCCAGGGCGTGCTGCGCGTCCTGCACGAACTGGAGCGGCTGCTCGCGGAGATCTCCGGCATGGACCGGGTCTCGCTCCAGCCCGCCGCGGGCTCCGCCGCGATCTACGCCAACGTATCGATGATCCGCGCCTACTTCGCCGACCGCGGCGAGCTGGAGCAGCGCGACGAGGTCATCACGACGCTCTTCTCGCATCCTTCGAACGCGGCCTGCGCGAAGACCGCGGGGTTCAAGGTGATCACGCTGCACCCGGACGCGGACGGCTACCCCGACATCGGGGCCCTGAAGGCCGCGGTGGGTCCGCGCACCGCGGCGCTCCTGATCACCAACCCCGAGGACACCGGCATCTATAACCCGCGCATCGAGGAGTTCGTGCGGATCGTGCACGCGGCGGGCGGCCTGTGCGCGTACGACCAGGCCAACGCCAACGGCATCCTCGGCATCACCCGCGCCCGGGACGCGGGCTTCGACCTGTGCCACTTCAATCTGCACAAGACGTTCTCGACGCCCCACGCGTGCGGGGGCCCGGCGGCGGGCGCCTGCGCGGTCACCGAGGAGCTCGCGCCGTATCTGCCCCACCCCACCGTCGAGTCGGACGGGGAGCGGCTCTTCCTGGACCACGACCGGCCGCGGTCGGTGGGCAAGATGCGGCCGTTCCACGGGGTCGTGCCGAACCTGGTGCGCGCCTACGCCTGGATCAGGTCGCTCGGCGCGGAGGGCCTGCGGGCGGCGGCCGAGACGGCGGTCCTCAACAACAACTACCTGCTCCACAAGGTCCGCCGCATTCCGGGCGTCTCCGTCCCCTACGCCGAGGGCAGGCCGCGCGTCGAGCAGGTGCGCTACAGCTGGCAGAAACTGTACGAGGACACCGGCGTGCACTCCGAGGACATCGGCCTGCGCGCCGCCGACTTCGGCACCCACTACTGGACCAGCCACCACCCGTACGTGGTGCCCGAGCCGATGACCCTGGAGCCGACCGAGTCCTACAGCCGGGCTGACCTCGACGAGTACGCGGCGATCCTCGCCGAGGTGGCGCGCGAGGCGTACGAGGACCCGGAGACGGTCCGCACGGCGCCGCACCGCTCCACCGTCCACCGGGTGCGCCCGGAGGCGCTGGACGACCCGGGGACCTGGGCGGTGTCCTGGCGGGCCTACCGCCGGAAGATCCTCGGCGAGAGCCCGTGACGCGGCCCCGCGTCGGCCTCGTGGTCAACCCGGTCGCCGGGCTCGGCGGCCGGGTCGGCCTGGAGGAGGTTGGCGGTCTTGGCCACCCAATTGGCGAAGGTGGCCACGGACAATTCCACGCGCTCGCCGGTGGCGTCGTCGTAGAAGGTGACAAGGGGGCGGCCCGGGTCCGAGGCGAGCGCGGATCGCAGCAGGTCGGCAGGGGTGCGGTCGTTGGCGTTCACGGGCGCAAGCGTACGCGGGCGCCCGCGCGCCCCTCGGCGTGGCGGGGGAGTGCGGGAGACCGGATCGGCCGCTCCGGGCCGACGGTCCGTCAGTTCCCCAATGGACAGATATGTTCGGTTGTGCCGACGATCGGATGTATGCGTGGATTCCTTGCTTCCTCGATCGGCGTCACGTGCGCGGCCGCCCTGGCCCTGCCCCTCACCCTGCCGTCGTCCGGCGCCGCGGCCGCGACGCCCGCCGCGGCGCGGGCCGCCGGGCCCGCCGCGGAGGCGGTCCCCGGCAGCACCCAGTCCCTCCCGCTCGACCCCCTCGGCGCCGACCGTTCGCTCGGCTCGGCCGGCGCCGGCGAACAGGGCCTCGCCCGGCGCGATGTCCGCCCCTTCTCCCTCGTGGGTGTCGTCTGGGACGACCCCGAAGCCGAACTGCACGGCACCGTCCAGGTCCGCACCCGGGCCACCGGCACCGCCACCTGGTCCGCCTGGCAGGAGGTCGAGACGCACAACGGCGAGCACGCCGCCGACCCCGGCACCCCCGAGAGCGGCACCGGCACGGTCCGCGGCTCGACCGCGCCGCTGTGGGTCGGCGACTCCGACGGCGTCGAGATCCGCGTGCGCGCGGAGCGGGACGCGCACGCGCACCGGGCCGCCGCCGAGTCCCCGCTCCCGGCGGGGCTGCGCCTCGAACTGGTCGACCCGGGCGACGAGCCCCCGCACGGCGGCAAGGCGGAGGCCCCGCGCGCCACGGCCCTGACCGTCGAGTCCGCCGCGACCTCGGCCGTCAACGCGGACCTCGCCCCGCTCGGCGCCACGACGATCCCCGAGCTGACCAAGCGGCAGACCGAGGACGACCTCATCGCCGTGCGCGGCGGCCCCGAGGCGGTCGGCAAGGCCCGGCCCTACGTCGGCCCGCGCCCGCGCATCATCACGCGCAAGGGCTGGGGCGCCGACGAGAAGCTGCGCGAGAAGGACTTCGCGTACACGCAGACCGTGAAGGCGGCCTTCGTCCACCACAGCGCGTCCGGCAACAACTACCGCTGCTCGCAGGCCGGCTCCGTCCTGCGCAGCATCTACCGCTACCACGTCAAGAGCAGTGGCTGGCGTGACTTCGGCTACAACTTCGCGGTCGACAAGTGCGGAAACATCTACGAAGGACGTGCCGGAGGTGTGGCCAAGCCGGTCCTGGGGGCCCACACTCTCGGTTTCAACACGAACAGCATGGGCATCGCCGTCCTCGGCACGTACAGCAACTCCAACCCGCCGAAGGCGGCCGTGGACGCCGTCGCCCGCCTGACCGCGTGGAAGCTCGGCCTGTACGGCGCCAATCCGCGCGGAACCACCTACCTGAAGTCGGGCGGTGGCAATCTGTACAAGAAGGGCAAGAACGTCCGGCTCCGCGTGATCTCCGGGCATCGGGACGGATTCGCCACCGAGTGCCCCGGTAGCCGCCTGTACAAGAAGCTCGGCAAGGCCCGGTCCACCTCGGCCCGTTTCCAGGGCCGCTGAGGTCCGGTCGCACCGCGCGAACTGCACGATCTGCACATCCGTCTGCATACACTGGCCGGCCGAAACTCAAGTTCGGCCGGCCCCAGCAGGAAGCAGAGACGACAGGTGACAGAAGCGATCCTCCTGGTCGGCGGCAAGGGAACCCGGCTGCGACCGCTCACGGTCCACACTCCCAAGCCGATGGTCCCGGCGGCGGGCGTCCCGTTCCTCACCCATCAACTCGCGCGGGCCAAGGCGGCCGGCGTCGAGCACATCGTTCTCGCCACCTCCTACCTCGCCGAGGTCTTCGAGCCGTACTTCGGCGACGGCTCGGCGCTGGGCCTGCACATCGAGTACGTCACGGAGACCGAGCCCCTCGGCACGGGCGGCGCCATCCGCAACGTGGCCTCCCGGCTGCACTCGCGGCCCGACGACCCGGTCCTCGTCTTCAACGGCGACATCCTCACCGGCCTCGACATCCGCGCCCTGGTGCGCACGCACGCGGACACCGGCGCGGACGTCTCCCTCCACCTGACCCGCGTCGACGACCCCCGGGCGTACGGCCTGGTCCCCACCGACGCCACCGGCCGGGTCACCGCCTTCCTGGAGAAGCCGCAGACCCCCGAGGAGATCGTCACCGACCAGATCAACGCGGGCGCGTACGTGTTCCGCCGCTCGGTCATCGACACGATCCCCGCGGGCCGCCCGGTCTCCGTCGAGCGCGAGACCTTCCCCGACCTGCTGTCCGGCGGCGCCCACCTCCAGGGCATGGTCGACTCGACGTACTGGCTGGACCTGGGCACGCCGCAGGCCTTCGTACGCGGCTCGGCCGACCTGGTCCTCGGCCGCGTCCCCTCCCCGGCGGTGCCGGGCCGCTGCGGTGACCGCCTGGTCCTGCCCAGCGCCACCGTCGCGCCCGACGCGAAGCTCACCGGCGGCACGGTCGTCGGCGAGAACGCGCGCATCGGCGAGGGCGCCCGGATCTCCGGCAGCACGATCCTCTCCGGCGCGGTCATCGAGCCGGGCACGGTCATCACGGACTCCCTGATCGGCGCGGGCGCGCGGATCGGCGCCCGCTCGGCGCTCTCGGGGGCGGTCATCGGCGACGGCGCGGACATCGGCGCCGACAACGAACTGCGCGACGGCGTGCGCGTCTGGTGCGAGGCGAAGCTGCCCGCGGGCGCGGTCCGGTTCTCCTCGGACCAGTAACCGCCCCGGCGGGGGCCGCCGTCCCCTACCCTCGTACGAATGTCGTCCCGTTTCGCCCCGCGCCCCACCCGCACCACCGTGCGCGGCGGCGAAACGGCGGTACCGGCGGGCGTCCCCCGCCCGGCCACGGCCGCCCTGACCCGCACCTGGCGGCCGCCCTACCCCCTGGACCTGGGCCTGACCCTGGGCCCGCTGCGGCGCGGCCCGGCCGACCCCACCTTCCGTACGACGCCCGACGGCTCGGTCTGGCGCGCGAGCCGCACGCCGCAGGGCCCCGGCACGCTACGGGTCGCCCTGCGCGCGGGGACCGTCGAGGCGGAGGCATGGGGCCCGGGAGCGGACTGGCTGCTGTCCCGACTCCCCGCGCTCCTGGGCGAGTCGGACGATCCGGCGGCCTTCTCGCCCCGCCACCGCCTGGTCGCCGCGACGGAGCGCCGCCGCCAGGGCCTGCGCCTGGTCCGCACGTCCCTGGTCCTCGAATCCCTGATCCCGTCGATCCTGGAACAGAAGGTCACCACGGACGAGGCCTACCGCGCCTGGCGCCTCCTGGTCCGCACGTACGGCGAGCCGGCCCCGGGCCCCACTCCGGCCGAGGCCCGCATGCACGTGATGCCGGACCCCCGCACCTGGTCCCTGATCCCCTCCTGGGAGTGGCACAAGGCGGGCGTGGACAACAAGCGGGCGTCCACGATCCTGCGGGCGGCGGCACGGGCGCCGCGCCTGGAGGAGGCGGCGGCGATGGACCCGCCCGAGGCGCGGGCCCGCCTGGAACTGATCCCCGGCATCGGCCCCTGGACCTCGGCGGAGACGGTCCAGCGCAGCAACGGCGCCCCCGACGCGGTGACGGTCGGCGACCTCCACCTCCCGGGCATCATCGGCTACGCCCTGGCGGACAACCGCAACGCGGACGACGCCGAGATGCTGGCCCTCCTCGCCCCCTACGAGGGCCAACGCCACCGGGCGGCCCGCCTGATCCTCCTGAGCGGCAGAACCCCACCCCGCAGAGAACCCCGCATGCCGAGGGGCGGCATCGCGGCCCTGTGAGACCGCGGACCGAGGGAGCGCCCCGAAGGGGGGCGCCCCGTAAGGGGTGCGGGGAACTGCGCGAGCAACCGAGACGATCCCGCACGCGAAGTGCGACCGGTCAGGGAGCGCGGGGAACTGCGCGAAAAGACCCACGAACCCGCACCCGAAGAGCGACCCTCGTGCGGTTCCCCGCGCCGAGACGATCCCGCACAGGCCCGCTACCGAACAGAGATGAAGCCCTCCGGATCCCGCCCGGCGCGAGCCGCAGGCTCACCCGCCGGGTGCCCCACCGCGACCGCGCCCATCGGGTCCCACGACGCGGGAAGGTCCAGCACCTCCCGGACGACATCCCGGCAGAACATCGTCGACGAAACCCACGCGGAGCCGAGCCGTTCCCCGGCCAGCGCGACCAGGAAGTTCTGCACCCCGGCACCCGCCGCGACCACGAACATCTCGCGCTCGGCGGCGTCCCGCCGCGCGTCCCCGTACGTATGGGAGCCGTCCATGACCAGGCACGGCACCACCAGATACGGTGCCCGACGCAGCACGTCACCGCGCCGCACCCGCTTGGCGATGGACTCCTCCGACTTGCCGTCCCGCCGCAGATCCGCGATCCACGCGTCCCGCATAGCGTCCAGCAGCTCGACGCGCGACGCGGCGGACTCCAGGAGGACGAACCGCCACGGCGTCGTGTGATGCGGCGCGGGCGCGGTGACCGCGGAGGCCACGGCCCGCCGCACCGCGCCGGGGTCGACCTCCTCGTCCGTGAACTCACGGACCGTCCGCCGCTGTGCCACCGCCTCCCGCACCGCCTCGGACGTACCGAGCCGGAACATGTCGTCGCGCGAGCCGCGCACCAGCGCGCGGGCGCCGTCGTCCGGCTCCCCGCCCACCACGTGCGGCAGCCCGCGGACCACGGCGACGGGCAGCCCCGCGGCCTTGCCCTTGACGAGGTCGCCCGCGGCGGCGAGCTCGTCCGCGGTGGCGACGACGGTGGCGCTCAGCGGATTGCCGTACGCGTCCACGCCGCCGCGCAGGTCGTCCAGCACCCGCACCCCGGCCGCCCCGATGGCGACGTCGGTGAGCCCGGACCGCCAGGGCCGCCCGAACGTGTCGGTGACGACGACGCCGACGTCCACGCCGAGCGCGTCCCGCAGCCCGTCCCGGACGGCACGGGCGGAGGCGTCGGGGTCGGCCGGCAGCAACAGCACGGTCCCGGACGGCGTGTTGGAGGCGTCCACGCCGGCCGCGGCCATCACGAGCCCCTGGCGGTTCTCGACGATGCGCAGGGTCCCGCGCCGCGCCACGACCCGCACGGTCTCGGCGTCGATGGCCGCCTCGCGGTCGGCGGCCTCGACGACCCGCCCCTCGGCCTTGCTGACGATCTTGGAGGTGACGAGCAGGACGTCACCGTCGGCGAGCCCCGGTTCGGCGGCCGCGATCAGCTTGGCGAGGTCGTCGCCCTCCCGCACCTCGGGCAGTCCGGGCACGGCCCACACGCGGTAGGACGGAGCGCTCACGCGCGGACCTCCGCGGCGAGCGCGAGCGCCTCGCGCGCCATCTCGGCGGCGGCGTCGACGTCGGTCATCATCAGCGGCACGGCCCGGCACCGGATCCCGGCGCTCTCCACGCGCTCCACCACGCCCGCGTCCACGGTGTCGACGAGCCAGCCGTCGAGCAGCCCGCTGCCGTAGTGCTCGGCGACGGCGGCGGCGCTGGTCTCCACGCCGACGGCGGCGAGCACCTTGTCGGCCATGCCGCGCACGGGGGAGTCCCCGACGATGGGGGAGAGCCCGACCACCGGGACGCCCGCCTCGGCGATGGCCTCGCGGATGCCCGGCACGGCGAGGATGGTGCCGACGCTCACCACGGGGTTGGACGGCGGGAAGAGCACGACGTCGGCCTCGGCGATGGCCTCCAGGACGCCGGGCGCGGGCTTGGCCTGCTCGGCGCCGACGGGCACGACGGCGTGCGCGTCCACGGAGGCGCGCAGGCGCACCCAGTACTCCTGGAAGTGCACGGCCTTCTGCTCGCCGTCGACCGTGACGGCGACGTGCGTCTCGACGCGGTCGTCGGACATGGGGATGAGCCGCACGCCCGGCTGCCACCGCTCGCACAGCGCCTGCGTGACGGCGCTGAGCGGATAGCCGGCGCCCAGCATCTGCGTCCGCACGATGTGCGTGGCGAAGTCACGGTCGCCGAGCCCGAACCACTCGGGCCCCACCCCGTAGGCCGCGAGCTCTTCCTTGACCTTGAACGTCTCGTCCGTACGTCCCCAGCCCTGCTCTTCGTTGATGCCGCCGCCCAGCGTGTACATCACCGTATCCAGGTCGGGACAGACCTTCAGCCCGAACAGGTGAATGTCGTCACCGGTGTTGCCGATGACCGTGATGTCCGCGTCGGGCGCGGCCTTCTTCAGTCCACGGAGGAAACGGGCGCCGCCGATGCCGCCGGCCAGAACCACAATGCGCATGTCCCCCAGCATGTCAGGCGGGTACGACAGCGCGTCAGGCGGTTACGACATCCTCCGCGACGCCGTCCGCGGTGGCGGCTGCGCACTGGGCCGCGTGCATCGGCATCTCGGTCAGGCCCGGGTAGTAGACGTGCAGGCTGACGGCCGGTTCGAGGGAGTCGTTGACGACGTCGTGCGCGTACCCCGGCGCGAAGACGCGCTGCGCGCCGGAGCCGAGCGCCCGCGTGCCCCGTTCCGTGCGCTCCGTCAACTCGCCGCGCAGGACGGTGAGTACGCCGGAGGAGGGACCGTGGTCGTGCAGTCCGCTGCCCTGTCCGGGCACCCAGGAGAGCAGCCACACCTCGTAGCCGGGCCCGGTCCTGAGGCGGTGGTACCAGCGGCTGGTGGCGTCGTACTCGACGAGGTGCTCCCACTGGGAGCGGTCGGCGGCGATGGAGCGGGCGAGGCCGACGAATTCGGCCACGGTTGCGGGGTGCTCGCGGGCGGGCTGCAGGAGGTGCGGGACTTCGAGGATGTCGCCGGCGATCTGGAGGTCGCTGTCGCTGTTCATCGTGCGGTGGTTCCTCAACGTAAGAGTGCTGGGGTGTCGCGAAGGAAGGGTGAAGCGCGGGAGAAGCGAGAGGTGGAGCGGTGGTGCCGGGAGAAACGGCTCAACAGCTGGAGTGGACTCAACAGCTGGAGCAGGAACAGCAGCAGCGCGCGTGGGCAGCACCGATGGACCCGCTGGTGCGGGTCATCGAAAGAGCCTGATTCGCGAGCATGCCCACCAGGACACCGGTCTCACACCTCGATGTCAACTTCATGTCCGGTATGTGGGATATGTTTCACCTCATCCGGTTGATCTCTCAGGCGAAAGGTTTGTGCACTCGCCGCACCGGACACATGGCGCAGCAACCGGCACTCAAACATCGACGTCTTTCCTAGTGAGCCCCTCGGGGACCCGCTGGAGGGGAGCGCCGGGTGGCCCCACGCGAGTGTCACGGTTTATGCCGATTTGAACACTTACCGCATAGCCTTGGTTCCGCAGAGTGAATAAGGGGCCCAATAGCAGATCTCGGCTTGACTGGCCCGGATCGGCACACTTGTAATTTCACTCGTGTCGTTCAGCCGAAATCGGTAACGGCAGGCACCGCGGGGACGCACAGACAGACGAGGGGCGCACATGACCGAGCTGGTTCAGGAACTGCTGGTCGAGGACGCGGACGAGGAACTCGGCTGGCAGGAGCGCGCGCTGTGCGCCCAGACCGACCCCGAGTCCTTCTTCCCCGAGAAGGGCGGCTCCACGCGCGAGGCCAAGAAGGTCTGCCTCGCCTGCGAGGTCCGCTCCGAGTGCCTTGAATACGCACTCGCGAACGACGAACGCTTCGGCATCTGGGGCGGCCTGTCGGAACGTGAACGCCGGCGACTGAAGAAGGCCGCGGTCTGACCGGAGAAGCCCACGGCCCGACCGGACGTGCCCGCCCCGATGGCGCGTCCGCGCACCACCCGACCGACGCACCGCACAACTCCCTCGAACACGGCGCAAACCAACGGCCCGTCGCCCATGGGTTATCCACAGGCGGCGGGCCGCCCTGGTGCCAGCCGTTAGTGTGGGGCCCCGTCCGAGACGCCCCGGCGCCCCCACAGGGCGCAGGCGTCCACCGCAGTCCATCGAACCGGGGCCCGTACCTCGATGTCCGTGCACAGCCATTCGGCAGCCCACCAACAAGAGGCTGCCGCCCCTGAGTTCCCGCGGCACGTCGTGACCGCCGTCCTCGTCTCCCACGACGGCGCCCGCTGGCTGCCCGACGCCCTGGCCGGGCTGCTCGGCCAGGAGCGCCCCGTGCAGAACGCGGTGGCCGCGGACACCGGCAGCGCCGACGACTCGGCCCGCCTGGTCACCGACGCCCTCGGCGCCGACCGCGTGCTGCACCTCGCCCGGCGCTCCGGCTTCGGCATCGCCGTCGACGAGGCCGTCCGCACCGCCGGCGTGCTGACCCCCGAGGACCTCCCGTACCTCAAGCGCCCCAGCGGCTGGGACCCGGTGAGTAGGACCTGGCGCGACGACGCGTACGACATGCCGGAGCTGCCGCACGGCGAGCCCGTGCAGTGGCTGTGGCTGCTGCACGACGACTGCGCGCCCGAGCCCGACGCCCTCGCGGAAATGCTGCGCGTCGTCGAGAACGAACGCGAGCTCGGCAAGGACGTCGCCGTCGTCGGCCCCAAGCTCCGCGGCTGGTACGACCGCAGGCAGCTCCTGGAGGTCGGCGTCTCCATCGCCAACAGCGGCCGCCGCTGGACCGGCCTGGACCGCCGCGAGCAGGACCAGGGCCAGCACGACCACGTACGGCCCGTGCTCTCCGTGTCCACCGCGGGCATGCTGATCCGACGCGACGTCTACGAACAGCTGGGCGGCTTCGACCGCAGGCTGCCGCTGATGCGCGACGACGTCGACCTGTGCTGGCGCGCGCACGCCGCGGGACACCGCGTCCTCGTCGCCCCCGACGCCGTCGTGCGGCACGCCGAGGCCTCCTCGCGCGAGCGCCGCACCGTCGACTGCGTCGGCCGCACGGCGACCTCCCCGCACCGCGTCGACAAGGCCGGCGCCACCTACACCCTGCTCGTCAACGCGCGCACGGCCGTGCTGCCCTGGGTGCTCTTCCGGATCGTCGCCGGCACGCTCCTGCGCACCGTCGCCTACCTCGTCGGCAAGGCGCCCGGACAGGCCCTCGACGAGATCGCCGGCCTCCTCGCGACCCTGCTGCGCCCCGGCCGGATCCTCGGCGCCCGCAAGACGCGCGGCAAACCGGCGCTCGACGCGGGCGAGATGCGGCCACTCTTCCCGCCGCCCGGTGCCACGGTGCGCGCCACCGTCGAACAGGCCGCGGGCAGCCTCGTCGGCCGCTCCGACCCCGAGGCACCCGCGGGCGCCGGACGGCACGGCGTCGTCGAGTCCGGACCCGGCGGCGACGACGCCGACTTCCTGGAGATCGAGCAGTTCGCCCGGCTCAAGCGCATCGCGCGCAAGCCCGGACCGATGCTCTTCGTCGTCCTCCTCTTCGTCTCGCTCATCGCCAGCCGCGGTCTGCTCGGCTCCGGCGCGCTCGCCGGCGGCGCCCTGCTGCCCGCGCCCGCCGACTCCTCCGAGCTGTGGGCGCGCTACGTGGACGGCTGGCACCCCGTCGGTACCGGCGGCACCCAGTCCGCGCCGCCCTACCTCGCGCTCGTCGCGGGCCTGGCGTCGCTGCTGTTCGGCTCCACCGGGCTCGCCGTCACCGTGCTGCTCGTCGGCTCCGTGCCGCTGGCCGGCTTCGCCGCCTACTTCGCCTCGCGGCCCCTGGTCACCTCGCGCCTGCTGCGCGCCTGGGCCTCCGTCGCGTACGCCTTCCTGCCCGCCGCCACCGGCGCGCTCGCCGGCGGCCGCGTCGGCACCGCCGTCCTCGCCGTCCTGCTGCCGCTCATCGCGCGCGCGGGCATCGCGGCGAGCGGCCTCGCCGCCCCGGACGGCACCCGCGGGACATGGCGCGCCACCTGGGCGTACGCCCTGCTCCTGACCCTCGCCACGGCCTTCACGCCGATCGTCTGGCCGATCGCCCTGGTCCTCGGCCTCGCGCTCCTCGTGGTCCGCCGCGGCGACATCACCGCCTATGGCCTGCGCTTCCTCGCCGCGCTCGGCACCCCGCTGCTCGTCCTCGCGCCGTGGTCCCTGTCGCTGCTGCCCTTCGGCTTCTTCAAGGAAGCGGGCCTGGACTTCGGCGCGGGCTCGGCGAGCGCCCTCGACCTGCTCGGCGCGGGCCCCGGCGGCCCCGGGACCCTGCACGGCCTGCTGCTCATCGGCATCGTGCTCGCCGCCCTCGGCGCCCTGCTGCGCGGCGAGCGCCAGAAGGCCGTCCGCACCGCCTGGGCCGCCGCCCTGGTCTCCCTCGTCTTCGCCGTCCTGTCGAACGGCTCGACGTGGGCCGGACCCGCCACCCTCGCCTACGGCATCGCGCTGCTGGCCGCCGCCGCGCTCGGCGCCGACGGGGCACGCGCGCGTGTCGCCGAGCAGAGCTTCGGCTGGCGCCAGCCGGTGGCCGCGCTCATCGCGTTCGCCGCCGCCGCGGGGCCGCTGCTGCTCGCCGCGGGATGGATGATCCGCGGCGCCGACGGTCCCCTGGAGCGGCGCGACCCGGTGCAGGTGCCCGCGTTCGTCGCCGAGGAGAGCCGCACCGAGGACCAGGCCCGCACGCTCGTCCTCGACAGCGAGTCGACCGCCGAGGTCGCCTACGCGCTGGTACGGGGATCGGGCGGCCGGCTCGGCGACGCGGAGCTCGCCCAGGCGGCCCCGAAGGACGAGCGCCTCGACAAGATCGTCGCCCGTCTGGTCGCGGGCTCCGGCGCCGACCAGGCCGACCAGCTCGGCGGCTACGCCGTGCGGTACGTCCTCGTGCGCGACGGCGCCCCCCGCCAGATGAGCCGCACCCTGGACGCGACCCCCGGCCTGACCCGGCTCAGCCAGGAGGACGGCAGCGCCCTGTGGCGCGTGGACCGCCAGGTCGCCCGCGCCGCCGTCGTCCACAAGACCGGTGACCCGGAGCCCGTCGCCGCGGGCCCCGTCGAACTGCACACCAAGATCGAGTCCGGCGACGAGGGCCGTGTCCTGCGGCTCGCCGACTCGGCCGACCCGGGCTGGACGGCCACGCTCGACGGCCACCCGCTGCCCCGCACCACCGTCGACGGCTGGGCGCAGGGCTTCGAACTGCCCACCGCGGGCGGACACCTGGACGTCACCTTCTCGACCCCGTTCACCCACAAGGCGTGGCTGTGGGCGCAGGGCGCGCTCGCCGTCGTCCTCGTGGTGCTCGCGCTGCCCGGCCGGCGCCGCGACATCGACGACGACCTCCCCGAGGAGCCCGTCGTCCCGGCCCAGGCGGTCGAGGGCGAGGGCCGCAGGGCCCGCAGGCTGCGCGCCCAGAACGAGCAGGCCGCGCAGGAGGCCGGCCAGGACGTGCCGCCTCCCGCGGAGGAGGCCCTGGCCGCGGTGCCGCAGCAGCAGTCCTACGAACAGGGGGAGGCACCGGCCCACGCGGGCGCCGAGCAGGGCCAGTACGGCCGCGGACAGCAGAGCGATCCGTACGCGGCGGGCCCCTACGAGCAGCCGTCGTACGGCACGGACGCCTACCAGGGCGGCCAGTACGACCCGTACGCCTCCTACGGAGGAGCGGGCGGTGCCTACGGAGAGCAGCAGTACGGCCAGTCCTACGACGCGTACGACCCGCAGCAGCCCCCGATGCCGCCGCTGCCCCCGCAGCCGCCCCACGGCACCGACAGCGAGCGCCCCGACGGGAGCCAGCAGTGAACCGCACCACCCAGTCCCTGATCGCCGTGGTCGTCGCGCTCGGCGCCGTCACCGGGTTCGCCGCGTTCAGCGGCCCGGACGGCACGGCCGACGACGGGACGAGGACCGCGGCGCGCCAGCCCGTGGAGCGCACCAGCCTGCTCTGCCCGGTGCCCAGCGCCTCCGACCTCGCCGAGACCTCGTACACCGCGTTCACCCCCAAGGCGAGCGGCGCCGAGTCCAAGGGCACGGCGGAGCTGCTGCCCGTGAGCAGGGCGCTGACGGACGCGGCCAAGCAGGAGGACAATAAGAACGCCAAGCCGTTCCTGACGCAGAAGGCGCCGGGCACCCCGGTGGGCGGCGAGAAGTCGGGCGCCGAGGCGCCCGCGCTCATCGGCACGGCCACCGGCCCGTTCGCCCCGGGCTGGAGCGTGCAGCAGACCACGACGTACGCCGCGGGCAGCGGCCGCGGTGTCCAGGGCACCCACTGCACCGCACCCGACACGGACTTCTGGTTCCCGGGCGCGAGCACCGACAAGGAGCGCAGCGACTACATCCACCTGACGAACCCGGACGACTCCGCCGCCGTCGTCGACGTCGAGCTCTTCGGCCCGAACGGCGAGGTGACCTCCCCGGTGGGCGACTCGATCCAGGTCCAGCCGCACTCCAGCGTCCCGGTGCTGCTGTCCACGCTCGCGGACAAGGCGTACACGAACCTCACGATGCACGTGGTCGTGCGCAGCGGCCGGGTCGCGGCGGCCGTGCAGTCCTCCGACGAGAAGCTGGGCGGCGACTGGCTGCCCGCCGCCGCCGACCCCGCCGGCAGTCTCGTCCTGCCCGGCATCCCCAAGGACGCCACCTCGGTGCGCCTGGTCGCCTACGCGCCCGGCTCGGACGACGCGGACGTGAAGATCCAGCTGGTCTCGGCGACCGGCACGATCACCCCGGCCGGCCACGAGACCCTGCACGTGAAGTCCGGCATGACGGCCGCGGCCGACCTCGGCGACGTCACCAAGGGCGAGGCCGGCTCGCTGCTCCTGACGCCGACGGAGAAGGCGGTGCCGGTGGTGGCGGCGCTGCGGGTCACCCGCGGCAAGGGCGCCAAGCAGGAGACGGCGTTCATCCCGGCGACCAGCCCGGTGGGCACGCGCGCGACGGTCGCCGACAACCGCGCCAAGGGCTCCACGCTCTCCCTGGTGGCGCCGGGCAAGTCGGCGAAGGTGAAGGTGACGGCGTCGGCCGGCACGGAGGGCGGGTCACCGGCGACCAAGGCGTACACGGTCAAGGGCGGCACGACGCTGGACATCAAGGACCCGCCGGTCCCCAGCGGCCTCAAGGGCGCGTACGCGCTCACGGTGGAGCAGGTGTCCGGCGGTGAGGTCTACGGCTCGCGCATGCTGGAGCTGCCCGAGGACGGCATCCCGATGTTCACGGTGCAGACGCTGCCCGACGACCGGGGATCCGTCGCGGTGCCGGAGGCGGAGCGGGATCTGGCGGTGCTGCAGAAGTAGACGGGCCGTCGGAGGAGACGGGCCGTCAGAGGTGATGAGCCGTCAGAGGAGGCGGGCCGTCAGAGGCGGCGGGCCGTCACTCCTCGTCCCCGTAGCGCGGGTCCACCGACTCCGGCGAGAGGCCGAGGAGTTCGGCGACCTGCTCGACGACCACCTCGTGCACCAGCGCCGCGCGCTCGTCGCGCCCCTTGGTGCGGATCTCCACCGGGCGGCGGTAGATGACGACGCGCGCGGGGCGCCCCTCGGACGCCGAGACCGTGCCGCCCAGCGGGACCACCGCGTCGCGCCACTCCCCGTCGGGCCCGCCGGGACCGCTCAGGGGCGGCACCTCGAGGACCAGGAAGTCGATCTCCGTGAGCTGCGGCCAGCGCCGCTCCAGGCGCTCCACGGAGTCCTGCACGAGGTCGGTGAAGGCCTCGGCGCGGCTCGCGGAGAGCGGCACCTGCGGCGGCGCGACAGGGCCGCGCATGCCACGGCCGTGGCGGTCGCGGCGGCGGGGCCTCGGGTCGGGGGAGGGGGGCTGTACGAGGTCGTCCATCACTGACGAAGCGTAGTCCTCGGGATCCGCCTTTCCGCACGGTGCGCGGCATGTCGCTTCCTGACCGTTCCGGCCAAGCTTGGACTCGATTACGTATCTCTCCGAGACCGTCGGTCTCGCGCCAAATGACGTGATTCGAGCCATGTGGTGACCGGATTCAACACCGCCCGCCCCAGCAGTCACTGGCATCCGTGCAGGTCAGCGACGCGCCTGCGCGGCGCTCCGGCGTACGCCGCACGGCACGACACGGTGGGGTGAGCTCATGGAGAGTCGTCGCGGCCCGCTCAAGAGTGCGGTACCGTCCAACGTCGTGAGCCCTGTACGTCGCTGTTCGCGCACCGCTTGCGGCCGTCCCGCCGTCGCGACGCTGACGTACGTCTACGCCGACTCGACCGCGGTCCTCGGCCCGCTCGCCACCTACGCCGAACCCCACTGCTACGACCTGTGCGCCGAGCACTCCGAGCGCCTCACCGCCCCCCGCGGCTGGGAGGTCGTCCGGCTCGCCGACGCCTCGGGTCCGGCCCGCCCCTCCGGCGACGATCTCGAAGCCCTCGCCAACGCCGTCCGCGAGGCGGCCCGCCCGCAGGAGCGCGCGGCCGAGGCCGGCGGCGGTGGCGCGCGCACGGCGGACCCGATGGAGGTCGCCCGCCGCGGCCACCTCAGGGTGCTGCGTTCCCCCGAGTCCTGACGGGTCCCTGTCCCCGGGGCGTCTTCTCGGCTCTCCGTCTCGGCTCTCCCAGGGCGCCTTCCCGGTTCTCCGTAGGGAGGCACCTTTCTCCGTAGAGCTCCGCGCAGAGTTCCGCCGTCTCCGTAGACCCCTGCCGTTTATGGCTGAACAACAGTTGGCGTACGCCCCATTGACGTGCCGTTGTTGCGGACACGACCATTCCCCCACTCGCGAGAGATCACTTTCCGCATCACGGAAACCGGGGAGTCGCTTGTGTTCACGCAGCAACTGGAGCCCGTGGCCGACTCGCTCGGCCTGTCCGCCCTCGTCGCGACCCTGCCCCTCCTGACCGTCCTCGTCCTCCTCGGCGCCGTCCGCATGAAGGCGCACCGGGCGGGTCTCATCGGCCTCGCGGTCGCCGTCCTCGTCGCCTGGCTCGCGTACGGCATGCCGCTCGGGCAGACCGCCTCCAGCGCCGCGCAGGGGGCCCTCTTCGGCCTCTTCCCCATCCTGTGGATCGTCGTCAACGCCCTGTGGGTGTACCGCATGACGGTCCGCACCCGGCACTTCGACATCCTGCGCCGCTCCTTCGGGCGGCTCTCCGACGACCCCCGCATCCAGGCGCTCGTCGTGGCCTTCTGCTTCGGCGCGCTCCTGGAGGCCCTCGCCGGCTTCGGCGCGCCCGTCGCGATCAGCGCGGTCATGCTCGTCGCCCTCGGCTTCGACCCGGTGCGCGCCGCGGTCGTCGCGCTCGTCGCCAACACCGCGCCCGTCGCCTTCGGCGCCATGGGCACACCGGTGGTGACGCTGGCTCAGGTGACGGGCCTCCCGCTGGACACCGTCGCCACGGTCGTCGGCCGCCAGACACCGCTGCTCGCCCTGGTCGTGCCGCTGCTCCTGGTCGTCCTCGTGGACGGCCGACGCGGCCTGCGCGAGACCTGGGTGCCCGCCCTCGCCTGCGGATTCGCCTTCGCCGCCGCGCAGTTCGCGGCCTCCAACTACGTCTCCGCGCAGCTCGCCGACATCGGGGCGGCCCTCGCGGGCGCGGGCGCGCTGGTGGCGGTCCCGCACGCCCGCAGGCCGGCCGCCGAGCCCGTCCGCGCCGCCGTCCTGACCGGCGCGCGCAGCGAGGACCTCGACCACGACGACCCCCGCCCCGAGGTGCTGCGCGCCTACGCCCCGTACGCCCTGATCGTCGCCGTCTTCTCGCTCGCCCAGATCCCCGCCGTCAAGGACCTCCTGGCGAAGGCCACCCGCACCTTCGACTGGCCCTTCCTGGACGTCGCCGACCCCTCCGGCGACCCGGTCGCCGGCAACGTCTTCTCGCTGCCCCTGATCGGCACCGGCGGCACGCTCGTCCTGCTCGCCGGGGTCGGCACGGCGGCGGTCATCGGGGTCCACGCGCGCGTGGCGGTACGCGAATGGGCCGCCACCGTCCACGAACTGCGCTTCGCCATCCTCACCGTGACGTCCGTGCTCGCCCTCGCGTACGTCATGAACCTCTCCGGGCAGGCCGCCACGATCGGGCACTACGTGGCCGCCGCCGGCGCGGGGCTCGCCTTCCTGTCACCCGTGCTCGGCTGGTTCGGCGTCGCGGTGACGGGCTCCGACACCTCGGCCAACGCGCTGTTCGGCGCACTCCAGGTGACGGCGGCCCAGCAGTCCGGCCTCTCGCCCGAACTCCTCGCCGCCGCCAACAGTTCGGGCGGCGTCCTCGGCAAGATGATCTCGCCGCAGAACCTGACGATCGCGTGCGCCGCCGTCGGACTCGCGGGCAAGGAGGGCGACCTGCTGCGCAAGGTGCTGCCCTGGAGCCTCGGTCTGCTCCTCGTGATGTGCCTGATCGTGGTGGGACAGAGCACGGCGGTGCTCGGCTGGATGCTGCCGTAGGCCCTCACGGGCGCCCGTGAGGGGGCGCCCGTGAGGACCTGGCGCCGGTCCCGGGGCCGGCTTGGCACCGGTCGCAGCAGCTTGTCGGCCGTTGCGGGTAGCTTTGGGGTGGCCGGCGCGGCACGACCACGCGCTGCCCGCAACCGCTGAACTCGCAGAACCTCCAGAGAGGGTTGGCCGTGACTGCTGATCTGTCCCAGATCGTGAAGGCGTACGACGTGCGCGGGGTGGTCCCGGATCAGTGGGACGAGTCGCTGGCAGAGCTCTTCGGTGCGGCCTTCGTGCAGGTCACGGGCGCCGACGCGATCGTGGTCGGGCACGACATGCGTCCCTCGTCGCCGGGCCTCTCGCGGGCCTTCGCGCGCGGCGCCGCCGCCCTCGGCGTGGACGTGACGGAGATCGGCCTGTGCTCCACGGACCAGCTGTACTACGCCTCGGGCGCGTTGGACCTGCCGGGCGCCATGTTCACGGCCTCGCACAACCCCGCCCAGTACAACGGCATCAAGATGTGCCGCGCGGGTGCCGCCCCCGTCGGCCAGGACACCGGCCTCGCGGAGATCCGCGCCCTCGTGGAGGGCTGGCGGGACACCGGCGCCCCCGAGAGCGCCGCCACCCCCGGCACGCTCACCCAGCGCGACACCCTCGGTGACTACGCCGCGCACCTGCGCGGCCTGGTCGACCTGACCGCCATCCGCCCCCTGAAGGTCGTCGTCGACGCGGGCAACGGCATGGGCGGGCACACGGTCCCCACCGTCTTCGAGGGCCTGCCCCTGGACCTCGTCCCCATGTACTTCGAGCTGGACGGCACCTTCCCCAACCACGAGGCCAACCCGCTGGACCCGGCCAACATCGTGGACCTGCAGAAGCGGGTGCGCGAGGAGGGCGCCGACCTCGGCATCGCCTTCGACGGCGACGCGGACCGCTGCTTCGTCGTCGACGAGCACGGCGCCCCGGTCTCCCCGTCGGCCATCACCGCCCTGGTCGCCTCCCGCGAGCTCGCCCGGCACGGCGGCAAGGGCACGGTCATCCACAACCTCATCACCTCCTGGTCGGTCCCGGAGGTCGTGAAGGAGAACGGCGGCTCGCCGGTCCGCACCCGCGTGGGCCACTCCTTCATCAAGGAGGAGATGGCCAAGACCGGCGCGATCTTCGGCGGCGAGCACTCCGCGCACTACTACTTCAAGGACTTCTGGAACGCGGACACGGGCATGCTCGCCGCCCTCCACGTCCTCGCGGCCCTCGGCGGACAGGACGGCCCGCTCTCCGGCCTCGTCGCCCAGTACGACCGCTACGCGGGATCCGGGGAGATCAACTCCACGGTCGACGACCAGACCGCCCGCCTCGCCGCGATCAGGACGTCGTACGAGGGCAAGGACGGCGTCACCCTGGACGAGCTGGACGGCCTGACGGTGACCACCGCCGACTGGTGGTTCAACGTCCGCGCCTCCAACACCGAGCCGCTGCTCCGTCTGAACGTCGAGGCGCGCGACGAGGACACCATGGGGCGCGTGCGGGACGAGGCCCTGGCGATCATCCGCGGCTGACGCCGCGGACCGTGCGGCCGTCGGCGCGGGGACCCCACGGCCATCGGCGCGGGCCGTACGGCACCACCCGGGCCGCACGGCCGTCGGCGCGGGCCGTACGGCACGACCCGGGGCCCGCGACGCGCGGCCCCGGTACCGGCCGCCCCCCCCCCCCCCCGGCCCCCCCCCCCCCCCCCCCCCCCCCCCCCCCCCCCCCGCCCCCGCCGC
>NZ_LIRJ01000438.1 GCF_001419745.1 Streptomyces silaceus | reverse complement strand
CGGCCCCGCCCCACAGACGAAGCACCCGCGCAGCACCGCCAAGGCGCAGACGCCCACGCACCCGCACCACCGACGGACAACAGGCGCGGGCGTCAGGCCGCCCCCCCTACACCGCGTGCAGCGCCAGGGTTGGGGAGAGGCGGGAGGCGCGGACCGCTGGGTACAGGCCCGCTGCCGTGCCTATCGCCAGCGTTGCCGCGAAGCCGCCCGCCATCGACCAGGGCGGAACCACCCACGGCAGGCCGCCCGACACCGCGTACGCCGCCGTAGCCGCCGCGCCGAGCGCGACGCCCGCCACGCCTCCCAGGCCCGACAGCATCAGCGACTCCGTCACGAACTGCACCCGGATCTGCCCCCGCGTCGCCCCCAGCGAACGGCGCAGGCCGATCTCGTGGCGGCGCTCCAGAACGGAGATGATCATGGTGTTGGCGACGCCCACGCCGCCCACCAGGAGCGCGATGCCGCCCAGACCCAGCAGCAGCGTCGAGAACGCCCCCTCCGTCGCCGCCTTCGCCTGGAGCGCCGCCGACGGATCGGTGACCTGGACGTTGCGCGGGCTCTCCGGGTCGATCGACGCGGCGAGCAGCTTGCGCACCTCGCCCACGGAGGCGTCGGAGGAACGCTCGTACACCGACGTCGGACGCCCGTCGAAGCCGAGCAGCTTCTCCGACGCGTCCCAGCCGGTCAGCGCCGACCGCTCGATGTCGGGCGCGAGCGGCAGTGCGTCGAGGATGCCGATGACCGTGAAGTAGCGGTCGTCGATCCAGACCTGCTGCCCCGGCGACGTGATCCCGAGCCGCTTGGCCGCCACATGGCCGAGGACCACCGACGGATAGCGGCTGTTCGCCGCGTTGAACCAGCTGCCGTGCGCGATCTCGCCGCGCAGCACCTTCAACAGCCCTTCCGTGGACGCCTTCACGGAGATCCCGCCGGTCTCGTCCTCGGGGATCTTCTCGCTGCGCCGCACCGAACGGTCGAGATCGCCGGTCGCGCCCACGTCCTCGACACCGTCGACCCGCGCGACCCGCCCCGCCGCGTCGCGCGGCAGCGTCACCTTCTCGCCGGAGAACATCGCCTCGCCGGGCGAGGCGACCAGCATGTTCGTTCCCAACGCGTCCAGTTCCCGCATGAGTTGGGCCTTGCTGGAGGAGGAGATGCCCACCACCGCGACCATGGTCGCGATGCCGATGGCGATGCCGAGCGCGGACAGGACGACCCGCACGGGCCGGCTGCGCAGCCCGGCGGAGCCGACGTGGAGGACGTCACGGGGCCCGAGCCGCGCGGCCCTGAGCTTCCCCCGCTTTCCGTACGTACGGTGCTTCACGCCGCCACCACCCCCGCCCGCGTGTCCGCGACGATCCGCCCATCCTTGATCCGCACCTGCCGCGGCAGCCGCTCGGCGATCTCCGTGTCGTGGGTGATGACGGCGATGGTCGCGCCCTCCGCGTTGAGGTCGTGCAGCAGCGCCATGACGGCCTCGCCGGACTCGGAGTCGAGCGCGCCGGTGGGTTCGTCGGCGAGCAGCAGGTCCGGTTCGCCGACGACCGCGCGGGCGATGGCGACGCGCTGTTTCTGGCCGCCGGAGAGCTCGTGTGGGCGGTGCCTCATACGGTCGGCGAGGCCGACGCGCTCCAGGGCGTACGCGGCCCTGCGGCGGCGCTCCGCGCGGGAGAGCCCGGAGTAGAGCAGGCCTTCGGCGACGTTGTCGCGGGCGCTGACGCCGGGGACGAGGTGGAACGCCTGGAAGACGAAGCCGATGTGCCGGGCGCGCAGCGCGGACAGGCTGCGGTCGGCGAGCGCGGCGACGTCGTGTCCGGCGATGGCGACGGTGCCCGCGGTGGGGCGGTCGAGGGTGCCGACGATGTGCAGGAGGGTCGACTTCCCGGACCCGGAGGGCCCGACGATGCCGAGGAGTTCACCGGCGCCGACGCTCAGGTCGACACCGCGCAGGGCGGCGACACCACCGGGGTACTCCTTGGTGACCCCTCTCAACTCGACGACGGAGGAGGGACCTTCGGCGGTACTCATGCCTTCGGCACCCCGACCTTCATTCCTTCCCGCAGCCCCCCGCCGGTCACCTCGACCCGGCCCTGCCCGAACATGCCGAGCCCGACCTTCACGTCGCGCGTGCGGCCGCCGTCGACGACCTGGACGCCGAAGCCGCCGCCGGGCAGCGCGAGGAGCGCGTTGACCGGCACCGAGAGGACGTCCTCGCGGGTCTCGCCGGTGAGGTTCACGGTGACCGGCGACTGGTCGAAGCCGCCGACCTCGCCGGGGTCGTCGAAGGTGACGGTGACGGTGATCTTGGGGGACTTGTCGGACGGGTCGTCGCCGGGCTTGGCGGTCTTGCCGACGGAGGCGACCCGGCCCTTGGCGGTGGTGCCGTCGGGGAGCGTGACGGTGACCTTCGCGCCCTTCTTCGCCAGGCCGCCGTCGGAGACGTCGAGCTGGACGCGGACGACACGCTCGGAGCCGGTCGTGGCGAGCACCGGCCTGCCGGGGGCGACCTGGTCGCCGACGGAGGACTCGGCGGACTTCACGCGGACCGAGGACGGCTGGAAGGAGATCTGCTCGGGCCCGACACGGCCGGTCTGCTTGCGGTCGTGGGCCTTCTGCCACCGTGTGACGGCGGCGGCCGTGCCGTCGGTGTACGTGTCGTCGACGGCGAGCCCGGCGCCGTACCCGAGCGCCACCAGGTTCTCCTCCAGCTGGCGCACGTCGTTGCCCTTGTCGCCCGGCTTCAGCGTGCGGTACATCGGCTCGGTGCCGTACATGAGGCGGACCGGCGCGCCGTTGACCTCGTAGAGGCGGTCGTCCCTGCCGACCGTGGCGCCGGTCTCCGCGGACCAGGTGAGCGTGCCCGTCGTACCGGCGTTGACCTTGCGCTCCTTGGCGTAGCCGAGGGTGCCGTCGACCTGGCTGCCGCTGCTGAGGTCGCCGCGCTCGACGGACGCGGTGGCCGGCGGGAGCCCCGCGCCGCGCTCGGCGGAACTGCCGCCTCCGCCGCCCGCGTCGGCGAGGGCGGTGACGGCTATCCCGCCGCCGGTGACGGCGAGGAGGGCCACGACGGTGGCGACGACGGCGGTGCGGCGCCTCACTTGACGATGCCCTTGCACGCCTCGGCGGCCTTCTCCATCTTCTTGGCCTCGGCGCCCCGGGGCATGGGCTGGGCCTGCATGGCCCCGCCGTCGAACTTCGGGTCCGGCATGTCGTAGCCGTTCTTGCGCATGCACTGGGCGTACTTGAGCATCTTGTCCTTGTCGGCCTGCGAGACTCCGCCGCCCTTGGAGCCGCCGCCCATGCCGCACTTCTTCATGGCGGCCTCCATCTTCTCCTTGCTCATGTCGCCGCCGATGGTGAGGCCGCGGCTGTCCTGACCGGACTTGGGCTCGGGCACGTCCAGCCCGTTCTTGCGCAGGCACTCGCGCTGCTTGTAGGCCTTGTCGGCCTCGGCGCCCTTGCCGCCGTCGGCGCTGTTGCCCGTGGAGTCCGCGTCGGACCCGGAGCCGGAGTCCGCCGAGCAGGCGCCGGCGAACAGGGCGAGCGCGGCGAACCCGGACGCGAGCGCCACTGAGCGGGCGCGGGTCCTGGTGGCCTTGGTGACGGTCCTCATGGCTTCCCCTTCACAGGTGGCGTGCGTGACGCGCACAGGCTGGCGGGAAGCGGGATTTCGTTTCTCTCAACGGGGACGCTTACACCGGCGAAAGGTCACTCTCCGGTACACAGGGCGGCATGCGCGTACTGCTGGTGGAGGACGAGGAATTCCTGGCCGAGATGATCGCCGACGGGCTGCGCCGCGACGCGCTGGCCGTCGACGTCGCGGCCGACGGCCTCACCGCGCTGCGCAAACTCCAGCTCGGCGAGTACGACGTGATGATCCTGGACCGCGACCTGCCGGGCGTGCACGGCGACGAGGTGTGCCGCCGCGTCGTCGAGCAGCGGCTGCTGACCCGGGTCCTGATGCTGACGGCGTCGGGCACGGTGCGTGACCGCGTGGCGGGTCTGGGGCTCGGCGCGGACGACTACCTCACCAAGCCGTTCGCGTACGACGAGCTGCTCGCGCGTGTGCTCGCGCTCGGCCGCCGCGCGCGCCCCGCGCTGCCGCCGGTCATCGAGCGGGCGGGCCTCGTCCTGGACACCGCGCGCCGCCAGGCCAGCCGGGACGGGCGCCATCTGGCGCTGTCCCGCAAGGAGTTCGCGGTCCTGGAGGCGCTGTTGCGGGCGGACGGCGCGGTGGTCAGCGGCGAGGACCTGATCGAGCAGGTCTGGGAGGAGGACACCAGCTACCGCACCAACGCGGTGCGCGTCACGCTCTCCAAGCTGCGCGCGAAGCTGGGCGAGCCGCCGGTGGTGGAGACGGTGCCGGGGGCCGGGTACCGCATCTCGGGCGGCGGCGCGCGGAGCCCCCGGTGAGGGCCCGCGTCAGCGGCGAGCGGGCCCGGCTCACCACGCTGTACGGCGGTCTCCTCGTCCTCGCGGGGGCGCTCCTGACCGGGGTCGTGTACCTGCTGGTGCAGCAGGGCCTGTACTCCTCCATCAGCACGGCGGTGACCACGGCCGTGCCCCGGGGGCCGGTGCCTCCGTGGCGGACGGTGCCGGGGGTGCCGGTGCCCGCCTCCTCGCTGACGCCGACCGACGCGGGGTCGGCCCGCCCCACGTCCCAGGAGATGGAGACGATCAAGGGACTCGCCGTCACGAGGATCAGCGATCTCGCGGGCGAGGCGGCGCTGAACCGCCTCCTGACGGTGTCGGCGATCGTGTTCGCCGCGTACGCCGTCCTGTCGATCGCGCTGGCCTGGTGGATGGCGGGCCGGGTGCTCCGCCCGGTCGGCGTGATCACCGGGACGGCACGGCGCCTGTCGGGGGCCAATCTGCACGAGCGCATCGCGCTGGACGCCCCGCCGGGCGAGCTGAAGCGGCTCGCCGACACCTTCGACGAGATGCTGGACCGGATAGAGCGGCTGGTCGGCGCGCAGCAGCGGTTCGCGGCGAACGCGGCGCACGAGCTGCGCACCTCGCTCGCGGTGCAGCGGGCGGCGGCCGAGATCGGTCTGGCCGGGGAGCCGGACGCGGCGCGGGTGGCGAGGATCCGTACGAAGCTGATCTCCGTCGCCGACGACGGCGAGCACCTCATCGAGGGGCTGCTGCTGCTCGCGGCGTCCGAGCAGGGCCTGGACCGGCGCGAGGGCGTCGCGGTGGACGTCCTGGCGCACGCGGTGGCGGAGGGGCTCACCGAGGAGGCCGCCGGGCACGGGGTCGCGGTGCGGGTGCGGGCGGAGCCGCTGACGGTGGAGGGCGACGGCGTGCTCCTGGACCGCCTGGTGCACAACCTCGTGGCGAACGCGGTCCGCTACAACGTCAAGGGCGGCCGGGTGGACGTCCGCACGGCGGCGGACGGCGTCCTGGAGGTGTCCAACACCGGTCCGGAGGTCCCCGCCGACACGGTCCCGCACCTCTTCGAGCCCTTCCGCAGGCTGCACGAGCGCACCCACGCGCGCGGGGAGGGCGCCGGGCTCGGCCTGTCCATCGTCGCGGCGATCGCGCGGGCCCACGGGGCGCGGGCGTCGGCGACGGCGAACGGCGCGGGCGGCGGGCTGACGGTGCGGGTGGAGTTCCCTCGCCCCGACGGCCCCGAGGGGCCCTAGTGGCGGTAGAAGATCCGGTCGCCGTACTCCTGGAAGACCCGGCCGTTCCAGTCGTGGCCGCCGTCCACGTTCCCGGAGCGCAGCAGCGGCGGCTGGACGCCGCGCGCGGCGAGGCGCTCGATCGCGGCGGCGGTCATGGCCTGCATGAGCGCGTTCGTGACGACGCTGGAGGCGGGCCCGAACGGCGCGTCGACGCCGTCGAGGGACAGCTCCGCGTCGCCCACCGCGATCTTGGAGTCGACCACGACGTCGCAGTGGTCCTTGAGGAAGGTGCCCGAGACGTGCCGCGACTTCGTCTCCGTCGCGTACGCCACGGAGGTCACGCCGATGACCTTCAGGCCCAGCGCGCGGGCGTTCATGGCCATCTCCACGGGCAGCGAGTTCCGCCCGGACAGGGAGATGATCACGAGTACGTCGCCGGGGCGGGCGGGCGAGGAGTCGAGGACGGCGCCCGCGAGGCCGTCGACGCGCTCCAGGGCGGAGCCGAGGGTGGCGGGCATCACGTCGACGCCGACCACGCCGGGCACGGCGAGGAGGTTGATCAGGGCGAGGCCGCCCGCGCGATAGACGACGTCCTGCGCGGCGAGCGAGGAGTGCCCGGCGCCGAAGGCGAAGAGGCGCCCGCCGGCCTCGACCGCGTCGGCGAGCAGCGCGCCCGCCTCGGCGACGTGCCCGGACTCCTCGTCGCGGACCTTCTGGAGCAGGCCGATCGCGGCGTCGAAATACCGGCCCGCCAGCTTGCTCTCGCCGCTTCCGCCGCTCGGGCTGCTCTCGCTCATGGCGCTCATTCGCATCACGTTGCGGTCTGGACCAGTGCCCTGTCAACACCGTCGCGGGCCTGTCCCCGCGGGGTTTTCCCCCGGCACGGCACGGTTGTCGGAGGTATGCGTCAGAATTGAGGGCAGGGCCAGCGCACGAGCGAATTCTGAGGGGCACCGATGTCGGGGCTGATTGACACCACTGAGATGTATTTGCGCACCATCCTCGAGCTCGAGGAGGAAGGTGTGGTCCCCATGCGCGCCCGGATCGCCGAGCGGCTCGACCAGAGCGGACCGACGGTGAGCCAGACCGTGGCGCGCATGGAGCGCGACGGCCTGGTGGCGGTCGCCAGCGACCGGCACCTGGAGCTCACCGAGGAGGGCCGCCGTCTGGCCACCCGTGTGATGCGCAAGCACCGCCTGGCGGAGTGCCTGCTCGTCGACGTGATCGGGCTGGAGTGGGAGCAGGTGCACGCCGAGGCGTGCCGCTGGGAGCACGTGATGAGCGAGGCGGTGGAGCGCCGCGTCCTGGAGCTGCTGCGCCACCCCACCGAGTCGCCGTACGGCAACCCGATCCCGGGCCTTGAGGAGCTGGGCGAGAAGGACGGCGCGGACCCGTTCCTGGACGAGGGCATGGTCTCGCTGACGGAGCTCGACCCCGGCGCCGAGGGCAAGACGGTCGTCGTCCGCCGGATCGGCGAGCCGATCCAGACGGACGCGCAGCTGATGTACACGCTGCGGCGGGCGGGTGTGCAGCCGGGTTCCGTGGTGAGCGTGACGGAGTCGGCGGGCGGTGTGCTCGTGGGCAGCAGCGGCGAGGCCGCGGAGCTCACGGCGGAGGTCGCCTCGCACGTGTTCGTCGCCAAGCGCTGAGGCGCGGCCGCGCCGCCGGCGGTCCTGCCGCCGCGGCCGTGGCCGGTGCCCGGTGGGCGCCGGCGCCGGATCCGAGTCAACTCCCGTTGTTATAGAGGAAGTTGACAAGGCTCCGCTCTCTTCACGAGATCTCGCGGAGTCCAAGATTCAGTGTGTGGAATCGCAGCGGTCGAGCGTTTTGCGTGCGAGGCTGTCGCGAGAGGCATATGACCTGAGGGCTCTTGACCATGGCCGCGCCGGGGTCTGGCCGCGCGGCCGGAGAGGGGGCAGGAGGATGTGCCCGACTGGTGAGCGCGGACGGACCTGCGGGAGCCTGCGCACGCCCCGCGGACAGGATGATCGGGGTGAGGGCCCCGGCGCCCAAGAGCGCCGGGGCCCATCCTCCCCTGTGCTGACCCGGAGCCCCGAGCTCTCAGGGTCATCCCCCTCGGACCGGTTTCCCCGAGCGGCCCGCCTCCCGGTGAAGATCTCCCCTCGGCAACGCCGGTCAATCCTTGAGCCTGGTCACCCGAACGAGGGGTGTTACCGGCGATCCGGTCGCTTTCGAAAGGGAGTTCGATAGCGTGCGGGGGTGCAGGGCAGGACAGGCGTGGATCCCGAGCTGACTCCAGGGGGGTGCCAGGAATCATGGTGCGGCGCATCGACGTGACGGGCGCGGGCGGCGTACGCCTCGCCGCCTGGGAGTACGCCGACCCTCCCAAGCTCAGGGAGGCCGAGCGGTCGCCGGGCGGGGTGCTGTTACTCCACGGCCTGATGGGCCGCGCCTCCCACTGGGCGGGCACCGCCCGCTGGCTCTCCGAGCGGCACCGCGCGGTCGCCCTCGACCAGCGCGGCCACGGCCAGAGCGACAAGCCCGCCGACGGCCCCTACACCCGCGAGGCCTACGTCGACGACGCCGAGGCCGCCCTCGTCGGGCTCGACCTGGCGCCCGCCGTCCTCATCGGCCACTCCATGGGAGCGCTCACCGCCTGGCAGCTCGCCGCGCGCCGCCCCGACCTCGTCCGGGGCCTGATCATCTGCGACATGCGGGCCTCCGCGCTCGGCGCCGCCTCGCAGCGCGAGTGGGAGGACTGGTTCAAGTCCTGGCCGGTCCCGTTCGCCACGCTCGCCGACGTCCGCAAGTGGTTCGGCGAGGACGACCCCTGGGTGGAGCGCCCCAACCCCGCGCGCGGCGAGTTCTTCGCCGAGGTGATGGCCGAGGGCCCCGACGGCTGGCGGCCCGTCTTCGACCGTACGCAGATGCTCAGGTCCCGCGAGACCTGGGTGCACGACGCGCACTGGGAGGAGCTGATCCAGGTCCGCTGCCCGGCACTGGTCGTGCGCGGCCAGGACGGCGAGCTGGGCCGGGCCGAGTCCCAGGAGATGGTCCGCGTGCTGCCCCGCGGGGAGTACGCGGAGGTGGCCGACGCGGGCCACCTGGTCCACTACGACCAGCCGAGCGCGTGGCGGGCCGCGATCGAACCGTTTCTGGACGGGGTCCTGACCGGGTAGCGGCGCCCGGCCGGCCCCTCAGGGGCTGAGGCGTTCGACGCGCCACGCGGCCAGGCCGGCGCCCGTGCGCACGTACCGCAGGCGGTCGTGCAGGCGGTTGCTCCTGCCCTGCCAGAACTCCACCGTCTCGGGGGTGACCCGGAAGCCGCCCCAGTGCGGGGGCACGGGCACCTGCTCGCCCTCCGGGTAGCGGGCGGCCAAGTCGGCGTACGCACGGTCCAGTTCGTCGCGCGAGGCGAGCACGGAGGACTGGGCGCTGGCCCAGGCGCCCAGCTGGGAGCCGTGCGGACGGGTGCGGAAGTAGGCGACGGTCTCCTCGCGCCCGACGCGCGCCGCCGTGCCGGTGACGATCACCTGGCGGGCCATGGGGTGCCAGGGGAAGAGCAGCGAGACGTAGGGGCTGGCGGACAGCTCACGGGCCTTGCGGGACTCGTAGTTGGTGAAGAAGACGAAGCCCTGCTCGTCGAAGCCCTTCAGGAGCACCGTGCGGGAGCTGGGGCGGCCCTCGGCGTCGGCGGTGGAGACGACCATGGCGTTCGGCTCGGCGACGGCGTCCCGCTCGCGCGCCGCCTCCTTGAACCAGAGCGCGAACTGGTCCATGGGGCCCGCGGGCAGCTCGCCTTCAAGGAGCCCCTCGCTGGCGTACTGCTGTCGCATGTCGGCCGGTGCACTGGAGTCGGTCACGCGGTCATCTTGCCGTATACGAAGGGGTGTCCGACGGGGTGCACGGCACTTCGGGGAGGTGACGTGTGGCACTGAGTGCCGCGTTCCATCGCCAAAGGTGGCACCAAGGGATATCGTCCTGCTGCCGCATCGGTTGGGTGACCACCAGCCTCACGGGGCATCACCGGGGTGACCGTTCCGGACCGCGAGTCGCCGAATACGCCGGGGCCCGACGTATTCGACCGTGGAACCGGACCGAAATCGCCCATTTTTGACGCATGGTCATGAGCTGATCGCAACCCCATCTCTCGAAACCATCATGTCGAACCCATCACGAGGAGCCGCCTGATGTCCGACTTCGTACCTGGACTCGAAGGAGTCATCGCGTTCGAGACGGAGATCGCCGAACCGGACAAGGAAGGCGGTGCGCTCCGCTACCGCGGCGTCGACATCGAGGACCTGGTCGGCCATGTCTCCTTCGGGAACGTGTGGGGCCTGCTCGTCGACGGCGCCTTCAACCCCGGCCTGCCGCCCGCCGAGCCCTTCCCGATCCCGGTGCACTCCGGCGACATCCGCGTCGACGTCCAGTCCGCCCTGGCGATGCTCGCGCCCGTCTGGGGCCTGCGTCCGCTGCTCGACATCAGCGAGGAGCAGGCCCGCGAGGACCTGGCCCGCGCCGCCGTCATGGCCCTCTCCTACGTCGCCCAGTCGGCGCGCGGACAGGGGCTGCCGATGGTGCCGCAGCGGGAGATCGACAAGGCCGAGACGGTCGTCGAGCGGTTCATGAAGCGGTGGCGCGGGGAGCCCGACCCCAAGCACGTCCAGGCCGTCGACGCGTACTGGACCTCGGCCGCCGAGCACGGCATGAACGCCTCCACGTTCACCGCGCGCGTCATCGCGTCCACCGGGGCGGACGTGGCGGCGGCGCTGAGCGGGGCGGTCGGGGCGATGTCCGGGCCGCTGCACGGCGGTGCCCCGTCCCGGGTCCTCGGCATGATCGAGGAGATCGAGCGCACCGGGGACGCCGTGGCGTACGTGAAGCAGGCCCTGGACCGCGGGGAGCGGCTCATGGGCTTCGGGCACCGGGTGTACCGGGCCGAGGACCCGCGGGCCCGGGTGCTGCGGCGGACCGCCCGTGAGCTGGGCGCGCCCCGCTTCGAGGTCGCGGAGGCGCTGGAGAAGGCGGCCCTCGACGAGCTCCACGCGCGGCGGCCCGACCGGGTGCTCGCCACGAACGTGGAGTTCTGGGCGGCGATCGTCCTCGACTTCGCCGAGGTGCCGGCGCACATGTTCACGTCGATGTTCACGTGCGCGCGGACCGCGGGGTGGTCGGCGCACATCCTGGAGCAGAAGCGGACGGGCCGTCTTGTCCGTCCCTCGGCGCGGTACGTGGGGCCCGGCAGCAGGGCGCCGCAGGCGATCGAGGGGTTCGACGAGATCGCCCGCTGAGGTCTCCGTGAGCTGATGTCCCGGGGCGCCGCCCCCGGACCCCGCTCCGCGGACGCCGGAGGGGCTGGATCCACCAGCCCCTCGTCGGCCCGGCCCCCTCGTCAGCCCAGTGCCGACTCCACCAGGACCGTCCACTGCGCCACCACCCGTTCCCGGCGGGCGCCGTCGTCCGTCAGGAGGTTGGCCAGGCCCAGGCCGCGGGCCATGTCCAGGAGGCCCTGGATCGTCTCGCGGACGCCGGGGCGGGACTCGTCCGCGTCGAGGAGCTCCACCGCGATGCGGTGCGTCTCGCGGCCCACGCGGGATTCCAGTTCCGTGACCCGGGAGCCCAGCTGGGGCTCGTTGGACGCGGCGACCCACAGGTGGAGCGCCGCGCGGAACAGCGGACCCGTGTAGAGGTCGACGAGGGCCGCGACCACCGAGGCGCGGTCCTGTGCCGGGAGGGCGCGCAGGGCCGTGGAGCGCTGCTCGGCGACGTACTCCACCGCGGCCGTGAAGAGGTCCTCGCGGGTCGGGAAGTGGTGCTGCGCCGCGCCCCGCGAGACGCCCGCCCGTTCGGCGACCACCGAGACCGTCGAGCCGCCCCAGCCGTGCTCGGCGAGGCAGGACACCGCGGCCTCCAGGAGCTTCTGGCGGGTGGCGCGGCTGCGGTCCTGCTTGGGCGCGCGGTCGGCGGCGGTCACAGCACCCATGGGCGCTCCCGTCGTTCGAGGAACGCCGTCATCCCCTCGCGCGCCTCGGCGGAGCCGAAGAGCCGCGCGGACAGGGCCATGACGGCCTCCGATTGGTCGTCGAATGCGTCGAGCACCCTAGCCGTGAGCAGCTTCTTCGTCTCGGCCAGGGCACCCGGCGCCGCCGCCCGCAGCCCGTCGAGCAGCGGCCGGAGCGCCTCGTCCGGGTCGGCCGCGTACGCCGTCACCAGGCCGATCCGCGCCGCCTCCGCGCCGTCGAAGCGCTCCCCGGTGAGGAAGTAGCGGGAGGCCGCGCCCGGGTCGAGGCGGGGCAGCAGCGGCAGGGAGATCACGGCGGGGGCGACGCCGATGTGCACCTCCGTGAACGCGAAGGACGCCCCCGGCCCCGCCACCGCCAGGTCGCAGACGCCGAGCAGCCCGAGGCCGCCCGCCCGCACGTGCCCGTCGACCCGGGCGACGACCGGTTGGGGCAGCGTCACGATCCGCCGGAGCAGCGCCACGAACGCGGCGGGGTCCGGCGGCTCCTTCAGGTCGGCGCCCGAGCAGAACGTCGTCCCGGTGTGGGTGAGCAGGACCGCGCGGACGCCGGGGTCCCCGCCGAGGCCGTCGAGCGCCTCGGCGAGGGCGGCCAGGAGCTTCGCCGAGAGGGCGTTGCGCCGCTCGGGGAAGTCCAGGGTGACGGTGACGATGCCGCGCGCCGGGGAGGAGACGGACAGGGGCATGGGGGCTCCTCGGAAGGACTCGGCGGGACGTGCGGGGACGGGACAGGACACAGGGGGTTCAGTAGGACTTGGGCAGGCCGAGCGTCTGGTGCGAGACGTAGTTGAGGATCATCTCCCTGCTGACGGGGGCGATCCGGGCCACGCGCGAGGCGACGATCAGCGAGGCGAGGCCGAACTCCTTGGTGAGGCCGTTGCCGCCGAGGGTGTGCACGGCTTGGTCGACGGCCTTCACACAGGCGTCGGCGGCGGCGAGCTTGGCCATGTTGGCGGCCTCGCCCGCGCCCGTGTCGTCGCCCTCGTCGTAGAGCCGCGCGGCCTTCTGCATCATCAGGCGGGCCAGCTCCAGTTCGACGTGGGACTGGGCCAGCGGGTGCGCGATGGCCTGGTGGGCGCCGATCGGGGCCTTCCAGACGCTGCGTTCCTTGGCGTACTCGACGGCGCGGGCGACCGCGTACCTGCCCATGCCCACCGCGAACGCGGCCGTCATGATCCGCTCGGGGTTGAGGCCCGCGAAGAGCTGGAGCAGGCCCGCGTCCTCGTCGCCGACGAGCGCCTCCGGGGGCAGCCGCACGTCGTCGAGGACCAGTTCGAACTGCTTCTCCGCCGCGTGCAGTTCCATCTCGATCTGCCGCCGCTCGAAGCCGGGGGCGTCGCGCGGGACGATGAACAGGCACGGCTTGAGGTTGCCGGTGCGCGCGTCCGACGTACGGCCCACGATCAGCGTGGCGTCCGCGATGTCGACGCCGGAGATGAAGACCTTGCGGCCGGTGAGCAGCCAGTCGCCGGAGTCGGGGTCGCGACGGGCGGTGGTGGTGATGCGGTGGGAGTTGGAGCCCGCGTCCGGCTCGGTGATGCCGAAGGCCATGGTGCGCGAGCCGTCGGCGAGGCCGGGCAGCCACTCCCGCTTCTGTTCCTCGGTGCCGAAGCGGGCGATGACCGTGCCGCAGATCGCGGGCGAGACGACCATCATCAGGAGCGGGCAGCCGGCCGCCCCCAACTCCTCCAGGACGATGGAGAGTTCGGCTATTCCGCCGCCCCCGCCGCCGTACTCCTCGGGCAGGTTGACGCCCAGGTAGCCGAGCTTGGCGGCGTCCTCCCACAGCTCGTCGGGGTGGCCGCCGGCCTCGGCGACGCGGGTGAGGTAGTCGCGGCCGTAGCGCTTGCCGAGGGCCGCGACGGCGGCGCGCAGGGCCTGGTGCTCCTCGGTTTCGAGGACGGTGCTGCGAGCGGTGCTCATGCGGACTGTTCCTCCTGTACGACGTCCTGGTCGGGCGCCTGGCCGGCGGCCCGTACGACGGCCAGCAGCGTGCCGACCTCCACCTGGTGGCCCGGCACGGCGTGCAGGGCGGTGAGCGTGCCGGAGGCGGGAGCGCAGATGCGGTGCTCCATCTTCATGGCCTCCAGCCAGACGAGGGGCTGCCCGGCGGTGACCGGCCGCCCCTCGGCGATGTCCTCGGCGACGCGCACGACGGTGCCGGGCATCGGGGCGAGCAGCGAGCCGGGGGCGCGCCGCGCGGTCGGCTCGGGGAGCAGCGGCAGCGGGGTGAGCGCGGTGTCCGACCCGGGCGTGGTGACGTGGACGCGCCCGTCGCCGTAGCGCGTGACCGTGAACGGCCTTCGCACGCCCTCGACTTCGAGGACCACGAGCGCGTCCGTCACGCTGACGACGCCGATGCCCTCGGCGACCGGTCCGGTGCGGGTGTGGTCGTAGCGGACCTCGTGCTCGGTGCCGTCGGGTTCGGTGCGATAGCGCTTGAGGTGGGGCTGGGAGCGCAGGTTGCGCCAGCCGCCGAACCGGGAGCGGCCGTGCGCGTCGGCGAGCGCGGCGGCCAGCGGGGCGTGCGGGTCGGGCGCGGGGGCCGCGAGGGCGGCCGCGTGCCGGTCATAGAAGCCGGTGTCCATGCGGGCGCCGGTGAACTCGGGGTGGCGCAGGGAGCGTACGAGCAGGTCGCGGTTGGTGACCGGGCCGTGGACGGCGGCGCGCTCCAGGGCGCCCGCCAGCTTCCGCACGGCCTCGGCGCGCGTGGGCGCGTACGCGACGGCCTTGGCGAGCATCGCGTCGTAGTGCACGCCGATGGTGTCGCCCGCCGCGTAGCCGCTGTCCAGGCGCACGTCGCCGGGGACGTCGAGGCGGTGCAGGGTGCCGGTCTGCGGGGCCCAGCCCGCCGCGGGGTCCTCGGCGTAGAGGCGGGCCTCGACGGCGTGGCCGCGCGCGGGCGGCGGCTCGGGGTCGAGCGCCTCGCCCTCGGCGACGCGGATCTGCAGCGCCACGAGATCGAGGCCGAACACGGCCTCGGTGACGGGGTGTTCGACCTGGAGGCGGGTGTTCATCTCCAGGAAGTGCGCGCGGCCGTTCGCCACCAGGAACTCGACCGTGCCCGCGCCGCGGTAGTCGGTGACGCGGGCGGCGCGCACGGCCTGCGCGTGCAGCTCCTCGACCAGTTCGGGGGCGAGGCCGGGCGCCGGGGACTCCTCGACGACCTTCTGGTGGCGGCGCTGGAGGGTGCAGTCGCGGGTGCCGAGCGGCCACACCGTGCCGTGCGCGTCGGCCATGAGCTGCACCTCGACGTGCCGGCCGCCCTCGACGTACGGCTCGACGAACACCTCGCCGTCCCCGAAGGCGCCGGCGGCCTCGGCGCGGGCGGCGGCCAACTCGCTTGCCAGGTCCTTCAGTTCGCGTACGACGCGCATGCCGCGTCCGCCGCCGCCCGCCGCCGCCTTCACCAGGACGGGCAGGTCGTCCTCGGTGACGTCGCCGAGGGGCGCGATGCCCATGAGTTCCTTGGCGCGCGTCTTGGACGCCATCGCCTCGATCGCCCCGGGCGGCGGGCCGATCCAGGTGAGGCCGGCGTCCAGGACGGCGCGCGCGAAGCCGGCGTTCTCGGACAGGAAGCCGTAGCCGGGGTGGATCGCGTCAGCGCCCGCGGCCTGCGCGGCCTTCACGACGAGGTCGCCGCGCAGATACGTCTCGGCGGGCGCCGCGCCCGGCAGGCGTACCGCCGTGTCGGCCTCGCGCACGTGCAGGGCGTCCGCGTCGGCGTCGGAGTACACGGCGACCGTGGCGATGCCCAGCTCCCGGCAGGTGCGGAAGACGCGGCAGGCGATCTCGCCCCGGTTGGCCACCAACAGCGAAGTGATCATCGGGAGTTCCTCGCAGGAGTCATGGGGTCACATCCGGAAGACGCCGAAGCCGCCGCGCGCGCCCTCATAGGGGGCGGTGTGGATCGCGGAGAGGCACAGGCCGAGGACGGTGCGGGTGTCGCGCGGGTCGATGACCCCGTCGTCGTAGAGCCGCCCGGACAGGAACATCGGCAGCGACTCGGACTCGATCTGCTGCTCCACCATGGCGCGCAGTCCGGCGTCCGCCTCGTCGTCGTAGGGCTGTCCCTTCGCGGCGGCGGACTGCCGGGCGACGATGGACAGGACGCCCGCGAGCTGCTGCGGGCCCATGACCGCCGACTTGGCGCTCGGCCAGGCGAAGAGGAAGCGGGGGTCGTAGGCGCGCCCGCACATGCCGTAGTGCCCGGCGCCGTAGCTCGCGCCCATGAGCACCGACAGATGCGGCACCCGCGAGTTCGACACCGCGTTGATCATCATCGCGCCGTGCTTGATGATGCCGCCCTGCTCGTACTCCTTGCCGACCATATAGCCGGTGGTGTTGTGCAGGAACAGAAGCGGGATGTCGCGCTGGTTGGCCAGCTGGATGAACTGCGCGGCCTTCTGGGACTCCTCGCTGAACAGCACGCCTTGGGCGTTGGCGAGGACGCCGACCGGATAGCCGTGCAGCGTGGCCCACCCGGTGACGAGCGAACTGCCGTACAGCGGCTTGAACTCGTCGAAGTCGGATCCGTCGACGACGCGGGCGATGACCTCGCGCGGGTCGAACGGCCTCTTCAGGTCGCCGGGGACGATGCCGAGCAGTTCGTCCTGGTCGTACTTGGGTTCCGCGACGGAGAGCGGGTCCGGATCGGCGTACTCCTTGCGCCAGTTGAGGCGGGAGACGACCCGGCGGGCCTGGCGCAGCGCGTCGCGCTCGTCCTCGGCGAGGTAGTCGGCGAGGCCGGAGGTGCGGGCGTGCATCTCGGCGCCGCCGAGCGACTCGTCGTCGCTCTCCTCGCCGGTCGCCATCTTCACCAGCGGCGGACCGCCGAGGAAGACCTTCGCCCGCTCCTTCACCATGATCACGTGGTCGCTCATGCCGGGCACATAGGCGCCGCCCGCCGTGGAGTTGCCGAAGACGACGGCGATGGTGGGGATGCCGGCGGCCGAGGACTGGGTGAGGTGCTTGAAGAGGGCACCGCCCGGGATGAAGATCTCCTTCTGGGAGGGCAGGTCCGCGCCGCCGGACTCCACGAGGTGGATCGACGGCAGCCGGTTGGCGTGCCCGATCTCGTGCGCCCGGAAGGCCTTCTTCAGCGTCCAGGGGTTGGAGGCGCCGCCCCGCACGGTCGGGTCGTTGGCGGTGATCAGGCACTCGACGCCCTCGACGACGCCGATGCCGGTGACCATGGAGGCGCCGACGGGATAGTCGCTCCCCCAGGCCGCCAGCGGCGACAGCTCCAGGAACGGCGTGTCCGGGTCGAGGAGCAGCTCGATGCGCTCACGGGCCAGCAGCTTGCCGCGCTTGTGGTGCCGGGCGACGTACTTCTCGCCGCCGCCCTCCAGCGCCTTGCCCTGCTCTGTCTCCAGCTCGGCGAGCCGGGCCAGCATGGCCTCGCGGTGCTCGGCGTACTCGGCGCTCTGCGGGTCGAGCGCGGAGGCGAGGACGGTCACGTGCGCACCTCCGGCGACGCGTGGTCCTCGGGACCTTCTTCGGGGCTCACAGCAGTACCTCCGGGATGTCCAGGTGGCGGGCGCGCAGCCATTCGCCCAGGGCTTTGGCCTGGGGGTCGAAGCGGGCCTGCGCGGCCACGCCCTCGCCGAGCAGGCCCGTGACGACGAAGTTCAGGGCGCGCAGGTTCGGCAGGTCGTGGCGTACGACGGTCACGTCCGCGGTCTCCGGCAGGAGTTCCCGCAGCCGGTCGACGGTCAGTTCGTGGGCGAGCCAGCGCCAGGCGTCGTCGGTGCGCGCCCAGACGCCGATGTTCGCGTCCCCGCCCTTGTCGCCGCTGCGGGCCCCGGCGACGCGGCCGAGGGGCGCGCGGCGG
>NZ_LIRJ01000437.1:368-2847 GCF_001419745.1 Streptomyces silaceus | reverse complement strand
CCGCCCCCACCGCGCCGGACGGCTCCTGGACCGTCGCCCCCGAGGCGTACGACTCGTCCGTCGCCGCCGCGCTCTGGCGGACGTATTACACCGAGGTCAGCGACCGCTGGTATCTGCTGCACGACGGGCGGCCGACCGACCCCGCGGAGCTGGAGCGCGGGATCGCGGCGGAGAGCGGGGCCGATCTCGCGGCGCCGGGCGGTGTGCTGCTCGTCGCGCGGTACGACGGTGAGCCCGCGGGTACCGCGGGCGTGCGGCTCCTCGACGCCGGTACCGCCGAGCTCAAGCGCGTCTTNNNNCCCGCCCTGCTCGCCGCCGCCGAGGACGCCGCCCGCGCGCTCGGCGCCGCCCGCATGGTCCTCGACACCCGCGGCGACCTGATCGAGTCCCGCACGCTGTACGCGCGGCACGGGTACGAGGAGACCGAGCCGTACAACCACGACCAGTACTCCGAGCACTGGTTCGCGAAGCCGCTGACGTGACCGCGGACCGACGCGACCACGGGCCGACGTGACCGCGGGCCGCGCGCCGACGGTGGTCAGGCCGCGCGGACCGGCGCCGAACCGTTGTGCGGGCGCTCCGACTCCGAGCCGCACAGCTCGGCGCTGAGCTCCTCGACCAGCTGGGCCAGATCGGTCGGCCGCTCGGGGCCCCACCAGTCGCCGAGCAGTTCGGCGAGCGACTCCTCGCGGGCCCTGGCGAGCCGGCCCGCGACCTCGCGGCCCCGCCCGGTGAGGATCATCTCCAGGCCCTGTCGTTCGGCGAGGTGCCGTTCCTCGACCTGGCGGGCGGCGGCCGTGATGACGGTCAGCGGGACGGTGGTGCGCTCGGCGAGCACCCCGGGCTCGACGGACCCGTGCCGCGCGATCCGCAGCAGCAGCCAGCCGGACGCGGGCAGCAGGTCGTCGTACCCGGCCCGCGCGGTGATCTTCTCGTAGACCGCGCGGCGGCCCTCGCGCGTGCCGAGCACGGACAGCGCCCGCGCGCACTCGTCGTACGAGGAGCGCTCCACGGGGTTGCTGGCCAGCGTCTGCGTCGGGTCGGGCGCCGTGACCGAGCCACGCAGCTTGTCCTCCTTCAGGAACCAGGCGAGGACGAAGGCGAGCAGGGCGACCGGCGCCGCGTACAGGAAGACGTCCGTGATCGAGGACGCGTACGCCGACAGCGCGCCGGGCCGCAGGTCGGCGGGGAGCCGGGCGATGCCGCGCGGGTCGGCCTCCAGGGCGCCCACGCTCAGGCCGGGCGGCAGCTGCTGTCCGGCGAGGGCGTCGGTCAGCTTGTCGCCGAGCCGGTTGGTGAAGATCGTGCCGAAGATCGCGACGCCGAAGGACGCGCCGATCGAGCGGAAGAAGGTCGCCCCGGAGGTGGCGACGCCGAGGTCCTCGTAGCTGACGGCGTTCTGCACGATGAGCACGAGCACCTGCATGACCAGGCCGAGGCCCAGGCCGAAGACGAAGAAGTACGCGCTCATCTCGCCCGTGGAGCTGTTCTCGTTCAGCTGGTGCAGCAGGAGCAGGCCGAGCGTGGTGACCGCCGTGCCCGCCACGGGGAAGACCTTCCAGCGCCCGGTGCGGCTGACGATCTGCCCGGAGGCGGTCGTCGACAGGAGCATGCCGAACACCATGGGCAGCATGTGCACCCCCGACATCGTCGGGCTGACCCCCTGCACGACCTGCAAGAACGTCGGCAGATAGGTCATCGCGCCGAACATCGCGAAGCCCACGACGAAGCTGATGACCGCGGAGAGCGCGAAGGTGCGGATCCGGAACAGTTTCAGCGGAAGCACCGGCTCCACCGCCTTCTTCTCCACGGCCACGAAGGCCGCCGCGAGGACCGCGCCGAGCACCGCGAGCCCGACGATCCGGGGCGAGCCCCAGGCCCAGGTCGTGCCGCCGAGCGAGGCGACGAGGACCAGGCAGGTGGCGACGGAGGCGATGAGGAAGGTGCCGAGATAGTCGATGGTGTGCTTCGTGTCGCGCACCGGGATGTGCAGCGTGGTGGCGATGACGAGGAGCGCGATCACGCCGATGGGCAGGTTGACGTAGAAGACCCAGCGCCAGCTGAGGTGCTCGGTGAACAGACCGCCGAGCAGCGGGCCGAGGACGCTGGTCGCGCCGAAGACCGCGCCGAACAGCCCCTGGTACTTGCCGCGCTCCCGGGGCGAGACCAGGTCGCCCACGATCGCCATGGACAGCACCATGAGCCCGCCGCCGCCGAGGCCCTGGAGCGCGCGGAAGCCGATGAGCTGGGGCATGTTCTGCGCCATGCCGCACAGCGCCGAGCCGACCAGGAAGATCATGATCGCGGTGAGGAACAGCTTCTTGCGGCCGTACTGGTCGCCGAGCTTGCCCCACAGCGGGGTCGCGGCCGTCGCGGCGAGCATGTACGCGGTGACGACCCAGGACAGGTGGTCCATGCCGCCGAGATCGCTGACGATCGTCGGCAGCGCGGTGGAGACGATCGTCTGGTCGAGGGCGGC
>NZ_LIRJ01000437.1:0-359 GCF_001419745.1 Streptomyces silaceus | reverse complement strand
CGGCGAGCAGCATGCCGAGGAGCAGCGCGCCGATGGAGACCAGTACGCCGCCGGGCGGATGTCCGTTGCCGGCCCGCCCCGGCACGGGATCGGGCCCCGGCCCCACGGGGCGGTCGCTGACGTCCTGCGTCATGGACACCTCCTGCGCTCCGGGGCCCCGAGGACCCCGCTGGGGCTCCTCCGGGGGGGCCTCCCTCTCCATCCTGGTCCGAGTCACCGGTTATGGCCTGTTGAAGCGAGGGTCTGCATAATCGGCGGAGTTCTCGGGGCGGGCGCGGCACGAGAGGGGAGGGGTGCGGCGATGGCCGGACACGACGAACGGGATGCCGGGGGCGCGCGGGACGCGGGGGATGCGAGAG
>NZ_LIRJ01000436.1:6559-6834 GCF_001419745.1 Streptomyces silaceus | reverse complement strand
AGATGTGTATAGGGGGAGTGGGCGGAGCCTGCGGCTCCGGAGTCGGGGCACCCTGCGGCGCCCCGGAACCCCGCACCGCCGCGCGCGCGGCGGCGGGCCCTCCCCCGGGCGGAACCGGCGGACCCTGGGGAACCGGCGGCGGCATGGCGACGCCGGGCTGCTGCACGCCCGCGTGGGCCTCGGGCCCGGGGACGTACCCCATCGCGGGGGCCTGGCCGCCCGCCATGAAGTTGCCCCCGCGCTCCAGGCGGTCGAGGCGGGCCATGACCGAGCGC
>NZ_LIRJ01000436.1:0-6529 GCF_001419745.1 Streptomyces silaceus | reverse complement strand
GCGCCGCCGAAGACGCCGGCCTGGGCCTGCATCCGCTCGACGACGTCGGCGGGGGCGTCGATGAGCCCCTTCTCGGCGGCGTCCGGCACGGCCGCGAGGATCACCAGGTCGCGCAGCCGCTCCAGGAGGTCGGCGACGAAGCGCCGCGGGTCGTTGCCCCCCTCGATGACGCGGTCCACGACCTCGAAGGCCGCGGCGCCGTCCCCGGAGGCGAAGGCCTCGACCACGGAGTCGAGGAGCGAGCCGTCCGTGTACCCGAGGAGCGAGGTCGCCATGGCGTATGTCACACCCTCCTCGCCGGCGCCGGCGAGGAGCTGGTCCATGACGGACATGGAGTCACGCACGGAACCCGCGCCCGCGCGCACGACCAGCGGGAACACCCCGTCCTCGACGGTCATGGCCTCGCGGCCGCAGACCTCGGCGAGATAGTCCCGGAGCGTGCCCGGCGGCACGAGCCGGAAGGGGTAGTGGTGCGTACGCGAGCGGATCGTGCCGATGACCTTCTCGGGCTCGGTCGTCGCGAAGATGAACTTGAGGTGCTCCGGAGGCTCCTCGACCACCTTCAGGAGGGCGTTGAAGCCCGCCGAGGTGACCATGTGGGCCTCGTCGATGATGTAGATCTTGTACCGGCTCGACGCCGGGCCGAAGAAGGCCTTCTCGCGCAGGTCACGGGCGTCGTCCACACCACCGTGCGACGCGGCGTCGATCTCGATGACGTCGATCGAACCCGGGCCGTTCCTCGCCAGGTCGCGGCAGGACTGGCACTCGCCGCAGGGGGTGGGAGTGGGACCTTGCTCACAGTTGAGACAGCGGGCGAGGATGCGCGCGCTCGTCGTCTTGCCGCAGCCGCGCGGGCCGCTGAACAGATATGCGTGATTGACCCGGTTGTTCCGCAGCGCCTGCTGCAGCGGGTCGGTTACATGCTCCTGCCCGATGACCTCGGCGAACGACTCCGGGCGATAGCGGCGGTACAGCGCGAGAGACGACACGCATACGAGGTTATAGGCGACCACTGACAACCCGGACCGCCCCAACGCAAAGCGCCCCCCACGCACCCGCCAGAGCCGACCTACCCTTGCTGCCTTCCGGCCCTGGGGGAGTTCAGTCAGATAGCGCCACGTGAGGGGCTGACGCTCACCTTAGCGGATCCCCGGGCGCGGAAGCGACGCCGGGAGGAACCGTTCCGACCTCGGGAAGCGGTCGGGAGGTCTCCGATCGGATCGTGTTCGCGAGCACCCTCCAACGTCTTGTATTGTTTGCGGCGGAGGATTCGCCTAGTGGCCTAGGGCGCACGCTTGGAAAGCGTGTTGGGGGCAACCCCTCACGAGTTCGAATCTCGTATCCTCCGCAGTCGCCTGAACAGGCGAAACGAGAACCCCGGACCGCTCAGCGGCCGGGGTTCTCGGCATGCTCTGGTCTCAGTTCTGGTCTCATTTTTCTCCGGCATAAGGAACTTTTCACCACCTCGCTTTGCCGCTGACGGGTCGACCGACAGGGCAACGCCTTCACTCACAGGCGGCTTCCTGCCGCCTCAGGACGCGGGTGTCTCCTGCCGTGCGCCATTCTGGAGCGTGTGCAGGACCGGTTCCGGTTCGAAGAGCAACGGCGTCGTCTTGGTGAGGTGCCCCATCGACAAGCCCAGCGGATCAACTCTGGCCTCGTGGCTGAGGGGTGTGGAAGTCGGTCGACTTGAGCGAGTCCTGGCGACTCGCCCGGATGCCGTGTCCCCGCCGGAGCCACGATCGTTCGGCGAACTCGCGGACCGCCTTCAGCGCCCGGCGTCGGTGGCACCGGTGCTGGCGGAGCTCGCGCTGCCACAGCTGCAGGTGGCTGAGGCGCTGGCGGCATTGGGCCCCGTTCCACGTGCTGCTGTGGCCGACCTGCTGGGCGTGACCGAAACGGAGTCCGATCGCGGGCTGGACTCGGCCCTGGAGACACTGGCCGATCACGCGCTCGTCTGGCCGGACGGCCAAGGGCTGCTCCACATGGCGGCGCCGTTGCGACAGGCGTGGGATTCGCCGTTGGGGCTGGACGCGCCGCTCGCCCGGCTACTGGCGGACACGACCTCCGAGGAACTGCGGCGCATGCTGGTGGCCCTGGGCATCCCAGCTCCCGGCACCACCAAGAAGGCTCGGCTGGCCACGCTGCTGGAACACCACAGTGATCCGGAGCGGGTGGCCGCGGTGGTCGCTTCGGCGCCTGTGGCCACTCGGAAACTGCTTGAGCGGCGAGCCCGTCACCAGGGTGAACAGACGCAGGAACAGACGCAATTCCTCATGCTCGGGGCCCCACGGGCCGACTCCGGACCGGGTGACCGGTGGGCGCTGGAGCGAGGACTGCTGGTCCAGGACCCGTACTCCGGGTACGGGCCCGCACGAATGCCGGCCGAGGTGACGCTCGCGCTGCGAGGGGCCGACTGGCACGCCCCGTTCGAGCCGTTCCCGCCCATCGTGCAGATGGTGTCCGTCACCGAGGCGGAGGTGGATCGGGAGGCGGCGGCAGCCGCCACGGCGTTCGCCGCCCACGCCGCCTCGGTTCTGGCGGCGTGCGCCGCTTCTCCGCCGGCTCGTCTGAAGTCCGGCGGGGTCGGGGCGCGTGAGCTGTCCCGGATCGGCAAGGCCACACAGTGCGACGACATCGTCGTACGCCTCGTCCTGGAGACGGCGTACGACGCCGGGCTGCTGGCCCGGGACGGTGACCGGGTCGCGGCAACGGAAGGCTACGACGCCTGGGCGGAGCGGGAACCGGCGGAGCAGCTCACCACCCTTCTCCAGGCGTGGCGGACGCTGCCGCTGACCCCGACCCAGGCCCGCGACGGAGACGGCAAGGCGCTGCCCGCACTCGCCGGAACACCACCCTGTGGCGGCTGCGTGCAGGCCCGGGGCGGGCTTCTCGCCGCGGCGGTGGCGCTCCCGGCGGACCAGGGGGTGCGGAGCCCTGTGGAACTGGGGCCGCTCGTCGCCTGGCACCGTCCGTTCACCCATCAACTCCCCCAGGACGCCGCGCCCTTCGCCTCCGTGGTCCGCGAAGCAGAACTGCTCGGTGTGATGGCCCGCGGCTCCCTGTCCCGCATCGGTGCCGCCTTGCAGGCCGATGACGGCGAAGCACTGGCCGCGGCCAGTCGGCGGCTGCTGCCGACGGCCACCAGCACGGCCCGCTTCGGCGCGGACCTCACCGCCGTCGTCACGGGCACACCGTCAGCCCGCCTGGCCGCCCTGCTGGACGCCGTCGCAGACCGGGAAGCCGTCGGCACGGCATTCGTGTGGCGGTTCAGCCCGGGCACCATCCGCGGCGCCCTGGACACCGGACGTACACCCGACGCCATCGCCGCCGACCTGGCCGACGTCGCCGTCGGCGCCCTCCCCCAGCCACTGTCGTATCTGATCCATGACACCGCGCGCGCTCACGGCCGTGTGCGCATCGCCCCCGCGGCCTGCGTGATCCATGGAGAAGAACCCGCCCTCCTCGCCGAACTCGCCGCCCACCGCAAGCTCGGCGAGCTCGGGCTGCGGCAGCTGGCGCAGACCGTGTTGGTCTGCCGGACTCCGCTCGACAAGACCCTCGCCGCGCTCCGGGCCGCAGGCTACGCCCCCGTCGCCGAGAAGGCCGACGGAACCGTACGCGTCGAGAAGACCCGGCGCCGGCGTGCCTCCGCCCCGGCTCCGACCCCACTCCCAGGCCCACGACGGCGGTCTGTGCCGACGGAGACCCCGGTGGACGTCGGCCTGAGCGCCCTGGCCGCCAGGCTGCGGGACGCCTCGCCGACAGTTCCGGATCCCGACCCGTTCGGCACCGGGGTCCCCTACGGCACGGACACCGAGGAAATCGTCGCCGGGTACGCGAAGAACCTGACGTACAGCGATGTCCGCCAGCTCGCCCACGCCGTCGACGCCGGCACGGCCATCACGGTCGAGTACGTCGCCGCCTCGGGCAACCGGACCGTGCGTACCCTCAGCGAGCTCGATCTCGACCCGCCCCATCTGTATGCCTGGTGCCATCTGCGCGAGGACGAACGGGTCTTCACCCTCTCCCGCATCCTCGGCGTCATGCCCGCGTAGCCCTCGGCATGGCCCATTGGCCCATCCCGTGCACGGATCAGTGTTCGACCAGCCGCTACTACGATCGCCGGTCATGGACTGGATCGAGCGCACCGCGCAGCTGAGGCAGTGGACGAGGAGTGGGGTGCGGGCTCCGCACAAGCCGTTGCTGTTCCTGTACGCGCTCAGCCGGTTCCAGCAGGACGCCGACGGCGAGCTGCGGTACAGCGCGGTGGAGCAGGACCTGCGGCGGCTGCTCGCCGAGTACGGGCCCGGTAACCGGACGACGCCCGCTTATCCGTTCCATCACCTGGTGAGTGACGGAGTGTGGGAGGTGCGCACCGAGCGCGGGACGGGCAGCCCCGGGACCGGGGTCAGGGAGCTGCGGGCGACCGGGGCCGCCGGGCGGCTGACGCCGGATCTGCGGGCGGCGCTGCGGCGGGAGCCTTCCCTGCTCGGCCGGATGACTCGGGTGCTGCTCGATCTGAACTTCCCGCCCTCCCTCCACGGCGAGCTGTGCGAAGCCGTCGACCTGGAGCTTGAGGAGGCCGAGACCGGACGGCTCTCAGCCGCGCGCAGGCAGCGGGACCGCCGGATGCGGAAGATTGTCCTGACGGCGTACGAGTACCAGTGCGCCTTCTGCGGGTACGACGGCAGGATCGGTGCGGTGCCGGTCGGTCTTGAGGCCGCCCATGTGCGCTGGTGGGCGTTCGACGGACCGGACGACATCGACAACGGGCTGTGCCTGTGCTCGCTGCACCACAAGCTCTTCGACAAGGGCGTTCTCGGCATCGGCGACGGCCACCGCATCCTGGTCTCGCAGAGTTTCGTCGGCCGCAGTGCCGCCGCCCGCGACGTCATCACGCTCGCCGGCCGTCCGGTCATAGGTCCCCAGCCGGGCGTCCGCCCCATCGCCGCCGCCCACCGCTCCTGGCACACCAGCCAGGTCTTCCACGGCAGCCCTCGCCCCGCCGTGACCGTCTGATCCCGATCAGGTCACATGAACGCACTGGTAAGCAGCGCGATACCAAGAGTATGGTCTCTTATATGGTGACGAAGAAGGTGACGGTGACGATTCCCGAGGATCTCCTGGACGAGATCCGCGCGGAGACGGCGGAGCGGGGCCTGTCGGCGTACGTCGCCGAGGCGCTGCGCTTCAAGCGCGACCGGGACCGGCTGCGGGAACTGGCCGACTGGCTGCAGGAGGAACACGGCCCGCTTACCGAAGAAGAGCGCACCGCAGCGTTCGAGGGACTGGAGGAGCTCGACGCCGAGCACGAGCGCCGTCGCGCCGCCGGAACGCACGGCGCGGGAGAGGCCGCGTGAAGAAGCGGGCCGGTGAGCCGGGGCAGCGACCACTGCGCGTCTTCGTACTCGACTGCGAAGCCTTGTCCCTGGCCGTGCGCGGCGAACGGAAGATGATCGCATGGCTCGACCTCGCGGCCGGAGGTGAAGCCGAGGTGGTGACATCTCCGATGACGCTGATCGAGGCGTACGACGGCAGAACCACCGAGCAACGCTGGGACTGGGTGCTCTCGCGGCTCAGAGTCGCCGACATCGGAAAGGACGAGGCTCGCCAAGCCCGCCGTTTGCTGGCAGATGCCAAGCTGCATGGCCACAAGTACGCGATCGACGCGGTGCTCGCCGTCGTCGCGCGCCAGCAGAAGGGGCAGGTCACCGTCTTCACCTCGGACGTGGACGACCTGGAGAAGCTGGTTCCGGAGTCGATCGTCGTCAAGAAGGTGTGACCCGGCACTCTGGTCTCAGTTCTGGTCTCATTCACCCCCGTCCAGAACCGTCCATCAACCGTCCGCCTCTCGGCTCCGTCCCAGGTCAGAACGCCCCCGTCCCTCCCTGAACCCCCAGGCGAACACTTGGAAAGCGTGTTGGGGGCAACCCCTCACGAGTGCGAATCTCGTATCCTCCGCACTCGCCCGCAAGGGCAGCCGAAGGACCCAACCGTTCGCGGTTGGGGCCTTCGACGTTCTCCGCCGCAGGAAAGTGGCGGCCCCGGAAGAGAATGGACAGCTGGTGTCGCTCGTGCCGCAGGTGTCACGGCTGGCCCGCCGGGGCCTGGACGGGCTGCTGCGCGAGTGGCGGGCCGTCGTCGCGGGACCGTGCCGCAGGCTGGGGGAGCGCGGGCCCCTCGGGATCGCGCTGGCCCTCTTCGCCGCCGTCGCCGTGATCGGACTGCACGAGTTCCAGCAGACCGCCCTCGGCGCGGACGTGCTGCGCGTGCTCAGCGAGGTGCGGGCCGACCAGCCGCTGTGGCTGTCCCTGCTGCGTACGCCCGTCTCGATGTTCGTGCCCGCCGTGGATCTGTCGGCGTGGGGCGGACTGCCTCGGCTGATCCTGGCGTTCGCGCTCGCCGAGCTGGCCTTCGGGCGCGTGCGCACGCTGGTGGTGGCCTACGCCGCCACGCTGGCCGGGACGCTCGGCGCGCGCGTGCTGATAGCCCTCGGGCCCGACCGGCTCGGCCTGCCCGCCGACGC